>JAGRLT010000156.1 GCA_020441665.1 Nitratireductor sp.
TCCAGTTCGCCGTCAACCCGGCCGATGGCCGCCTCGTCGTCATCGAAATGAATCCGCGTGTCTCGCGCTCGTCGGCGCTGGCTTCGAAGGCGACCGGATTTCCCATCGCCAAGGTCGCCGCGCGCCTTGCCGTCGGCTACACGCTGGACGAACTTGAAAACGACATCACCGGCGGCGCGACGCCCGCCTCCTTCGAACCGTCGATCGATTACGTCGTCACCAAGATCCCGCGCTTTACCTTCGAGAAATTTCCCGGCGCCGAACCGGTGCTGACGACCGCGATGAAGTCGGTCGGCGAAGTCATGGCGATCGGCCGCACCTTCGCCGAATCGCTGCAAAAGGCGCTGCGCGGGCTCGAGACCGGGCTGACCGGCCTCGATGAAATCGACATTCCGGGACTTGGCGAGGACGACGACAAGAACGCGATCTCGGCAGCCCTTGCCTCGCCCACGCCCGACCGGCTGCGCATGGTGGCGCAGGCTTTCCGCGAGGGCTGGACCACCGATCTCATTCATCAGGCCTGTGCCATCGATCCCTGGTTCCTGCGCCAGATCGAACAGATCGTCGCCATGGAGGCGCGCGTCCGCGAACACGGCCTGCCGGACGACGCCGACAATCTGCGCATGTTGAAGGGCATGGGCTTTTCCGACGCCCGCCTCGGCTCGCTCACCGGCACGGACGCCGCCGACGTGGCGGCAAGCCGCGACGCGCTCGATGTCCATCCGGTCTACAAGCGCATCGACACCTGTGCCGCCGAATTCGCCTCGCCGACGGCCTATATGTACTCGACCTATGAAGTGCCCTTCGCCGGCGAAACCCGCAGCGAGGCCCAGGTTTCCGACCGCAGGAAGGTCGTCATCCTCGGCGGCGGGCCGAACCGGATCGGCCAGGGCATCGAGTTCGACTATTGCTGCTGCCATGCCGCCTTCGCGCTCTCCGATGCCGGCTACGAGACCATCATGGTCAACTGCAACCCGGAAACCGTCTCGACCGATTACGACACTTCGGACCGGCTCTATTTCGAGCCGCTGACCGCCGAAGACGTGCTCGAAATCCTGCGCACCGAGCAGCAGAACGGCACGCTGCATGGCGTCATCGTCCAGTTCGGCGGCCAGACGCCGCTGAAGCTCGCAAGCGCCTTGCAGGACGCCGGGATTCCGATCCTCGGCACCTCCCCCGACGCGATCGATCTCGCCGAGGACCGCGACCGCTTCCAGAAGCTGCTGCACAGGCTGAAGCTGCGCCAGCCGAAGAACGGCATCGCCTATTCCGTCGAACAGGCCCGCCTCATCGCCGGCGAACTGGGCTTTCCGCTCGTCGTGCGCCCCTCCTATGTGCTCGGTGGCCGCGCCATGCAGATCATCCGCGACGAGGCGGGCCTTTCCTCCTACCTGCTCGACACCGTGCCCGAACTCGTGCCCGAGGAGATCAAGGCGCGCTATCCCAACGACAAGACCGGCCAGATCAACACGCTGCTGGGCAAGAACCCGCTTCTGTTCGACGGCTACCTGCCCAATGCGATCGAACTCGATGTCGATTGCCTCAGCGATGGCGAGACGGCCTTCGTGCCCGGCATCATGGAACATATCGAGGAAGCGGGCATCCATTCGGGCGATTCGGCCTGTTCGCTGCCGGTTCACTCCCTGAGCAGCGAGACGCTCGACGAATTGGAGCGCCAGACCAGGCTGCTCGCCCGCGAACTCGATGTCGGCGGGCTGATGAATGTCCAATACGCCATCATGAATGGCGACATCTACATTCTGGAGGTCAACCCGCGCGCCTCGCGCACCGTGCCCTTCGTCGCCAAGACGCTCGGCAAGCCGATCGCCAAGGTCGCCGCCCGCATCATGGCCGGCGAGAAGATGGATGCAGCCTTTGCCGACTATGGCGGCAAGCCCGACCCCCGCGCGCTCAAGCACATCGCGGTCAAGGAATCGGTCTTCCCCTTCGCCCGCTTCCCCGGCGTCGACACCCTGCTCGGCCCGGAAATGCGCTCGACCGGCGAGGTGATGGGCCTCGACACCAGCTATCCCATGGCCTTCGCCAAGGCGCAGTTGGGCGCCGGCACCGATCTGCCGAAAAAGGGCACGGTCTTCTTCTCCATGCAGGGCGACGACAAGGGCCGGGTGCTCGAATCCGCGCGCGCGCTCCGGGAGGCCGGCTTCAACATCATCGCCACCGGCGGTACGTCGCGCTATTTCAGCGAGCACGGAGTTGCCTGCGAGCGCATCAACAAGGTGCTGCAGGGCCGGCCCCATATCGAGGATGCGATCAAGAACCGCCAGGTGCAGCTCGTCTTCAACACCACATCGGGCCAGAAATCGGTCTCCGACTCGAAATCGATCCGCCGCGCCGCGCTGACCATGAAAATCCCCTATTTCACCACGGTCAACGGCATCAATGCGGCGACCCAGGCCGTGCTGGCGCTGAGAGCTGGCAAGATGTCGGTCCGCCCGCTACAGGAATATTTCGCCTGATATCGTGGCAGTCGGGCCCTGCCCGGAGGAAGAAAATCATGGGAAAGCTCGCCGCCGCCATCGTCACCGTGACGCCGTTCCAGCAGAACTGCACCCTGCTCTGGGACGATGAGACCATGGAGGGGGTCGTCATCGATCCGGGCGGCGAGGTCGACCGCATCGAGGCGGCGATCGCGGAAACCGGCATGACCGTGAAGGCGATCTGGCTCACCCATGGCCATATCGACCATGCCGGCGGCGCCGAGGCGCTGAAGCGGTCGCGGCAGGTCGAGATCATCGGCCCTCACGAAGCCGACCGGGAACTGCTCGAAAACATCGAAAAGCAGTCGCAGATGTTCGGCGTGCCGGGCGGCTTTCACAACGCCTATCCCGACCGGTTCCTGAACGAGGGGGATACGCTGCGGATCGGCGAACACGTCTTCGCGGTCCATCACTGCCCGGGCCATGCGCCCGGCCATGTGATCTTCTTCAACGAGGCGCACCGGTTCGCGCATCTCGGCGATGTGCTGTTTCAGGGCTCCATCGGCCGCACCGACCTGCCGGGCGGCGACCATGAGACCCTGCTGCGCTCGATTCGCGACAAGGTCTTCCCGCTGGGCGACGATGTCAGCTTCATCTGCGGTCATGGCCCCGGCAGTTCGATCGGCCGCGAGCGCGCGACCAATCCCTTCCTCGCCTGAGGGCGGGTCAGTCCGGGCGGCGGAACGGCGCCACCATGGCTTCGCCATGGTGAAAAATCGGCAATTGAAACAGAAGAAGTGCGGGACAGCGGCATGTTCTCAAACCGCGTCTCGGCGCTAGAGAACATCTCGGCACTAAGGTGTGGGGTCTCGCCGACATTTATGTGGGGTAAATGCCGCCGCCCGCGCGATACATTTAGCGCAGTCTCATGGAAATGTTAATCGCTCAATTCATGAAAAGTTACTTTTACGTCAGCCCCGCTAACAGGCGGCGCGGCGCGCGTGCCGATATGCCACAGCGATCCGTTTGGCCTTGCGAAAGGGAATAGAATTTATCTTATTGATTTTTAATAAAATTTCTCAAACCTCCCATGCTGGCGGAAGCAGAACGGATGCGCCCGGACCTGCCGAAGCGAGGTATGAGACTTTAGTCTAGACAGGTCTGGTTTCGGCCTGAAGCTGAACCGCCCCGATCCCCGGCAGCGATTCGCCATGGGCGATTTGCCGCCGGCTCGCGCCCGATCGTCGTTTGATGCCGGCCGGACGGACACCAACCCGGCCGTCCCGGCGATCATGCTTCCGTGGCCGGCAGCTTGCTTGTATTGCCGGCGTGGGAGGGATATGGTCAGTATGTGACAAAAGGCACACTCAGGCGGGGGCGTTCCTGATATGCCTTAGTTGGATCGCAATGCGAGACACGATGGTGCACCATGTGTACCCGACCGAGAGAGGAGTTCAGCATGAAAAAGCAATTGACCGCACTCGTTGCCGTCGCCATGATGGCCACCGTGCCGCTGGCCGCGTCGACGACGCCCGCCGCGGCCATTCACAAGCAGTGGCACAGGGGCCTCGCCACCGGCATCGGCGTCGGTGTCGGCCTTGGCATCGTCAACGCCATCACCCAGCCGCGCCAGCCGCAGGTGATCGTGCAGCAGCCGACTCCTGTCTACGTGCAGCCCGCGCCCCAGCCGGTCTATGGCGGCTACAGCCAGGCCCACTACAACTGGTGCTTTGCCAACTACAGAAGCTATAACGCGCAGACCAACAGCTATCTGGCCAATTCGGGCGTCTACCGCGCCTGCAATTCGCCCTACGATTGATCGGTCGGCCTCACGGCTTCGACCCGAAGGGCCTGCCGGCTTCCCGGCGGGCCCTTTTTCTTGCCGCAGGCTCAGCACCGGTTTGAAGGCATTTGTGTAACCATCACGTTTCCGCCCTTGCAATCGTCCGGCCCGGGTCCTATCAGTCCCGCCGCCCACCCGCCTCAAGCCGGACATCCGCGGAGACATCCCATGGCCTTTCTCGCCGACACGCTTTCACGCGTCAAACCATCCGCCACCATCGCCGTTTCCCAGAAGGCGCGCGAACTCAAGGCCGCCGGCCGCGACATCATCGGCCTCGGCGCCGGCGAGCCGGATTTCGACACGCCCGACAACATCAAGGCAGCCGCCAACAAGGCGATCGCCGACGGCAAGACCAAATACCCGCCGGTCAGCGGCATCCCCGAACTGCGCCAGGCGATCGCCGCCAAGTTCAGCCGGGAGAACGGCCTGACCTACGCCGCCGACCAGACGATTGTCGGCACCGGCGGCAAGCAGATCCTGTTCAACGCCTTCATGGCGACGCTCAATCCGGGCGACGAGGTCGTCATCCCCACCCCCTACTGGGTCAGCTACCCCGAAATGGTGGCGATCTGCGGCGGCACGCCGGTATTCGTCGAAACCACCCTTGAAGGCAGCTTCAAGCTGACGGCGGAGGCGCTGGAAGCCGCCATCACCCCGAAGACCAAATGGCTGATCTTCAACTCGCCGTCCAACCCTTCGGGCGCCGCCTACAGCCATGACGAACTGAAGGCGCTGACCGATGTCCTGATGCGCCACGACCATGTCTGGGTGCTGACCGACGACATGTATGAGCACCTGTGCTATGACGGCTTCAAGTTCGCCACGCCGGCGCAGGTCGAGCCCGGCCTCTACGGCCGCACGCTGACCATGAACGGCGTTTCCAAAGCCTATGCCATGACCGGCTGGCGCATCGGCTATGCCGCCGGCCCGAAGGAACTGATCAAGGCGATGGACATGATCCAGGGCCAGCAGACATCCGGCGCCTGCACCATCGCCCAATGGGCGGCGGTCGAGGCGCTCAACGGCCCGCAGGACTTCATCGATGAGCGCCGCCAGGTCTTCGAACAGCGCCGCGATCTGGTCGTCTCCATGCTCAACCAGGCATCGGGCATCACCTGCCCGCAGCCGCAGGGCGCCTTCTACGTCTATCCTTCCTGCGCCGGCTTGATCGGCAAGACCGCCCCCTCGGGCAAGGTGATCGAAACCGACGAGGATTTCGTCTCCGAACTGCTGGAGACAGAAGGCGTCGCGGTGGTGCACGGTTCGGCGTTCGGCCTCGGCCCGAATTTCCGCATCTCCTATGCCACCTCGACCGAGGATCTCGAGGAAGCCTGCCGCCGCATCCAGCGCTTCTGCGGCAGCCTGAGATAGCGGATTTGCGGCTGGCGGCAGCCCGGATCGGGTGAAGCGACAGATTCGCCGCCCGTGCCGGAAACCCCGATCCATCGCGGCCTCGAAGGCCTCGAACCGGGCGAGCGGACGGCGAAATCGTTGCTCGAATGCAACATCCGCCGAAGAAGGTGCCTGCACACTGCCGGAAACGGGCTGCAAAAGAGCTTTTCTTTTGCCTCCGTTAGTCCGCTACCGCTATAAAAACCTGCCTGCGGGGCGGGGACTGGTCCCTGCGGGAGATTGGTTCACCGTATGCGGGTCGTTGCTTTGGGCAGTTTCCTGAAGAATGCCGTCACCTTGTGCGCCATGCTTTGCGGCATGGCGGCATCGCCCGTATTCGCCGCCGACGCGACCGATGGCGGCATGAACATGACCGACCCGACCCCTTTCGCCCAGCAAAAACCGGCCGTAGACGGCCTCAATTTCAAGGCAAGCGCGGTTACCGGCGTAATCGGCGGCTACGCCAATCACATGTTCATCGCTTCGGTCGCGACGCCGATGCCCTTCATCAACACCTTCGGCGCACAGCTCGATCTCGGCATCGGCAACTACCGCGAGGACTACACCAGCGCCGCCGCCGGCCTGCACCTGTTCTGGCGCGATCCCGATACCGGCCTGCTCGGCATCTATGGCGACTGGGGCTATGTGAACCCCGAACATGCCGGCCGCATGGGCGTTGAAGCTTCGCTCTACAACGACCGCTGGACGCTCGATGTCTTTGCCGGCGTGCAGTTCGGCCAGCATGTGATGACCGAATTCGTCGATGAGGTCGATCTTTCCTATTATTTCAGCGACAATCTGCGCGGCTCGGTCGGCCATCGCCTGATCTCGCGCGGCCATGTCGCCAATATCGGCTTCGAATACATGCCCGAGGGATCGGGCGGCTGGAGTGTCTTCGGCGAGGCGGAAGCCGGCCAGGACGAATATCACAGCGCCTGGCTCGGCCTGCGCTATTCCTTCGGCCAGTCCGGTGCCAACACGCTGATCGAGCGTGACCGGGTTGCCGACCCGATCGTGCGCATCCCGCGCAACCTTGCAAGCGTCACCCGCTGCGGCACGATTGCCGACCCCGCCAACTACTATACGAGCTGGAACGGCTTCGAGACCATGAAGCATGATCACCTTTGCGCCGACAAGGACGAGCTCGATCGCCGCGGCGCCGACGAAGACAAGAAATAGCCCCCTTCCGCACAAAGCTCTAGCGGGACGCGTCCTTGGTCACGGCCTGCACGACGCCGGCAGCCACCAACTCATCGACTTCGGGAAACCACATTTCCCCCGGCCTGCTGGCAAAGACCCGGGCCAGGAAGGCTTCGCTGAACCCCGCCTTGCGGAAGCGTTCAAGGTCGCGCGCCTGTTCATCCGCCGGATTGGCGATGACGACCTCATAGCCGGCATCGACCCGGTACTGGTGGAAGCCGAGCCTGCCGCCGGGAGCGATGCTGCGCGCGGCGCCGCCTGAAAACGCGATCGTGCAGGCCGAGCTGCAGCGGCCCTCCACATGGGTCGCGAGCCGGCGCTCGCCGAAGAGCTGGGCGAGCCCCCTGCCCTCATAGATATTGCCGCCATCGCTTTCGAGGATGACCCGCCAGACATCCGGGTGGTCCGCCAGCACTTCGCGGACCCGCGCCGTCGCTCCCAGTTCGATCGGGCCGGCAAAGTGCAGAACCCCGTCGCCGACTTCCACCGAATAGCGTGACCGGCGCTCCCTTTCGAAGGTAATGAAATAGCTCTCCCTGATCACCCGCTCGCGGGTAAACTGCCAGCTCTGCAGCGCGTACCCCAGCGACAGGAAGATCAGGAACACCATGGAAGCCTGCGCGCCCCATACCTGCGCCTGCGATCCGGTGTCGGCGAGATGGATTTCGCCCGCCCGCAACACGCCGACAATCTGCCAGACGAGCAGCGGCCCGTTGACGAAAAAGGAAAGGATGAGCACGGGAATGGCGATCCGGTGGTAGTCGGCATCCTCGGCAGGGGCGAGCAATTCCTGGGCGAGGAAGAGCGCCGCGCGCAGCGCCACCAGATTTACCCAGAAACTCCAGGCAAATCCCTGTTTACCCCGCCAATGGTCGAGCACATAGCGCATTCTCTCTTCCGCCTGCCCGCAGGCCTGCCCGTATGGCATGGCAGATCAGCCTGTATCGCAGAAGAATTAAGATCGCCATGATGCCGCCAGCCGGCAATCAAAACTCCCACTGGCGCGCCTTGGCGATCAGAAAGTCCCTGAACGCCATCAGCTTCGCCGAGCCGCGCATCGCCTGCGGATAGCAGAAATAGGTATCGAAGCTCGGCACATCGGCGCTTTGCATCAGCGGCAGCAGGGTGTGCTCCTTGT
This sequence comes from Nitratireductor sp., assembly GCA_020441665.1. Lineage (GTDB taxonomy): Bacteria > Pseudomonadota > Alphaproteobacteria > Rhizobiales > Rhizobiaceae > Salaquimonas. The sequence continues at coordinate 8,012 of JAGRLT010000156.1, forward strand.
CGACGATATAGTCCGGCAGGACCGCGATGCCGGCACCGGCCTCGGCGATCTTGCGCAATGCGACGATGTTGTTGACCTCGCAAACGGGAATGCGCGGATTGTTGTCGGCCCGGCCGACGGTCTTCAGCCAGTTCATGTCGGCAAGATAGGCCGGCGCGTTCTCGCCGAACGAAACGATGCGGTGATTGTCGAGATCCTCGAGGTTCTTCGGCTGGCCGTGATGCTTCACATAGGCCGGCGACGCATAGATATGGAAATGCACCGTGAAAAGCTTGCGCTGGATGATGTCTGCCTGGCTCGGCTGGCGCAGCCGGATGGCGCAGTCGGCCTGGCGGGTCGCCAGATCGAGCTCCTCATTGACCAGGTTGAGCTCAAGCTGCACATCCGGATAGAGTTCGAGAAAATCGTTGATGCGGGTGGTGAGCCAGCCCGTGCCAAGCCCCACGGTCGTGGTGACGCGCAGCTTTCCGGCCGGTTTTTCCGTCGATTCGGTAAGCGAACTGACCGTGTTCTGCAGCTTCACCAGCACGTCATGGACCGTGTGATACAGCGTCTCGCCCTGTTCGGTGAGGATGAGCCCGCGGGCATGGCGCGAGAACAGCGGCACGCCAAGATCGCTTTCGAGCGCGCTGACCTGGCGCGAAATAGCCGACTGGCTGAGATTGAGCTGGTCGGCCGCATGGGTGAAACTGCCGGCATCGGCGACGCTGTGAAAGATACGTAATTTGTCCCAGTCCATGGGTATGGTGTCCCGCTATTCCGCCGCCTGGGCGACGCGCTCTTGCGCGGTGAGATATCTTTCCGCCTCAAGCGCCGCCATGCAGCCCATGCCGGCTGCCGTCACTGCCTGGCGATAGATGTCGTCGGTGATGTCCCCGGCGGCAAAGACGCCCGGAATCTCCGTTGCCGTCGAATCGGGCGCCGTCCACAGATAGCCGGAAGCCTTCTTCTTCAATTGCCCCTCGAACAGTTCGGTCTGCGGCGCATGGCCGATGGCGACGAACACGCCGTCGACATCGATCTCGGTGATTTCACCGGTCTGGCTGTGCCTGAGCCTGGCGCCGGTCACTGCCGGCGGCATGCCCTGCCTGCCGGTGATCTCGACGAGTTCATGGTGCCACATGAAATCGACGTTCTCCCTGGCGAACAGCCGCTCCTGAAGAATTTTCTCCGACCGCAATTCGTCGCGCCGATGCACCAGCGTCACCCGCGAGGCGATGTTGGAAAGATAGAGCGCTTCCTCGACCGCCGAATTGCCGCCGCCAACGACGATCACATGCTTGCCGCGATAGAAGAAGCCGTCACAGGTGGCGCAGGCCGAAACCCCGAAACCCATGAAGGTCTGCTCGGTGGGAATGCCGAGCCATTTCGCCTTGGCGCCGGTCGCGATGATCAGGGCGTCCGTCGTGTATTCCCTGCCGCTGTCGCCCCTGATGCGGAACGGCCGTACCGACAGGTCGGCTGAAACGATGTGATCGTTGAGGATCGTGGTGCCGACATTTTCCGCCTGCTGGCGCATCTGCTCCATCATCCACGGTCCCTGCACCGGGTCGGCATAGCCCGGATAGTTTTCGACATCCGTGGTGATCATCAACTGCCCGCCCTGTTCAAGGCCCGAGATCAGCACCGGCTCCAGCATGGCGCGGGCGGCATAGATGGCGGCCGTGTAGCCGGCGGGGCCGGAGCCGATGATCAGGACTTTGGCATGGCTGGAACTGGCGGCAATCGTGTCGGTCATCGTGATCTTCCGGCTCGCCCGGGCACCCTTGCGGTGCAACGGGGGGAGGCTGAACGAACGGTCAGCCTGCCAACAAACAAAGGGTCAGCCCCTCAAATAGCGATTACACCCCGCCCATGACAAGGAGCAGGTGTCAATTGTCTGTTGGCAAATGGCGATACGGCCAGGCGCTGGCGCCCTTCCTTCCCGACTGCCCCACGGGACGCCATGTGGGTTTTTCGCAACAAAGCCCGGCCAAGGGGCCTTGCCGGGCGGCTTTGTGGGTTTGCGCTCCACCCTTTCGATGCTATGGCAGGGGCGATCGAAAGGTCCGCAGGGGGAAGATTGCGGACATACATAGCAAATCCGCAATTGCTGAAGCCGTCAATGACCAGAAAAACAGGACCAGTGCCTGAAGCCCCACCAGGCCGCAAGGGCGGGAACAAGGCGTCCGTTACATCGCCCGTCACCATTACCTGCATCAAGTGGGGTGACAAATTCCCTGCCTATTACGTCAACCGGCTCTATGCCGGCGTTGCCCGCCACATGGACCGGCCCTTCCGCTTTGTCTGCTTTACCGAGAACGCCGACGGCATCCGCGGCGAGGTCGAGATTCTGCCGCTGCCCGTCGTCCCCTTCGAAGCGGAAATGGTGCGCGCCATGACGACCGGCAAACGCCGCGGCGCCTGGCGTAAGCTGACCATCTTCCGCAAGGGCGAGGGCAACCTCGCCGGCCCCTGCCTTCAGATGGACCTCGACGTGGTGGTCACCGGCCCGCTCGGCCCGCTGTTCGATCACGCGCCGGGCAAGATCTGCATGGGCCGCGACTGGCTCGAAAAGCGCCGCGGCAAGCTGGGCGGCCACGGTTCGGTGATCCGCCTCGATCCGACCCTGCACCACTATCTATACGATGATTTCGCCAGCGATCTCGAAGCCGCGATCGCCTACAAGGGCGAGCAGCGCTACACCTCGATGACCGCGCTGAAGCACGGCGATCTGGAATATTTCCCCGATGGCTGGATCTGCTCCTTCAAGCGTCAGGCCATTCCGCTCTTCCCGCTCAATTTCCTGCTTCAGCCGACCTTGCCGGAAGGCTGCCGGGTGATGTGCTTTCACGGCACGCCCAAAATGGAGGAAGCGCTGGTCGGCGACTGTCCGAAACTGCACTACCGCACCCGGCCGGCACCCTGGCTCAGGGAATTCTGGCTCGACGCGGACGAGAAGGACTGGATGCCGGCCTGAGCCGGCACCCGCCGGCACCTGCAAAAAAGGCGGCCCGCGGCCGCCTTCAGATTGCTGACAAAGGCCTCGTGTTTTCGGGGCCTTTGTGATTCATTGGGACATGTTGAAGAAGCCTGGCCCGCAACAGACCGAACTCGAGATGGTGAGCCTTGAGAGTTTGGTTCCGCCCGATCACCTGCTTCGCAGAATAGACGCGGCGATCGATTTTTCGTTCATTCATCCGCTGGTCGAGGGGTTGTACTGCGCCGACAATGGCCGGCCGGCGCTGGATCCGGTGGCGATGTTCAAGGCACTGTTCGTCGGCTACCTGTTCGGCATCCGCTCGGAGCGGCAGCTTGTTCGCGAGATCGAAGTCAACGTGGCCTATCGATGGTTCCTGCGGCTGCGGCTGACCGACAAGGTGTTTGATGCCTCGACGCTTTCGCAGAACCGGCGGCGGCGGTTCAACGATACGGAAGTGGCGCAGGACATTTTTGATGTGATCGTGGAGAAGGCGATTGCGGCCGGCCTCGTCGATGGCACCGTGCTCTACACTGACGCCACGCATCTGAAGGCCAACGCCAACAAGAACCGCTTCGACAAGGCGATCGTCGCCAAGTCGCGCTCGGACTATTGGGACGATCTCGACCTTGCGATCGAGGAAGACCGCGCCGCCCATGGCAGGAAGCCGCTGAAGGCAAGGGAGCGCCGGCCGGCGGAGAAGGAGACCAAGGTCAGCCGCACCGATCCGGGGGCCGGCTACATGGTGCGCGACGGCAAGCCGAAGGGCTTCTTCTATCTCGATCACCGCACGGTCGATGGCCGGCTCGGCATCATCACCGACACCTACGCCACGCCGGCCAATGTCCATGACTCCATCGTCTATCTCGAACGCCTCGACCGGCAGCGGGCGCGGTTCGATCTCGACGTGCGGGCCGTGGGCCTGGACGCCGGCTATGCCACAACGGGCATCGCCAAGGGGCTGGAGGACAGGGACATCCTCGGCGTGACCGGCTATCGCAACCCGACCCCGCCGAAGCCCGGCATGATGCGCAAGTCGAAGTTCGTCCACGACAGAAGCATCGACGCCTATCGCTGCCCGCAGGGCGAGAAGCTCACCTATGCCACGACCGACCGCAACGGCTACCGTCACTACACATCCGATCCGGCCATCTGCCGCACTTGCCCTCTGCTCGCCTCGTGCACCTCGAACGCCAAGGCGCAGCGCACCATCACCCGTCATGTCTGGGCCGATGCGCGCGAGCGAACCGACGCCCACCGGCTGACGCCGTGGGGCAAGGCCATCTACAAGCGCCGCAAGGAGACCGTCGAGCGCTCGTTCGCCGACGCCAAGCAACTGCATGGTCACCGCTATGCGCGGTTCCGAAGTCTCATCAAGGTGCGCGTCCAGTGCCTGCTCGCAGCCGCCGCCCAGAACATCAAGAAGATCGCACTGGCGCTGACCAAAAGCCCGCTGCCCCGACCGGCGTAGGACCACGACACTCATCTCAGCCAATCCAAAACCAAACGCCCGATACGAAAAACCCCGCCGAAATTCGACGGGGTTCGTCAGCAATCTGAA
>JAGRLT010000157.1 GCA_020441665.1 Nitratireductor sp.
CAAGGTGCAAAGCCAGGCGAAGGCGGCCAGCTGCCGGGCCACAAGGTCGATGCGACCATCGCCAAGACGCGCCACTCGACCCCGGGCGTCGGCCTGATCTCGCCGCCGCCGCATCATGACATCTATTCGATCGAGGATCTGGCCCAGCTCATCTACGATCTGAAGAACGTCAACGAGAAGGCCGATATCTCCGTCAAGCTGGTCTCCGAAGTGGGCGTCGGCACGGTTGCCGCCGGCGTTGCCAAGGCGCGCGCCGATCACATCACCATTTCGGGCTATGATGGCGGCACCGGCGCTTCGCCGCTCACCTCGCTCAAGCATGCCGGCAGCCCGTGGGAGATGGGCCTTGCCGAAACCCACCAGACCCTGGTGCTCAACGGGCTTCGCAGCCGCATCGCGCTGCAGGTCGATGGCGGGCTCAAGACCGGCCGCGACGTCATCATCGGCGCGCTGCTGGGCGCCGATGAGTTCGGCTTCTCGACCGCGCCGCTGATTGCGGCGGGCTGCATCATGATGCGCAAATGCCATCTCAACACCTGCCCGGTCGGGGTCGCAACCCAGGATCCGGTCCTGCGCAAGCGCTTCAAGGGCGCGCCCAAGCATGTCGTCAACTACTTCTTCTACGTCGCTGAGGAAGTGCGCGAATGGCTCGCAGCCATGGGCTACACCCGACTCGACGAGATCATCGGCGAGAGCCAGCTGCTCGAAAAGACCGCGATGATCGACCACTGGAAGGCGAACGGTCTCGACTTCTCGAAACTCTTCTTCAAGCCCGAGGCGGACAGGAAGGCGGTCCACTGGACCGAGCGGCAGAACCATCCGATCGCCGACATTCTCGACCGCAAGCTGGTCGAACTGGCGAGGCCGGCGCTCGAAAACGGCGAACCGGTTCGCATCGAGATGCCGATCACCAATGTCGATCGCTCGGCCGGTGCCATGCTGTCGGGCAGGCTTGCCGAACTGCACGGCCATGAGGGTCTGCCGGAGGATACGATTGCCGTATCGTTCACCGGCACGGCGGGCCAGAGCTTCGGCGCCTTCCTTGGCGCAGGCATTTCCTTCAACCTCCAGGGCGATGGCAACGACTATGTCGGCAAGGGACTTTCCGGCGGCCGCATCGTCATCCGCCCGCCCGAAAACGCGCGGATCGTACCCGAGGAATCGATCATTGTCGGCAATACCGTGCTCTATGGCGCGATTTCCGGCGAGTGCTATTTCCGCGGCGTCGCCGGCGAACGCTTCGCCGTGCGCAATTCCGGCGCCATCGCGGTTGTCGAGGGCGTCGGCGATCACGGCTGCGAATACATGACCGGCGGCATCGTCGTGGTCATCGGCCAGACCGGCCGCAATTTCGCCGCCGGCATGTCGGGCGGCATTGCCTATGTGCTCGACGAGGCCGGCGATTTCGCCCGCCGCTGCAACATGGCGATGGTCGATCTCGAACCGGTGCCCGAAGAGGACGACCTGCTCGAGAAACTGCATCACCATGGCGGCGACCTCGACCACAAGGGCCGGGTCGATGTTTCCTCCGATATGAGCCAACACGACGATGAACGGCTCTACCAGCTCATTTCGAACCACATGCACTATACCGGTTCGGCGCGGGCCAGGGAGATCCTCGACAATTGGGAAACCTATCGGCCGAAATTCTTCAAGGTGATGCCGGTCGAATACCGCCGGGCGCTGCGGGAAATGGAAGAAATGCGCTATGGCGGCGTGGCGGCGGAGTAGGCGTTGAGATGGGTAAAGTAACCGGATTTCTCGAAATCGATCGGCAGACGGCCAAATACGAGCCGGCTTCCGACCGCGTGCGCCATTACCGCGAATTCACCCTGCCAATGTCCGACGACGAGGTCGGCAAGCAGGCCGCGCGCTGCATGGATTGCGGCATTCCCTACTGCCATGGCGATACCGGCTGCCCGGTGCACAACCAGATCCCCGACTGGAACGATCTGATCTACGCCAACGATTGGGAAGAGGCGGCGCGCAACCTGCACTCGACCAACAATTTCCCGGAATTCACCGGCCGCATCTGCCCCGCCCCCTGCGAGGAAGCCTGCACCCTCAACCTCGAGGACGTGCCCGTCGCCATCAAGACGGTGGAACAGGCAATCGCCGACAAGGCGATCGCCAATGGCTATCTGCGCCCGCAGCCGGCCAACACCGCCACCGGCAAGAAGGTCGCGGTGATCGGTTCCGGCCCCGCCGGCATGGCGGCCGCCCAGCAACTCGGCCGCGCCGGCCACGATGTCCATGTCTATGAGCGCGAGAGCCGCCCGGGCGGGCTGCTGCGCTACGGCATTCCCGACTTCAAGATGGAAAAGCACCACATCGACCGCCGCATCGAACAGATGCGGGGCGAAGGCGTCACCTTCCATTGCGGCGTCAATGTCGGCGTCGACAGGAAGCTTTCGGAACTCGCCGATGAACACGACGCGGTGCTGCTCACCATCGGCGCCGAACATCCGCGCGATCCCGGCATTCCCGGTTCCGATCTCGCCGGTGTCCATGCCGCCATGCCCTATCTCGTGCAGCAGAACCGCCGCGTCGGCCAGGAGCCGATCGACAATCCCGGCTGGCCGTCGCAGGACATCTGGGCCGGCGGAAAACGCATCGTGGTCGTTGGCGGCGGCGATACGGCATCGGACTGCATCGGCACCGCCTTCCGCCAGGGCGCGACGGAAGTCACCCAGATGGACATCCGGCCCGAGCCGCCGGAAAAGGAAGACAAGCTCACCATCTGGCCCTATTGGGCGACCAAACTGCGCACCTCATCCTCCCAGGCCGAGGGCGCCAACCGCGAATTTGCCGCCGCAACGCTCGAATTCGTCGGCAAGAACGGCAGGCTCACCGGCGTCAAATGCGCCCGGGTCGACGAAAGGCGCGTACCGATCGACGGCACCGAGTTCATCATCCGGGCCGATCTCGCCTTCATCGCCATCGGCTTTTCCGGGCCGCTCGAAAACACGCTGCTGGCCGAGATCGATGCCGCCATGGACACCGACCGCCGGGGCGGCCGCTCGATCACCGCGAACGAGCAGGATTACCGCACCTCCGTGCCGAGGATCTATGCCGCCGGTGACGCGCGCCGCGGCCAGTCCCTGGTCGTCTGGGCGATCCGCGAGGGCCGCCAGGCCGCCCGCTCCATCGATCTCGACCTGATGGGCAGGACCACCCTGCCGCGGTAGCGGAGCAGCTCACGCGATCTGCGCTTCGCCCGGCCGCCCGCGTCCGGCCCACCAGCGCGATGCGAGCGCGTCGAGCGACAGCGCGCCGGCGCCCTTCAACGCCAGATAGGCCAGCAGGAACAGCCACAGCGCCCGCTGGTCGAGGATCAGCGAATCGGAATGCCGGTCGAACAGCGCGCCGATGGTTCCGGCATCGGCCATGTGCACGGTGATGTCCACATAGCTCTGGACGAGGACGAAGAACGCCATGCCGATGGCCGCGATGCGGGTGAAGAGGCCGGCGACGATCAGCACCGGCAGGAGAAATTCCATATAGGTTCCCAGCGCCACGACGAGATCGAGATACCAGGGCACGTTGGCCGTATCGAACTGGTAGGCCAGCATGCCCGCCTCGCCGAGGATCTGGAAATAGGCGCCGTCCTGAATGTCGAAAATGCCGAGGATGCCCTCGCCGGTCTTCGTCGCGACCGAATTGAGATAGTAGAAAAACAGCACGGCCAGAAAGGTCAGCCTGGCGAGCAGGCCGGCAAGCCAGTTGCCGGTGAGCATTTCCACTGCGGTGAAGAACCGGTCATGCAGGTTCTTGAGCGTGACGATAAGCGACATGGCGGGTCTCCTGTGGCGATCACGAAGCATTGGCGGAAGGCGCGGCAAAGGCGCCCGATTGCAGCATCAGCGCGATGGCGGCCGGGGCGTCGAGCGCCCCGTTGAGATCGATTGCCGCGCCAAGCGCTTCGCCCAGCGTCGCGCCCTCGAACAGCGCGGCGAAGAAGGTGGTCTGTGCCGCATCGAGCCCGATGACCCCGCATTGATATTCGGGCCGGGTGATCAGCACGGTCTGAGGCTCCTCCAGATCGACGCCGGGCCTGGGCCAGACCTCCCGCGCCCTGAACAGATCGAACAGCGGATAGGAGGAAGCGATCATCGTTGCCGCCGGATGGCGCTTCAGCCTCAGCGTCTGGGCCTTCTCGGGCGTCAGATCAGCCAGCATCCCGCCGGTCAGCACCGGCGCATCGGCTGCGTGATAGGCATCGAGCCAGGCGCGTTCGGCCCGCGCCACGTCGGCAAGGAAGGGCGAGCCGGCCAGCGGTTTGAAACCGGTAAGGAAGTCCGCGAACCGGTCGCCATAGGCCTGCATCATCGCCGAGCGCGGCGGATGGCGGGAAATGAAGACCCGCGCGACGCGGTCGAAGGTCTCCGCGCCCATGATCGCCAGCAGCGAGGGAAAGGTGGAGCGCAGCGCCTCCAGCAGGCTGACGATCACAGTGTTGCGGTAGACCGCGAAGCGCCTCGGCGCGGGCAGGCCCTGCCGGCCGATCCCGGCGGGCACCTCCAGATCGCTGTCGAACAGCGCGGCCGAAAAACCGCTCAGCCGGATCGCCTCGCCGTCGACATCGCTTGCGGGCAGGTCTCCGATCACGGCTGTGCCCCCTGTCCGGCATGCACCCGGCGGTTGACACCGAGGATCGCGTCGGCGCGCCGGGCTTCGGCTTCCAGCACCGGCCATTCGGGCACGTCATTGTCCCACTCGATCAG
>JAGRLT010000014.1 GCA_020441665.1 Nitratireductor sp.
CAGGTAGCATAGGTCGAGAACTTGTAGCCGCGGCGATATTCGAATTTGTCCACCGCCTTCATCAGGCCGATATTGCCTTCCTGGATCAGATCGAGGAATTGCAGGCCGCGATTGGTGTATTTCTTGGCGATCGAGATGACGAGGCGCAAATTGGCCTCGACCATTTCCTTCTTCGCCTGGCGCGCCTCGCGCTCGCCCTTCTGCACCTTGTGGACGATGCGGCGGAAGGCAGCGGGCTCGAGCCCCGTCTCCGACGCCAGCATCTGAATCTCGCTGCGGATTTCCTTGATGATCTTCGATTCCGCCTTGTAGAAGGGCTTCCACCCCTTGCCGGAGAGATTGGAAATGCGCCGGGTCCAGTTCGGATCGAGCTCCGAACCGTAATACTCTTTCAGGAAGTCCTCGCGCGGCACCGAATGGGATTCGGCCAGCCGCAGCAGCTTGCCCTCGAGACTGACCAGCTTCTTGTTGATCGCATAAAGCTGTTCGACAAGGGATTCGATGCGGTTGTTGTTGAGCGACAGGGATTTGACCGCCTGCACCAGCGTCTCGTGCAGTTCCTTGTAGCGGCGCTCCTGGGCCGGCGACAGCGACTTGTTGTCGAGCGCCTTCTCGACCAGCTGATCCTGCAGCCGGCGCAGCTTCTTGTAGGTATCGGCGATCAGGTCGAAGGTCTCGATCACCTGCGGCTTGAGTTCCGCCTCCATGGCGGCGAGCGAAAGCGCGCTTTCGTCGTCGTCCTCGTCATCGTCCTCGTCCGGCTGGCCTTCGCCCTCCAGTTCGGCAAGCGGATCGTCATCGTCGCGCGAAGCGCGCTTCGGCTCCTCTTCCTTCTTCGCCTCCTGCTCTTCCGCCGGCCGCTGGATCACCGGCGCCTGCTTCGCCTCGGGCCCCGCATAGGTGGCTTCGAGGTCGATGATGTCGCGCAGCAGGATGTTGCCTTCATTGAGCTCGTCGCGCCAGATGATGATCGCCTGGAAGGTGAGCGGGCTTTCGCACAGCCCGGCAATCATCGTTTCGCGGCCGGCCTCGATGCGCTTGGCTATCGCAATCTCGCCCTCGCGCGAGAGCAGTTCCACCGTGCCCATTTCGCGCAGATACATCCGCACCGGATCGTCGGTACGGTCGGTCGGCTCGCGCTTCTTGGCGGTGGCGACTTCGGTGCCGGTCGTGGTGGCGATCTCGGTCGATTCGCTTTCTTCCTCGATCTCCTCTTCCTCGACCACGTTGATGCCCATGTCGGAAAGCATCGACATGGTATCCTCGATCTGTTCGGAGGAAACCTCTTCCGACGGCAGGACGGAGTTGAGCTCGTCCATGGTCACATAGCCGCGCTTCTTGGCGGCCTTGATCATTTTCTTCACCGCATCGGCATTGAGATCGAGCAGCGTCGTTTCGTTGGTTTCGCCGTCCGCCTGATCGCCGCCGCCTTCATCCGGCTTGGCCGGCGCCTTGCCGTTCACCTTGCCGATCGTCCCGCCATTGGCCTTGGCGCCCGCCTTGACGGACCGGATGGCGCCGTCCTTCGCCTGGGCCCCGTCGGCCCCGCTCTCCTGGACCTTGCCCCCCTGGGCCTTGGTACCCTGGGCCTTGGCCGCAGTGCCGGATTTTGCCTTCTTCGCGGCCTCCTCGGCCCTGGCTTTTTCATTCGCGGATTTGGTGGATTTGGTTTTCGTTGCCATACAGTCTTCCTGCTTCGCACGCCCGGTGCTCAAACACTCGCTTGTGCCGGCGCGGACAATCCGGCCCGCAGCATCACTTGCCGAGTATCACATGTCGGTTTGCGGCTGGTTTTGCCCTTCAAATTCTGCACACCTGAGGAAACTCGCCGGAACCCCTTAAGGCCCGCTACGCAACTGTCAGCGAATCGCCTTTCCACGGCGGCTCTAGCGCTAGCGCCTCCATGGTTAACCGCCGATTAATATTTCCTTTCGAAACAAGCGCTTGCAGGGCTACTTCAGAGAGCTGGGCCAACAATGCCCGATGAGTTCGCAAGCTCGCCGTTTCGCAAGTCCGGCGGGGACTTCATCTGATTCCCGCTCTTGAACCAAAGGTCAAGCCGAAAATGCTTCGATAAGATGGTGCGCCCTGGCCCAAATTCAAGCGATTGTGCAGGTTTTTGGCCCCGTCGGACCTCTTTTCCGGCATCATGCCGTCGCGTCTGCCCGGCGGTCAGAACGTCTTGAGCGGCCGGCCCGACGACAGGCCGAACCCGTCGATCAGTGCTTCCGTCCCTTCCTCACGGGCAAGTTCCGCCTGGATCGACAAGAGGCGTTCGAGGTTTTCCTCGCTATCGACCTCCGACAGCGCCTGCTCGGCGGCGCGCAGCTCCTGGCGCAGCGCGCGTGCCCGCATGTGCAGCGTATAGGCCTGGCGCCAGCCCTCCAGCGCATCGTCAAAGGCGGCATCGGCGGCAAACTGCCAGGTCCGGTTCTGCGCCAGTTGCGCATCCAGTTGCTCGACCAGCGCCTTGAACTCGGACGCGCCGATCCCCTTGCGGACGAGCTCGACCGTCAGCCGTTCGCCATCGGTGGCTTCGCCGGCGTGGAAATCGACCAGCCATTGCCGCAGGTTGGAGGCCGCCTGGGACGACAGGGGAAGATTGACGAATTCCTCGAAAAACGCGTCCAGAATGGCCGGATGGTTGCACGCGCCCATGACAAGCGCGGCCTCGCGCAACGGCACCCGCGCCTTGCCGCGGGAAAAATAGCTCGTCGCCAGCAGCGATGGCGATGCCGTCACGCGCCCGCCGGGGCCCAACGCCCCGCTCCCCGATGTGCGACCGGGGCCGCCCTTTGCGCCGCGACGGCGAAACCCGCCGCGCCCCCATTCGCCGCCGCCCTCGCCGCGCACCTGAAAATAGGCGGCCAGCCGGTCCGCCATGTCCTGCTCATAATGGCGCCGCACCCCCTCGTGGCGGATTGCCGCGATCGCCTGGCGAATGCGGGTTTCCAGCATCGCCTTGCGCTCGGGCGTGTCGAACAGGCCTCCGGCGGTTTCCCGGTTCCAGATCATCTGGGCCAGCGGCAGCGCCTGATCGAGCACCTCGCCCATCGCTTCCGGCCCCGCCTCGCGGATCAGATCGTCGGGATCGAGCCCCTCGGGCAGGATGGCAAAACGCGCCGTGCGGCCCGGCTCAAGCCCCGCCAACAGCATGTCGATGGCGCGATAGGCTGCCTTGAGCCCGGCGCTGTCGCCGTCAAAACACAGGACGGGCTCGGGATTGAGCTTCCACAACAGCAGCATCTGGCGTTCGGTGAGCGCCGTGCCGAGCGGCGCCACGGCATTGGGAAAGCCCGCCGCATGAAGCGCGATCACATCCATATAGCCCTCGCAGGCGATCACGCGGTTGCGCTCCTGCACCGGCTTTCGCGCCCTGGCGTAATTGTAGAGCACGTTCGACTTGTGGAAGAGGTCGGTTTCCGGCGAATTGAGGTATTTCGCCGGAACGTCGGCACTCAGCGCCCTGCCCCCGAAGGCGATGACCCGCTCGCGGGCATCGGGAATGGGGAACATGATGCGGTCGCGGAACCGATCATAGGAAACCGCGATCCCTTCGCCGAAAACGACAAGGCCGCAGGCCTCGATCTGGTCCGGTCTGACACCCTTTGCAGCAAGAAATTCCTTGAGCGCGTTGCGGCTGTCGGGTGCATAGCCGATGCGGAAGGTCTTCTGCGTCGCCGCGCTCAACCCCCGGTCCCGAAGATAGGCCCGCGCCCTCGCGCCCGCCGGCGCCTGCAATTGCTGCTCGAAGAAGCCCGTCGCAAGTTCCATGACATCATAGAGCGTCGCCTTCTTCTCCTCGCGCTCCTGCTGGCGCTTGTCGAAGACCGGCATCGGCAGGCCGGCCTGATCGGCGAGCCGCTCGACCGCTTCGGGAAAGCTCACCCCCTCGAGCTCGGTCAGAAAGCGGAAATGATCGCCCGAAACCCCGCAGCCGAAACAGTGATAGCGGCCCTTGCGGTCCTCGCAGTGAAAGCTCGGCGTCTTCTCGCCATGAAACGGGCAACAGGCCCAGAAATCGCCGCGCGCCGCATTGGTCTTCTTCTTGTCGAAGCTCACATGGCGGCCGATCACCTCCGAAATCGGCAGGCGATCGCGAATCTCGTCGAGAAAATTGTCACTGAAACGCATCGCTGCTCAACCCTGTCGCGCACCACCATATCGCCCGGCGGAACCCGATTGCAAATTCCAATTCGTGCCGCGCCTCCGCGACCGGAAGCGGCCCCACATTGCAAACCTTTGGCACAATACAACAATCCGGCTTCAATAAATCGCAAGTTAATCGCCTGCTCACCCTTTTGGGGGGTTGAAGTATTCGAGTAATTGTAGATGATTCCAACTGGACGAAGTTCTGCTGCTCGAAGTGGGTTCGATGTTGGCAGGCTTTCTCCCGGCTACCCGGTCTGAGTGGGGCAGGTCGGGTAGTCTTGATTCTGCGGAAGCCTCTCGGCGATGAACGCGCCGGGGAATACGCCGATGAATACGCCGGGCGCTACCCGCCGAGGCGCGCCTTGAGCAGCGCGCCGGCCTTGCCCATATCGGCCTGGCCGCGATAGCGCTCCTTCAGGAGCCCCATGATCCGGCCCATGTCGCGCAGCGACTGCGCGCCGGTTTCCGCGATCAGCTCTCCCACCACCGCTTCCAGTTCAGCATCGTCGAGCTGGCGCGGCAGGAATTCCTGGATGATCGCGATCTCCTCGTTCTCCTGATCGACAAGGTCCTGGCGTCCACCCTCCTGATAGAGTTTGGAGGATTCCTCGCGCTGCTTGACCATCTTGGCCAGGATGTCGAGCACTTCCTCGTCATCGGCCTGATCCTTGCCCTTGCCGCGCAGCGCGATGTCGCGGTCGATGATCGCCGCGTGAACGAGCCGCAGCGTCGCGGTGCGCCGCCGGTTCTGCTCCTTCTGGGCCGCCTTCAGATGGTCGGCAATCTTTTCGCGCAGCATGGGGCACCTCTTCGCAGATCAGCGGCCGGAAAGACGGGCGCAAGCCAGGTCGGGTCGGCACAGGCCGCGTTATATGGGCCACGATGCGATCGAGAACAACCCGTTTGTTGATGAACCTCGCACGGGTCGCATTGTTTCCCCCAGCCGGTTGACCATTGCCGGGCGGCATCGTATGGACGCGCTTCAGCCAGACAATGGAAATCGAGGCATGGAGACGGCGCCGCCGGCCGCCCTCCTTGCGCGCATCCGATCCGCAGGAGACCGAAATGGCAGCCAGTACCGCAAGTCCAACCAGGCCGTGGACCCACGAGGTGCCAACCGCCGTTCTGGTTCTCGCCGACGGCACGGTGATCGAGGGCAAGGGCGCAGGTGCCGCCGGCGAGGCGGAAGCCGAGGTCTGCTTCAACACCGCCATCACCGGCTACCAGGAAATCCTCACCGATCCCTCCTATGCCGGCCAGGTGGTCACCTTCACCTTCCCCCATATCGGCAATATCGGCACCAATGACGAGGATATGGAAACCTTCAACCGCGCGGCATCCTCCGGCGTTGTCGGCGCGATCTTCAAGGCCGACATCACCGAACCGTCCAACTACCGTTCGGCCCGCCCCTTCGACGACTGGCTGCGCGCCCGCGGCATCATCGCCATGGGCGGCATCGACACCCGCGCGCTGACCAGCCTGATCCGCGAGAAAGGCCTCGCCAATGCGGTGATCGCCCACAATCGCGAGGGCAAGTTCGATCTTGCCGCGCTCAAAAAGCGCGCCGCAGCCTGGCACGGCCTCGACGGCCTCGATCTTGCCAGGGAAGTCACCGGCAGCCAGCGCGCCGGCTGGTCGCAATTGCCCTGGATATGGAATGAGGGTTTCGGCGAACAGGCCGGGACCGATTTCAACGTCACCGTGCTCGACTATGGCGTCAAGTCGAACATCCTGCGCCTGCTGGCCGGCCTGGGCTGCAAGCTCACCATCCTGCCCGCGACGGCGACGGCGGAGGAAGTCTTCGCCACCGATCCCGACGGCGTCTTCCTGTCGAACGGCCCGGGCGACCCGGCGGCGACCGGCGAATACGCCGTGCCGGTGATCCGGGCTATTCTCGAAAGGGACATTCCGCTCTTCGGCATCTGCCTCGGCCACCAGATGCTGGCGCTGGCGCTCGGCGCCAGGACTAAGAAGATGCATCAGGGCCATCACGGCGCCAACCACCCGGTCAAGGACCACACCACCGGCAAGGTCGAGATCGTGTCGATGAACCACGGCTTCGCCGTTGCCGGCGGCAGCCTGCCCGAGGGCGTCGCCGAAACCCATGTCTCGCTGTTCGACGGCTCGAATTGCGGCCTGTCGGTTGTCGGCAGGCCGGTCTTCTCGATCCAGCACCACCCGGAAGCCTCGCCCGGCCCCCAGGACAGCCACTACCTCTTCCGCCGCTTCGTCAATCTGATGCGCGAGAAGAAGGGCATGGAAGCGCTCGCCGAGCGCTGAGCCGGCGGCGCCACTCCCAATCAGGCCCCGCCATCGGACCCCATGATCAGATTTCGGCGCGGGACCGGTTACAGATCCCGCGCATTGAACGTGTCGCAGGCTTCGATCCGGCCCGCATCGAAGCCGCGCGCAAACCATTTCTGCCGCTGCTGCGACGTGCCGTGGTTGAAGGCCTCGGGCACCACATAGCCCTGGGTGCGCTTCTGGATCGCATCGTCGCCGATCTGCTGGGCGGCGACCAGCGCCTCTTCCAGATCGCCGCGCTCGAGCCAGCCCTCGCGCTCCACGAAATGCCCCCACACGCCGGCAAGGCAGTCGGCCTGCAACTCGACCTGCACCGACAGCTGGTTGACCTCCAGCTTGCCCATGCTCTGGCGCATCCGGTTGAACTCCGGCAGCACGCCGATCTGGTTCTGGACGTGATGGCCGACCTCATGGGCCAGCACATAGGCCTGGGCGAAATCGCCCTTGGCGCCGAACTGGCGCGCCAGTGTCTGGTAGAAGGAAAGGTCGATATAGACCTCGCTGTCCTGCGGGCAGTAGAACGGACCCGAGGCCGAGGAGGCAAGGCCGCAGGCCGACCGAATCTGACCCTCGAAAATGTTGAGCCGCGGATGGGGGTATTCCTTGCCATAGGCGCGGAAGATCCGGTCCCAGGTGTCCTCGGTCGAAGCCATCACCACTTCCATGAACTCGCGCATCTCGTCCGGCCGCCCGCCGGTGCCGGTCTCGCGATTGACCTGCGGCGACTGCTGCGGCGAGATCGCCGGGCCGAGCCCGCCGCCAAGACCGCCACCAAGCCCACCATTGAGCAGACCGCCGAGAATGGCGAGCGGGTTGAGCCCGAGCAGCCAGAGCACAACGCCGATGATGATCAGCGTGCCGCAGCCGAAGCCGCCCGAGCGCGCCGGGCGGACCGTGCCGCCGGTCGGGATGCGAAACCCGCCGCCGGACGGAATACGGAACATTCCACCGCCGCCAAGGCCGCCCTGGCCTCTCATATCGTTGACATTCCTGCTGCGGCGTCTGCCCTTCCAGCGCATATCGCGTCTCTCCCGTCCTGTGATTGGCATACCGGCATGGCAGCCATCCGGCTTTCCCGCAACTAACCATAAACCGCCCGGCTTGCAAATGAGCTATTGCAGGGCGTTTCACCCCTCCGCACACCGGGATCATGCCCTGTTGATTGCACCAAATATCGCGCTTTTCGGGGTTACATATCCATGCCTTTACCCTATAAGGCGGGCCTAGCCTGACATTCGTGCCATGCCGACCGGACAGCTTTGCTGCCCGGTTTTTCATGCAGCCAGTTTTCGCCGGACCCTCCATGCCCAGACGCAGCGACATCGACACCATCCTCATCATCGGCGCGGGGCCGATCATCATCGGCCAGGCCTGCGAGTTCGACTATTCGGGAACCCAGGCCTGCAAGGCGTTGAAGGCCGAGGGCTACCGCATCGTGCTGGTCAATTCCAACCCGGCCACGATCATGACCGATCCCGATCTCGCCCACGCCACCTATGTGGAGCCGATCACGCCCGACGTCGTCGCCCGCATCATCGAGCGCGAGCGCAGTGAGCGGCCCGACGACAAGCTGGTCCTGCTGCCCACCATGGGCGGCCAGACCGCGCTCAACTGCGCCCTGTCGCTCAAGCAGATGGGCGTGCTCGACAAATGGGATGTCGAGATGATCGGCGCCGACGCCAGGGCGATCGACAAGGCGGAAGACCGCAAGCTGTTTCGCGAGGCGATGGAAAAGATCGGCCTCGAAACGCCGCGCTCGCGCCTTGCCAACGCCACCGAGATCAAGACCGCCGACAAGGAACGCCACGCCGCCGGCATCGCCCGCGTCAAGTCGGAAACGCCCGACGCCGGAGCACAGGCTACGGCCCTTGCCGAATTCGAGAAGGAATGGGCTGCCGGCGAAGCCGACCGCAAGGAGCGCTACAAGGCGCACGCGCTTGCGATTGCCTCCGACGCGCTCTCCTTTGTCGGCCTGCCGGCCATCATCCGCCCCTCCTTCACACTCGGCGGTACCGGCGGCGGCATCGCCTACAACAAGGCGGAGTTCTTCGAGATCGTCGAAGCGGGCCTCGATGCCTCGCCGACGACCGAGGTGCTGATCGAGGAATCGGTTCTCGGCTGGAAAGAGTTCGAGATGGAGGTGGTCCGCGACCGCGCCGACAACTGCATCATCATCTGCTCGATCGAGAACATCGACCCGATGGGCGTGCATACCGGCGATTCGATCACCGTCGCCCCGGCGCTGACGCTCACCGACAAGGAATACCAGATCATGCGCAACGCCTCGATCGCGGTGCTGCGCGAGATCGGGGTGGAAACCGGCGGCTCCAACGTCCAGTTCGCCGTCAACCCGGCCGATGGCCGCCTCGTCGTCATCGAGATGAACCCGCGCGTTTCGCGCCCTTCCGCCCTTGCCTCCAAGGCAACGGGCTTTCCCATCGCCAAGGTCGCCGCAAGGCTTGCCGTCGGCTACACGCTGGATGAACTGGAAAACGACATTACCGGCGGTGCAACGCCCGCGTCCTTCGAACCGTCAATCGACTATGTCGTCACCAAGATCCCGCGCTTTACCTTCGAGAAGTTCCCCGGCGCCGAGCCGGTACTGACCACGGCGATGAAGTCCGTCGGCGAGGTCATGGCGATCGGCCGCACCTTCCCCGAGTCGCTGCAGAAGGCCCTGCGCGGGCTGGAGACGGGGCTCACCGGCCTCGACGAGATCGACATTCCGGGCCTCGGCGAAGGCGACGACAAGAACGCGATTTCTGCCGCCCTTGCCTCACCCACGCCCGACCGCCTGCGCATGGTGGCGCAAGCTTTCCGCGAGGGCTGGACGACCGAGCTCATCCATCAGGCCTGCGCCATCGATCCGTGGTTCCTCGACCAGATCGAGGGCATCATCGCCATGGAAGCCCGGGTGCGCGAACACGGCCTGCCGAAGGATGCCGCCAATCTGCGCATGCTGAAAGCCATGGGCTTTTCCGACGCCCGCCTCGCCTCGCTGACCGGCGCGGACGCAATGGATGTGGCGGCAAGCCGCGAGGAACTCGGCGTTCATCCCGTCTACAAGCGCATCGACACCTGCGCTGCGGAATTCGCCTCGCCCACCGCCTACATGTATTCGACCTATGAAGTGCCGTTTGCGGGGGAGACCCGCAGCGAAGCCCAGGTATCGGATCGGAAGAAGGTCGTCATCCTCGGCGGCGGCCCCAACCGCATCGGACAGGGCATCGAGTTCGACTATTGCTGCTGTCATGCCGCCTTCGCGCTTTCAGATGCCGGCTACGAGACCATCATGGTCAACTGCAACCCGGAAACAGTCTCGACCGACTACGACACCTCCGTCCGGCTCTATTTCGCGCCGCTGACGGCGGAAGACGTGCTGGAAATCCTGCGCGCCGAGCAGCAAAACGGCACGCTGCACGGCGTCATCGTCCAGTTCGGCGGCCAGACCCCG
>JAGRLT010000158.1 GCA_020441665.1 Nitratireductor sp.
CGATCCTCGACCGCTACAACGAGTTGATGATGAACTATTCCGACGAGACGGCGGAAGAGGGCGCGAAGCTTCAGGACATCATCGACGCGCAGAATTTGTGGGATCTCGAATCCCAGGTAGAGATGGCGATGGATGCCCTGCGCTGCCCGCCCGGCGAGTGGAGCGTCGACAAATTGTCGGGCGGTGAAATCCGCCGGGTGGCGCTCTGCCGCCTGCTGCTGTCACAGCCCGACCTGCTGCTGCTCGACGAACCGACCAACCATCTCGATGCGGAGACGATCGCCTGGCTCGAAAAGCATTTGCGGGAGTATCCGGGCTCCGTCCTGATGATCACCCACGACCGCTACTTCCTCGACAATGTGACCGGCTGGATCCTCGAACTCGACCGGGGCCGCGGCATTCCCTATGAGGGCAATTACACCGCTTATCTCGAAGCCAAGAGGAAGCGCATGGAGCAGGAGGGCCGCGAGGAGGCGGCCCGCCAGAAGGCGATCGCCCGCGAGGCCGAGTGGATTTCCTCTTCCCCCAAGGCGCGCCAGACCAAATCCAAGGCGCGCATCAAGGCCTATGACGAACTGGTCAAGGCGGCGGCCGACCGGCGGCCGGGCGACGCGCAGATCGTCATCCCGGTCGGCGAGCGGCTCGGCAATACGGTGATCGATGCCGAGGGGCTGACCAAGGGCTATGACGAGAAACTGCTGATCGACGGCCTCGATTTCAAGCTGCCGCCGGGCGGCATTGTCGGCGTCATCGGGCCGAACGGCGCGGGCAAGTCGACGCTGTTCCGCATGATCACCGGCCAGGAGGCGCCCGATGGCGGCGCGATCACCGTCGGCGAGACGGTGAAGCTTTCCTATGTCGACCAGAGCCGCGATGCGCTTAACGCCGGCAAGACGGTCTGGGAAGAGATTTCTGGCGGCGCCGATGTCATCAAGCTCGGCAGGCATGAGGTCAATTCGCGCGCCTATTGCTCGTCGTTCAACTTCAAGGGCGGCGACCAGCAGCAGAAGGTCGGCACGCTTTCGGGCGGCCAGCGCAACCGGGTGCACATGGCCAAGCTCCTGAAAGAGGGCGGCAATGTCATCCTGCTCGACGAGCCGACCAACGATCTCGATACCGAGACGCTGGCAGCACTCGAAGAGGCGCTTGAGAACTTCGCCGGCTGCGCCGTGGTGATCAGCCACGACCGCATGTTCCTCGACCGGCTGGCGACGCATATTCTGGCCTTCGAGGGCGACAGCCATGTGGAATGGTTCGAGGGCAATTTCGAGGATTACGAAGCCGACAAGATCAGAAGGCTGGGGCCGGATGCGGTCAATCCCAAACGGGTGACGTATAAGCGGCTGACTCGGTGAGCAGTTAGCTCACTGGAACATCCCTGCGAATTGCTATACATGTATAGCAAGGAGAAATGCCCATGCTTGCCTTGAGACTACCGAAGGACATTGAAGAGCGGCTGGATGCGCTGGCGAAAAAGACCGGGCGCACCAAGAGTACGATTGCCCGAGAGGCCATTCTTGAGCATCTCGAAGACATCGAGGACATTGCCGAAGCGGAGGCTCGCCTGCGCGAGGCCGGCGAGACAATTGGCTGGGAGGAGGTGAGGGTACGTCTCTTTTCCGACGACGGACAACAAGCGGCTGAATGAACGGCTGGCAACTTCGCTTCGACAAGAAAGCCTTCCGCAGTCTCGAAAAACTGTCGAAGCCCGACAGACTTCGGGTTCGAAGATTTGTCGATGAGCGATTGCTCTCCATGGATAATCCGCGAGCGCTCGGGAAGCCTTTGACTGGCGGCCTATCCGGCTTGTGGCGTTATCGCATCGGCAATATCAGGCTTGTAGCTCAAATCCGGGACGATGAGCTGATTATCCTCGTCCTGAAACTCGGCCATCGCAAGGAGATCTACCGCTAACCTTACCCGATGCTCATTGCCAATACGCGGCTGATGGCCGTCAGGTCGCGGCCGGATTGCTCCATCCAGGTGTTGAAGGCGCCCTGCACCGCGGCCATCGCCCTTTTCGAGGAGGGCGGCTTGTCGATGACGCCCTCGGCGATCAGGCGGGCGGTCACGTCGCGCGACAGCACGAAACTGTCCTTGCCCATATGGCGCAGGAAATACTGGCCGGTATTGCCGCCGAGGCGCGAGCCACGGCTCTTCAGGAGGTCGAGCAGGCCGATATAGTCGGTCGAGGGCCACTCGGCGAAGGCCTTGCCGGCACTGCCGTGCTCGCGGGCAAGGGCTGACAGGAAGACCGCGTTTTCCTGCACAGAGCGCAGTTTCACCCCATTGCGCACGACGCGCTTGTCGGCTACGAGCCGGTCGAAATCCTCATCGCTGAGCATCGAGCAGCGGCCGATGTCGAAGCCGTCAAAGGCGGCTTCAAAACCGTCCCACTTGTTCTCGATCACCTGCCAGTTGAAGCCCGCCTGGAAGATGCGCTTGGTCATGTCGGCAAGCCAGCGATCGTCGGCAATGGCGGCGAGTTCTGCCGGCGTCGCGGATTTTGGAATTTTCGCCTCCAGCGCTTCGAAGCCGCCATGGCGCCCGGCGGCAATCGCGTAGATTTCCTCAAAATTGCGCATGCTTCCTGATCCCTGAAATCGGCACTGGCCGATTGAATCGCACCTTCCCAGGATTTGCAAACCCCAACCGGCACACACGGCGCCATCGGGCCGGGATTTCGCCGGAGCAGGCCGGATGGCCGGGCCCGCCGGGCGGTGGAGCGGCTGCAAACCCGCGGTCGGGCCGACAGAACGGTGGATAGCGCCTTCCGGAACGTAACTTTTGCCTGCGACGCATTCGCTAACACCCTCGAATCGTTTACAGATTTGCAAGTTACGGGGGTGCCATGCGGCGGAATAGGCCAAACGGTCGCCAAACTATCTGCCCCCTGGTCGACGGGAGGGATTCCGGCCGGCGCAACGGGCTGTTGCGCGGGCACAGGTTTTCCGTTGCCCTGTTTTCCTTCCTGGCCGCCTGCTTCGCGTTTTCCGCCCCCTCCATAGCCCCTGCCGGCGACTTCACCTTCGACTGGGGCGGCAGCCACAACTGGACGGCGAATTCGACCGGCCCGCTCACGGTCACCCTGACCGATCAGTACGGCTTCAATCTCAATGCGACCATGTCGATCAGCCGCAAGGGCGGCTCGGCGGTTTCCGGCTATCCGGACGACTATCTCTCCAATGGCGGCAATGCGTTTGGCTCGGAGCGCTCGGTCTGGCTCGTTTGGGATGCCGCCAGCGGTTCGAGCGGCATCGGCGAATCGACCAACACCGCGGTGCTCTCGTTTGCCAGCGGTGGAAGCCCCTTTGCCGTCGATGCTCTTTCCTTCCGCGTGAGCGATATCGACCCGGTCGACAACAACAGCAGCACCGACCGGTGCGACTTCATCACCGCGACGGGCAATAACGGCAATCCGGTGTTGAGCTATGTTTCGGGGACGCCCTCGGCGCGGTCGGTTCGCATCGGGCCGGCGACGGGCTCGGGGAGCACGGGGGCGCTCGCCGCCAATCAGGCGCAATGTATCTACAATACCGGCTTCACCGGCTCGAATTCGTCGGATGGCGACGATAACGGCTCGGTTCTTCTGACCTATCCGGCCAATACCACGACGGCGACGATCGCCTATGAGGAATCGATCGAAAACGTCTACGGCACGACCAGCCGGGATGCGGCCGCGCGCGGCGTCGGCGTGTGGGGGGCTGCGGCGATTACCGTCGACACCGCGATCTCTCTTGCCAAGACCGCCACCACTACCGAGTTCACGGCGGCGGGCGAGGTGATCTCCTATTCCTACACGGTGACCAATACCGGTCGGCTGTCGATCAACGCTTCGCAGAACATCGTGATCGATGACGACAAGGTGGGGCAGTTCGTCTGCGCCAGCGGACCGCTGGCTGTCGGTGCCAGCACTACCTGCAATGCCAGTTACACGACAACGGCATCGGATGTATCCAACGGCTTCGTCACCAATGTCGCGACCGCCGGCGTCGGCATAACGGGACAGAGCTTCGCCACCCGGCTGCAATCGGGCAGCGCCACCGCGACGGTGCCCTACGATTCCAGTGCGCCGGGCTTCACCCTGAGCAAGGTTGCCGACAAGTCGTCGGTCTCAAGCGTCGGCGAAACCATCACCTACACGATCACCGCGATCAATATCGGCGGGGTCGAGCTTACCGGGGTGGTTCTGGGCGACACCCTGCTGCAAGGCGGCAACACGCTGGCGCTGACCACCGGCCCGACGCTCACCTCGGGCGACAGCGACAGCGACGGCAAGCTCGATACCGGCGAAACCTGGGTCTATACCGCGACCTATGACGTGCCGTCGGGTATGCTCTACGATGGCGGCGACATCGCCAACTATGCGACGTTCTCCACCAATGAGGCCGGATCGAAGAACGCTTCGGCCGTCACCAGCACGCCCGGCGCGCCGATCGCCTGCAGCGGTGACAGCTTTGCCGGAGCCAATGCGATCTCCGGATTTTCCGGTTCGACCGTCTGCAACAATGTCGGCGCCACGGGCGAGAGCGGCGAACCGGCGACCTATGGAACCAACACGCTCAACACGATCTGGTATTCCTGGACCGCGCCGGCCGACGGTACGGTCACCTTCGATACATGCAGCATCGCCGATACGAATTTCGACACGACCTTGCAGGCCTTTACCGGCAGCAGCGTCTCGGCCCTGACCACGGTCGCCAGGAATGACGATCACGGTTCGTGTTCCAGCTATCAGAGCCTGATCAGCTTTGCGGTTACCGCCGGCACGACCTATTCGGTCCAGGTG
Source organism: Nitratireductor sp. (assembly GCA_020441665.1). Taxonomy (GTDB): domain Bacteria; phylum Pseudomonadota; class Alphaproteobacteria; order Rhizobiales; family Rhizobiaceae; genus Salaquimonas. The sequence goes on from JAGRLT010000158.1 coordinate 4,790, forward strand.
GACGGCTACGGCACGGCTACCGGCAATTTCCGGCTGAGCTGGAACCTCGCCGCGCCACAGGCGACGATCACCAAGACGGTCGACCAGTCGAACCTGTCGGCGACCGGCACGCTCACCTACACCATCATCGTCGACAATACGGGCACGGTGAACCTGACGGCGCCGGTACTCACCGACGCGCTGGACCAGAACGGCTCGGCGCTGACGCTTTCCGCCGGCCCGACGCTTTCCTCCGGCGATAGCGATAGCGACGGCGTGCTCGATACGACGGAGGTCTGGATCTATTCGGCGACCTATGCCGTTACCCAGGCCAATCTCGATGACGCCGGCGATCTGGTGAATACGGCAACCTTCGACGCCAGCGAGATCAGCGCGATTTCCGACACGGCGACGACGACGATCACCGCCAGTCCGGCGCTCTCGGTCACCAAATCGGCGGACGACACGACCGATGTCGGCGCCGGCCAGGTGATCACCTACACCTACGTCATCACCAATACCGGCAATCAGACGATCGCCGATATTTCGCTCGCCGACAGCCATTCGGGCAGCGGCACCGCGCCGGCGCCCGATGCCGATGCCGCCAGCCTAACCGACAATGCAACCTCCGGCGATTCAAGCAATGCCAGCACCGGCGACGGTGTCTGGGACAGCCTCGCACCCGGTGACGTCCTGACCGTCACCGCAACCTACACCGTAACCCAGACAGACGTGGATACCCAGCAATGACCAGACAGTTCAAACCCGGCACATCGAGAACCCATCGGGGCAATGAGCAGCGCCAAGCCATGGCGCGAACAGGCAGCGCCCCCGGGGAGAACCGCCTCCTGCGCATCGAGGATTTCACCCGCACGATCCGAAGTTTCTGCACCCGCGTGGTCTCTCCGCCGATCGCGCCCCCGGCGGAGCAGCACCGAAGGTGCTGGCGGCCGAAGCCGGAAAGAGGGCCGCAGGAAATCAGGACAACCGATCGTACGAACCCATCAGGAATCGAGACCATGAAACCGATCCACCCACAGAACGAAACGCACCCGCAAACCCAGGTTCAGACCTGTTCCGCCGCAGGCGGCAAGGGGGCTCAAATGACCGACCAGACCCTTTTCCGTTCGCTGGCGAGAAACCGCCTGGCGGTTTCGGCCATCGCCATGATGACGGCGGTTGCGGCGGCGCAGCCCGCCTGGGCGGCGATCACCAACACCGTGACCGTCACGGGTTCGTCACCGGGCAATACCGATGACGTCACCGGCAATGCGACCGAAAATGTCGATGTCGAGGATGCCGCGCCCGACCTCGCCATCACCAAGGTCGCGACCTATGGCGCGGGTCCGACCACGGCGGACGGCACCACCGACAATCTCGCCGCCGGAACGGTGATCACCTACACCTACACGGTCACCAACAACGGCAATATCGGCATGAACAACGTGTCGTTGTCGGACGATCACGGGGTCGATGCGGACGGTTCGCTTTCCACCATCGCGCTCGGTTCGCTGACGCCCGACGGGTCAGGCGAGCCGTCGAGCGATGCGGGCGGCGACAATGTCTACGACTATCTGGCGCCGGGTGACGCGGTGACCTGGACGGCGACCTATACGGTTACCGCCCAGGACATCTCCGACCAGAGCGCGGATGGCGATGGCGATCTCGAGAACACGGTCACGGTCTCGGCGGGCTACGAAAACAGTTCAGGCTCGGCTGCTACCTACACCAACACCGCAACGGGGATCGTCGATCTCGAAGACGCCAATCCGTCGCTGGTTGTCGCCAAGGTCGCCACGGTCGGTGGCTCGCCGGTTGACGGCACCACCGACAATGTGGCCGCCGGCACGACGATCACCTACACCTACACCATCACCAACAACGGTAACGTTCCGATCGCCAATGTGACGCTGAACGACGTCTTCAACGGTTCGGGGACCTTCACCCAGCCGAACCCGGACAGCGCCACGGCGACGCTCACCGACAATTCGGGTGGCGGCTCGTCCGACGTTTCCGGCGACAGCAGCTATGACCTGCTGGCGCCGTCCGACGTCCTGACGATCACCACCAGCTATGTCGTGACCCAGTCGGACGTCGACACGTTGCAATAAGCGCATGCGCTCCTGAACGAAAGGTAAGGGCGGCGTGACGCACCCCTGGCAATGGCAGAGAGGAACGGGCCTGGCCCGCTGGAGACGACGTTCTCCGGCGACGGTCCTGCTCGCCCTCCTGCTGTCGCTGGCCCAGGTGCAGTTCGCCCTTGCCGCCATTGTCAACACCGTAACGGTAAACGGCACCCATCTCGGCGTGCCGCTTAGCGATACGGCGTCGGTTGCCGTCGATGTCGCCGACGGCGTGCCGGGCATGACGGTTGTCAAGACCGGCACGCTCAACGACGATGACGGCATTGCCGGCGTCAGCGCCGGCGACACGATCGGCTATACGGTGACGGTCGAGAACACCGGCACGACCGTGCTGACCCATGTCGATGTCGATGATCCGCTGGCAGCGCTCAGCCTGACGGGGGGCGACGCCAACGCCAATAGCGTGCTCGATCCGGGCGAGGTGTGGACCTATACCGGCAGCTATGTGCTCACCCAGGCCGATATCGACAGCGATGGCGGCGGGGATGGCGCGATCGAGAACACGGCGACGGTGTCAAGCGACCAGTTGCCCGATCAGGATGCCTCGGCCAGCGTGCCGCTCAACCTCGATCCCGGGCTTGAAGTGAAGAAGACCGGTGTGCTCAACGACGATGACGGCACGCCCGGCCTCTCGGCCGGCGATACGGTGAGCTATACCGTAACCGTCACCAATACCGGCAATCTGCGGCTCACCCATGTGATGCCCGACGACCCGCTGGTGGCGCTGACGCTGCAATCGGGTGACGTCAACGGCGACGGCATACTCGATGTCGGTGAGGTCTGGACCTATACGGGCAGCGGCATCATCACCCAGGGCGATCTCGATACGCTGGGCGGCGGGGATGGCGATCTCGACAATAGGGTAACGGTGTCGAGCGATCAGCTTGGCGACGAGACCGCCGACCACGCCCTGCCGCTCGCGCCCGTCTCCTCGTTCGAGGTCAAGAAGACGGCGACCGTGCCGGTTCAGCGGTTCCCGACGATCTTCGAGTTCGAATACCAGATCACGGTGCGCAATACCGGCGCGGTTACCCAGACCGGTATCCGCATCGAGGACGATATCGCGGCCGCGATCGCGCCCGCCACCCTGATGGCGCCGCCGGTTCTGATCGCCAGCGGCTTTGCCGGCGCCGGCGGCGCCAATGCCGGCTATGACGGTGTCACCGACACGCAATTGCTGACCGGCGACGTGCAACTGGCACCGGGCGGTATCGCGTTGATCACCATTGCCCTGACCATCGATACCGGCGGCAATTCGGTCTCCGGGACCAATACCGCCATCGCGACGACCGACCAGATCGCCCTGCCGGTTGCCTCCGACGATCCGAGTCAGACACCGGCCGATCCCAATGACGTCAATCCGACGCCGCTCGACGTTCCCGACAGCGATGGCGATGGCGGGCTCGACACGGATGAGGACGATGTTGGCGACAGGGATGGCGACGGGATCGCCAACCGGCTCGACTACGATCCGACCGGCTATTTCTATTGCGAGACCGATGGCCGGATCCTTTCCGGCGGCCTCATCACGATCGAGAACCTGACCTCCGGCGGCAGCCAGACCGGTATCGGTTCCAGCAACGGAATTTCCATCCTGCGCGACGGCAGCGACGGCCGCTACCAGTTCTTCGCGAGCCGCAACGGCACCTACCGGCTCACCTATACGCTGCCGCCCACGGGGGTCGCCAGCACGGCGCGGCTCTCCTCCGGCTCGATCGACCTGACCAGCCTGCTGCCGGACAATCCCGCCGTCTTCGGTTCCGGCGAGTTCGGCTCGACGGGCTATCTCGCGGATGCCACCGCGGGCGCCAATCCGTTCTATACCGTGTTCGATATCGAGGCGGGCGATCCGGCGATCTTCAACAACAACATCCCGGTGAAGTTCTGCGGCGTACCATCGCTTGCGGTCGACAAGAGCGTGGTTTCGGGGCCGACGCTCCAGCCGGACCTGACCTACAACGTCCGCTATCGCATCACGGTCACGGCCGATGGCGAGGAGCCGGTCGAGAATGTTCAACTCGCCGATGATCTCAATGCCGTGTTCGGCGCCGGCAATTTCGCCGTCAACCTGGTGACCCTGGAGAGTGCGCCGGCGGGCTTCGCGCCCGATCCGCTGTTCGACGGGGTGGCCGGGACGGCGGCGCTTGCCGCCGGCAGCACCCTGCAGCCGGGGGAAAGCGTCGTCCTGCTGATCGACGTCAATGTAAGTGCCGCCAGCGGGGTCTATGAGAATACCGCGACGGCGAGGGGGACCTCGCCGCTCGATGGAAGCGCGATACCGCCGGCATTCGACAATGCGACGGTGACCCTGGCCAATCCGGCGGGCGCGGTGACGGTGGAGAAAACCGCTCTGCCCGGCCGGGCGCCGCAGGGCGCGCCCGTCGCATACACGATCACGGTGCGCAACAGCGGCGCGTCGGATCTTTCCGATATCGACATCGTCGACCGGATACCGAACGGCATGAGCTATGTGTCCGGCAGCGCGCGGGTTGACGGCATTCCGAGTGAGCCGGAACAGGAAAGCGGCGCCGGATCGGGGCGGGTGCTGATCTGGCGCGGCCTGTCCGTTGCCTCGGGCGATGCGGTGACCGTGACGCTGGTGATGACGATCAACGCCTCGGCGTCGGCGGAGGAATATGTCAACTTCGCCCATGCCGAGGACGGGCCGAGCGGGGCCGTGGTTTCGAACACCGCCAAGGCCAAGGTGCTGCTCGAGGTGGAGCCGGTCTTCCAGTGTTCGGATGTCATCGGGCGGGTGTTCGACGACAAGGACCGCGACGGCTATCCCGATGACGGCGAGCCGGGACTGCCGGGCGTGCGGCTGGCGACGCCGGATGGCGTGCTGATCCTGACCGACCGGTTCGGCCGCTATTCGATCGCCTGCGGCGCCATTCCCGACCGCGCCATCGGGTCGAACTTCCTGCTCAAGCTCGATGCCGCGACGCTGCCCACCGGCTATCGGGTCACCAGCGAGAACCCGCGCGTGGTGCGGCTTACCCAGGGCAAGGCGGTCAAGCTCAATTTCGGTGCGGCGAACCTGAAACTGGTCCGGCTCGAACTGACGGACCGCTCCTTCCGTGCGGGCACGGCAAGGCCGGCACCCGAAACGATCGCCGAGCTTGGCCGCATGCTGCCGCTGCTCGAGGGCGAGCCATCGCAATTGCGGATCGTCTATCGGCGCGAGGGCGAGGATGCGGTGCTTGCAAGAGAACGGCTCGAGGGGATCGAAACCCTGTTGCGCAAGGCCTGGGCCGCCAAGCCGCGGCCGACCGAACTCCTGATCGATAAGCGCTTGATTGAATGACGTTTTGCGCCGCCGCGCCGGCGCCGGATTAATCGAAAATTAACCATAACTGGTGCCTGTTTACCTTGGGTTAACCAAACGGCGAATCATGGCACCTGAGGGGGTTTGCAAACAGCGGCGCATTGCGCGGTTCCTGAAGACGATCGTCTTCGGGGCCGCGATCGGCTTTTCGCTGCCCGCGCTTGCCCAGACGGACATCGCCGCCGGTTGCGAAGCTGCCGCAATCTGCGCCGAGGATCTTGCCGCACTGCTGGCCGCCGAGGCGGTTCCCGCGCCTGCCGCGAGGCTTGGAAACGCGGCGGTCTCGATCAGTGTCGACGGGGAGGCCCTGGTCGGTTCGCCAGCCGATGAAGATGCCGACCGACGGGCGGATGTCGATCTCGAAGCCGTTGATATACAAATTAAATTTGATGGATTGGATGCCGAGCGCAGCCTGTCGGTCGCGACCGCGGGAGAGGGACGCATTCATACGCCCGAAGCGCTGATCGAGTTTATCGGCCATTGGAATTATCCCGCCTGGATCGAACGGGCGGAAGTGCGCATCTTCGAGGCACCGGGGCTTCGCCGTCGCCTGGTATCCTCGCGTCCCGTCGCCATCGTGGCACTTGACGAAACCGGCCGCGGCGCCTGGCTGCCGGGGGCCGCAACCACCGGCTCGTTCGTCTATGTGCTGCGGGTCTACGATGCCTATAACCGCTTCGACGAGACCGAGGCGCAGCGGCTGGAAATCAGCGACGACGCCACCCTCTTGCCGCAGATGGTGCTGCACGGCGAAAATTCCGGGCGCGGCGTGGTCGAGGAGCGGCCGGCTTCGCCGCTGCCCGGATACGATGTCAATCAGCTCGCGCGCAGTGCCATTCCGATCGAGGGCGGGGCGGTCACGGTCTATGGCAGGAACCTGCCGCAGGGGCTTGCCGTCAGCGTGATGGGCCGCGATGTGCCGGTGGCGCCGGACCGCGATTTCGTCATCCAGACCATCCTGCCGGCGGGCGAGCATCTGGTCGACGTGGCGGTGTCGGAGACCGGCGGCAGCCGCAGCGTGGAATTCGCCCGCGCGATCAACATCCCCACCAGCCAGTGGTTTTATGTCGGTCTGGCCGATCTGACGGTCGGCCGCCGCTTCGGCAAGGACAGCAAGCTGCTCGCGCCGGTCAAGTCCGGCGAATACAGCCCGGTCTACCGCAAGGGCCGGCTCGCCTTCTATCTCAAGGGCAAGATCAGGGGCCGCTACATCCTGACCGCATCGCTCGATACGGATGAGGAAAATCTCGACACGCTGTTTTCCGGCATGGACAGGAAGGACCCGCGGCAATTGCTGCGCCGGCTCGATCCCGACGACTACTATCCGGTCTATGGCGACGATTCGATCCTGAAGGAGGACGCGCCGACCGCCGGCAAGTTCTATGTCCGCATCGATCGCGGTTCGAGCCATGTGATGTGGGGCAATTTCAAGACCCGTATCGACGGTGTCGAACTTGCCCGCTATGAGCGGGCACTGTACGGCGCTGAGGCCGATCTGCGGTCGCCGGTGCCGACCCGCTATGGCGATCCGAGTGCGCGGCTGCAGCTTTTTGGCGCCCAGCCGGGCACGCTGCCGCAGCGCGACGTCTTCCGCGGCACCGGCGGCTCGGTCTATTTCCTCAAGCGCAGCGACATCAATCAGGGCTCGGAGCAGATCGCGATCGAATTGCGCGATGCGGTCAGCGGCCAGGCGCATGAGCGCAAGCCGTTGCGCGAGGGCGAGGACTACACGATCGATTATGTCCAGGGTGTGCTGATCCTGTCCAAGCCGCTCGCCGCCACGGCGGTGGCCGATTCCGCCGTCCTGCCCTCGTCACTGGCGAGCTACGACCAGTATCTGGTCGCCACCTATGAATATACGCCGACGCTCGAGGAGGTCGACGGCTACAGCTATGGCGGCCGCGCGGAAGCCTGGGTGTTCGATGCGCTGCGCTTCGGCGTCACCGGCTACCAGGAAAACACCGGCATGGCCGACCCGTCGCTGGTCGGTGCCGATGCGACCTGGCGCCTCAGCGAGAGCAGTTATTTCCAGTTCGAATGGGCCCGCTCGCAGGGCGAGAGCTTTCCCTCGGTCGTCTCCAGCGATGGCGGTTTCATCTTCAAGCCGGTGACCGGAGAGCCGGTCAGCGGCCCGGCGCAAGCCTGGCGCGCGGTGGCGGCGCTCGATCTAGGCGAACTGAGCGATGGCAAGGCCAAGGGCAGCATCGGTGTAGGCTACGAGCAACGCGAAAAGGGCTTCAATGCGCCCGGCCGCTACAGCGAGGCCGATCAACGGATATGGGATGCGCATCTCGAAATCGAGGCGAGCGACACGGTGACGATCAAGGGCCGCTATGCCGAGGTGGCGCGCCAGGACGGCGTGTCGAAACGCGATGCCGGCATTGAGGTCGAGGCCGATGTCAGCGATGCGCTGACCCTCCAGGCCGGCGTGCTGCATTCCGACAGCGAGAGTTCGATCGCGCTTTCCGACGGAACGGGCAGCCGTACCGATGTGGGCGGGCGCGTCACCTTCAACGGGGCGGGCGACGACAAGCTCTATGTCTTCGGCCAGACGACTGTCGCCCATGAAGCGAGCCGCCGCCGCAACGACCGGGTGGGCGCGGGGTTCAAGACCGCGTTGACGCCCGAATTGCAGGCGGAAGCCGAGGTCTCGACCGGCACGACCGGCATCGGCCTGCTGGCGGGGCTGAGCTATGAGCCCGATACCGACGACCGCTATTTCATCGGCTACCGCATGCTGCCCGATTCGGCCGATGGCGAACTGGCCAGCTATGATCCGTTCGGCCGCGACTTCGGCTCAGTGGTGATCGGCGCGCGGCATCGCTACAGCGAAACGGTCGCGGTATGGACGGAGCACAATTTCGACAGGATGGGCCCAGAACAGGGGGCGCTTCAGGCCTACGGCGTGGAACTGCAACCCGATGCGCTGTGGAAGATTGCCGGGGGGATCGAATACGGCACGGTCACCGATGAGGAGGGTGTCGATTTCGCGCGGCTGGCGCCATCGCTCGCAATCGCCTTCAAGGACGGGGAAAAGACCCTGAGCAGCCGGCTCGAAGTGCGGCTCGAGGATTCCGACGATGACAGCCGCGATCGGGTCACCTGGCTTGGCCAGGCCAATCTCGGGCTCAAATATGACGACAACTGGCGCTTCCTGGCCAAGATCGATGCGGCGATCTCGCAATCCGATCAATCAGCGACGCTCGATGGCGACTATATCGAAGCGAGTGTCGGCTGGGCCTATCGGCCGGTCGACAACGACCGGTTCAACGCCCTGTTCAAATACACCTATCTGCACGACCTGCCGGGGCCGGAACAGGTCAATTCCGACAATGTCACGGCCGGGCCGAAACAGCGCAGCCATGTGCTGTCGGGCGATTTCATCTACGATCTTACCGAGCGGCTCTCGGTGGGAGCGAAGTACGGCCTGCGCATCGGCGAGATTTCGACCAGCCGGGACGATGAGGATTTCGTGCGCAGCACGGCGCAGCTCGGCATCGTGCGGGCCGACTATCATGTGGTGAAGAACTGGGATCTTCTCTTCGAGGGCCGGGCGCTCTGGCTCTCGGAACCCGGGCAGGTTCACTACGGGGCGCTTGCCGGCATCTACCGCCATCTCGGCAACAATCTGAAGATCGGCGTCGGCTACAATTTCGGCCGTTTCTCGGACGATCTGACCGATCTTACGCTTGACGATCAGGGCGTATTCGTGAACGTGATCGGCAAGTTCTGATTTCCGGATTGCTTTCGTGACCGATTCTGCTCCCTTCGAAGGGGCCTCGCCGGCCGGCGAGGACCGCTATATTGCCTTTCGCTCCGCCGCCTACCGGCGTTATTGGGGGTCGCGGTTCGCCAATACGTTTGCCGCACAGATCGTTTCGGTGGCGATTGGCTGGCAGATCTACGATATCAGCCGCAATCCGTTTCACCTCGGCCTGGTCGGCCTGACGCAATTCCTGCCCTCGCTCATTCTGGTGCTGGTGACCGGCGCGGTGGCGGACCGGTTCGGCCGCCGCCTGATCATGGCGCTTTCCGACGGCATGGAAGCCCTGTGCACGGCCTGGCTGCTGTATCTGACCTTCATCGGCACCGAAACCGTCTGGCCGTATTTTCCGCTGCTTGCCGCGTTCGGGATTGCGCGGGCGTTTCACGGCCCGGCCTCTTCGGCGCTGGTCACCAATGTGGTGCCGAAGGAAGCGGTTGCCAATGCGATCGCCTGGAACTCGTCGGCCTGGCAGATCTCGACCATTCTGGGGCCGGTTGCCGGCGGCCTGCTCTACGGTGTTTCGCCCGTCTTCGCCTATGGCATCGCCGCGGTGATACTGGCGATCGCGGCGGTAACGGCTGCCATGATCCCGAGACCGGCGCAGCAGCAGGTGCGCGACAAGGTGAGCATGCAGACCCTGCTGGCGGGCTTTGCCTATATCTGGCGCGAGAAGGTCGTGCTGGGGGCGATCTCGCTCGATCTGTTCGCAGTGTTGCTGGGCGGGGCCGTGGCGCTGATGCCGGTCTATGCCCGCGATATCCTCGAACTCGGGCCCTGGGGGCTCGGCATGCTGCGCGCCGCGCCCGGCATCGGGGCGGTCATCATGGCGCTGTGGCTGACCGGCAAGCCGATCGAGAACCATGCCGGCTATATCATGCTGGCCTGCGTCGCCCTGTTCGGACTGTTTACGGCGGTCTTCGGCGCCTCGACCCTTGCCTGGCTGTCGATCCTGGCGCTGGCGCTGCTGGGGGCCGCCGACATGGTGAGCGTCTATATCCGCGAAACGCTGATCCAGCTGTGGACGCCCGACGATCTGCGCGGGCGGGTCAATGCGGTCAACATGGTGTTTGTCGGCGCCTCGAACGAACTGGGCGAGTTTCGCGCCGGCACCATGGCGGCCTTTATCGGCACCGTGCCGGCGGTGGTGCTCGGCGGTGTCGGCGCCATCGGTGTTGCCGCCCTGTGGGTGACGCTGTTTCCCCAACTGGCCCGGACCCGCAACCTGCGCGGGCGCGAGTGACCGGCTTTTGCGCCCGGCCCGAAGGGTTTTGCCCCATCTGGCGCCTGCTTGCGCCTGATCCTCGAGCGATGCCCAATGAACCAAGGGGGCATCGCCCTGCGGTACAGGCACAAGCATCCATCCAAATGGATGCAAAACAGAATTGATTCACATTATCTGCAAAGTGCTCTATTATCCGCGCCGGTGGGGCTGGACTGAAATTTCCCTGAATGAAGAGGTAAGGATGCTCAAACTGACATCGATTCGTGCCGGTATCGCGGCACTTGCTACGGCAGTGGCCATGACGGCTTCTACCTTCATGGCACCCGCAACGGCCAAGGCCGAAGAAGTCTACGTCCTGCGCGGCGCGTTCGACGTGTTCTCCGCCGGCATGAACCAGATGACCCGCCGCATGCAGGCGCGCGGCATCAACGCCCATGCCTATTCCAATGGCCGCTGGAGCGGGCTGGCAGCCGACATCATCGCCCGCCACAAGCAGGGCAGGGTGTCCTTCCCGATCGTCATTCTCGGCCATTCGGTCGGCGGCCAGGAAGCCTCCGCCATGGCGAACAAGCTCGGCCAGGCCGGCGTACCCGTGGCGCTCGTCGTCGGCTTCGATCCCGGCTTTGCGGCGCCGCAGCCCTTCCGCTACGGTTCGCCGCGGGTGGTCAATTTCTACATTCCCAACCAGCCGCGCGGCAATCCGTACCGTTCGGCGACGGGCTTTGGCGGCTCGATCAACAATGTCGACATCACCCGCTTCACCCATGCCGACCATGTGGCGATCGACAAGGATCCCCAGGTTCAGTCGCGGGCGCTTGCGGTGGTTTACGCGACGGTCGGCAAGTAGCTTCGAGCCGATCGCAGGATGCATCGGGGGCCGCGTCTTCAAGCGCGGCCTTTTCTATCCGGCGCTCAGGCCGCCATCGAGGACCAGCGCCTGGCCGGTATAGAAGGCGTTCTCCGGCGCGCAGGCCCAGAGCATGGCCTGGACGATTTCGTCGACCTTCGCGATGCGGCCGATCGGTATGCCGCCGGTCAGCTTCTGTTCCGCGGCCTCGGCGCCATGGGGCGAGGTCGACACCAGTTCGTCGACCATGGCGGTGCGGGTGAAGGCCGGGCAGAGCGCGTTGATGCGGATGCCGCTACGGGCCGTCTCGATCGCCGCCGTCCTGGTAAGCCCGATCACACCGTGCTTGGCGGCGGCATAGACCGACAGGGTGGGCGAGCCGACCACGCCGGCGACCGATGCGGTATTGAGGATGACACCGCCTTCGCCCGTGCGCTCGAACTGCTGCCGCATGATCGGAATTTGCGCCTGCATGGCGTAGAGAACGGCGAGCAGGTCGACCTCGATGACGCGCTGCGCCTCGTCCCGGTCGATCTTCTCGATGCGGCCAGGCCGGTGACCGATGCCGGCATTGTTGAGCGCGATGTCGAGGCTGCCGAAGCGCTCGACGGCCGCGCTCGCAAGCGTGTTATGGAAGTCGGGATTTGCCACATCGCCCGTGATGAAGAGCGCGTTGCCGGCGGGACCGAGGGCCTCGCGGACCGGATCGAGCGCCGCTTCGCTGCGATCGGTCAGAACCAGATCGGCGCCGGATTCGGCAAACCGCAGGGCCGCGTTGCGCCCCAGCCCGCCGCCCGCGCCGCTGATCAGGACGGTCCTGCCGGAAAAATCATAGCGCGTCACGGTAGCCTCCACGAGGATGGTTTCATTCGTTGAACCGATGCTCTAATCCTTGGCAGCAAATCGGTTGCGGCACAAGAATCGGGCCGGCAGCATCGGGTAGCAGATGCGAAGGGCGAGGAGCAGGAGCGGGCATGGACAGCACGAACAGAACGGCGGCGGAACTCGGCAGGGAGATCGCCGCGGGTCGGATCGATCCGGTGGCGCTTGCCGAATCCTGTCTTGAAGCCATCCGTTCGCAGGACGAGGACGGCCGGATCTATGCGCGGCTGACGGGCGAGCGGGCGCTTGAGGAGGCAAAGGCCGCAGCCAGACGGGCGAGGGAAGGCAGGCTTGCCGGTCCGCTCGACGGCGTTCCGGTTTCGTGGAAGGATCTGTTCGACACGGCCGGCACCGCGACGGAAAGCGGCACGCCGCTGCTTGCCGGCAGGATTCCCGACAAGGACGCCGAAGTGCTGCGCCGGGCGGGTATCGCGGGCACGGTGTGCCTCGGCAAGACCCATCAGACCGAACTGGCCTTTTCCGGGCTCGGCATCAATCCGAACACGGCGACGCCGCCCAACAAGGGCATGCCGGGCCATGCGCCGGGCGGCTCGTCATCAGGAGCGGCTGCCTCCCTAGCCCATGGTCTCGCGCCGATCGCGATCGGCTCCGATACCGGCGGATCGGTACGCATTCCCGCCTGCTGGAACTCGCTGGTCGGGCTCAAGACCACCCATGGCGTATTGCCCAATGACGGCGTGGTGCCGCTCTGCCCCGGCTTCGACACGGTGGGCCCGCTGGCCCGGACGGTCGAGGATGCGGCGCTGATGTTCGCGGCGCTGGGCGGTGGCGAGGCCGATCTCGCCGCAGCGCCTTCGCCCGCCGATCTGCGGCTCGCGGTCGTCGAGACGGTGGCGCTCGAAAACTGCGACGCAGTGCAGTCGGGCGCCTTCGAGCGCTCGCTCGCCCGGATCGAGGCTGCCGGCGCGAGGGTCGAGCGGATCACCGCCGGTGAACTGCCGGAGGCCTTCGATCTGGGGGCCATTCTGTTTCCCTACGAGGCCTGGCGGAGCTGGGGTGCGCTGATTGCCGAACATCCCGGCGTCCTGTATCCGCCGGTCGAGTTGCGGTTCCGCTCGGGCGAACCGATTACCCGGGCGGCATACGACCAGGCCTGGCAGGCGCTCGGGCAATTGCGGCGGAACTTCTTCGACCGGTTCAGCCGGTATGATGCCTTCGTGATGCCGACCGTGGCGATCCAGCCGCCCCGAGTGGACGAATTGCTGGCCGATGACGAGCGCTTCATGGCGGTCAATCTGCTCGGCCTGCGCAATACGCGCATCGCCAATCTGCTGGGAAGCTGCGCCCTCAACCTGCCGACGGCGACCTATGCCGCCGGATTGCAGGTCATGGCCAGGCCCGGTGAGGATGTGCGCCTGCTGCAGATCGGCGCGGCACTGGAAGCGGCGGCCAAGGCCTGATTTCAGGTTTGCGGCTTGAGCGGGGCGCCCGCCACATAGGTTTCGGTGACGGCGCGGTCGTCGCCCAGGATCATCAGGGCGAACAGGATGTCGTGCAGATCGTTGGAGAGCGCGTGGCGCTCGGCCATCAGCGGCGTCGCCGCCGGATCGAGCACCGTCAGATCGGCGTATTTTCCCGCTTCCAGCGTGCCGGCATCGGCATCGAAGCCGAGCAGGCGGGCATTGCCCAGCGTCGCGCGGTAGAAGGCTTCATGGGCGGAGATGCGCGACCCCACCAGTTGCGACACGGTGTAGGCGTCGCGCAGGGTGTCGAACATCGAATAGCTCATGCCGCCGCCGATGTCGCAGCCGACGCCGACACGGACCGGCGCGCTGCCGGTCGTGGTATGGCGCAGGCGGAACAGGCCGGAGCCGAGGAAGTTGTTCGAGGTCGGACAGTGGACGACCGCCGATCCCGCCTCGCTCAGCCGTGCCAGTTCGCGCCCGGACAGGTGAATGCCGTGGGCGAAGAGTGCCGTTTCGGTCAGCAGGCCGTAGCGGTCATAGACGTCGGTGTAGTCCTTCGACCAGGCAAAGCGGCTGGCGACGAATTCGATTTCGCTCTTGTTCTCGGAAAGATGAGTCTGGATCAGCAGGCCGGGATTTTCCCGGGCAAGGGTGCCGGCCGCCTGCAATTGCGCCTCGCTGGACGTGACGGCGAAACGCGGGCTGATGGCATAGCGCAGGCGTTTCCTGCCATGCCATTTGCCGATCAGGGCGGTGCTGTCGTCATAGGCCGACTGGGCGCTGTCCAAGAGGCCGTCCGGTGCGTTGCAATCCATCAGCGTCTTGCCCGAGGCGATTGCCATGTTGCGGCGGCCGGCTTCCTCGAAGAGGCAGTCGAGGGCAGAGGGGTGGATGGTCGAGAAGGCGAGGCAGGATGTGATGCCGTTGCGCAGGAGTTCATCGAGAAAGGCCGAAGCGGCGGGGGCGGCGATCGCCGGATCGCCATAGCGCTGTTCCTCGATGAAGGTGTAGCGGTTGAGCCAGTCGAGCAGGTCCTTTCCGTAGGCCGCCAGCATCCGGTACTGGGGAAAGTGCAGATGGGCGTCGATGAAGCCCGGCAGGATCAGCTTGTCGCCATAATCGACGCTTTCGAGCGTGTGGTATTGCCGGGGCAGACGGGCCGCTTCACCCGACCAGGCGATGCGGCCGTCCTCGCCGATGACGATGGCGCCCGCTTCCACATGATGAATGGCGGCCCCGCCCTGGCTGTGCGGGTCGTCGGAATAATGCAGCAATTGGCCGGTGATGCGTTTCATGGCTTTATCTCATAGCGCAAAACAGCCGCGGCATTATATGGAAAAAGCAAAAGGACCCTTTGGGATGCGGCGAAAGCGGCCGGCTTCACAATTTCGCCAATAGTGCTACCGTCGCCGAATATCTTCAGGGGAGTTTCATGCGCGACGCACTTCATTTTCTGCGAAACGGCAAGCCGGTTAGGGTATCGGACTTCGATCCGGACACGACACTGCTTGATTATCTGCGGCTTCGTGAGCGAAAGACCGGCACCAAGGAGGGCTGCAACGAGGGCGATTGCGGCGCCTGTACCGTTGCGGTCGGCCGGGTCGTCGACGGCAGGCTGCGCTATGAGCCGGTCAATGCCTGTATCCAGCTTCTGGGCCAGATCGACGGCGCCGACGTGATCACCGTGGACGACCTTGCCGAGGGCGAGGTGCTGCATCCGGTGCAACAGGCGATGGTGGACGAACACGGTTCGCAATGCGGCTTCTGTACGCCGGGCATCGTGATGAGCCTGTTCACGCTGTGGCATTCCGGCCGGGCGATGGATCGCGCCGATGTCAACGAGTTCCTGTCGGGCAATCTTTGCCGCTGCACCGGCTATCGGCCGATTGCCGATGCGGCGATCAGGGCCGGCCGGGCAAAGCGCAACGACGCGCTGGCGAAACGGTTTGCCGAGACCCAAAAACAGATCACCAAATTGCGGAACGGAGAGGATCTGCTGGTGGGTGACGAAAACCGCTTCTTCGCCGCTCCGGCAAGCGTGCCGTCGCTCGCGGCGCTCTGTGCCGCGCATCCCGACGCGACAATCCTGGCGGGTTCGACCGATGTCGGCCTGTGGATCACCAAGCAATTGCGCGATCTGCCGAAGATCATCCATGTGGGCCGCGCCCGGGGTTTCGGCGACATCCGCAAGAGCGCCACGAAACTGGTGATCGGCGCCGGTGCCACCTATGCCGAGGCTTTCGACGCGCTGTCGGCGATCGATCCCGATTTACGCACGGTGTTGCTGCGGCTCGGTTCGCGCCAGGTGCGGGCAAGCGGCACGGTCGGCGGCAATATCGCCAACGGTTCGCCGATCGGCGACATGCCGCCCATGCTGATCGCGCTCGGCGCCTCGCTCGAACTCAACCACGGTGGCAAGACCCGTACGCTGAAGCTCGAGGATTTCTTCATCGACTACGGCAAGCAGGACCGCCAGCCTGGCGAACTCGTCGCGAAGATCATCCTTCCGCTGCCGAAAGCCCGCGAGCATTTCCGCGCCTACAAGATTTCCAAGCGGTTCGATCAGGACATTTCGGCGGTAATGTTCGCGCTCAACGCCACGCTTTCCGGCACGCGCATCGCCTCGGCGAGGCTTGCCTGTGGCGGTATGGCCGCAACGCCGAAGCGCGCCAGGCATTCGGAAGCCGCGCTTGCCGGCCTCGATCTCGGCGATGAGGCGGGGTGGCAGAAGGCGGTCGCGGCGCTTGAAAAGGATTATGCACCGATCAGCGACATGCGGGCGTCGGCCGACTACCGCATGCAGACGGTGAAGAACCTGCTGGTGAAGGCGCTGACGGAGCTGGCGGGCGAGGTTGCCGGCGGCGCGGCCGCGCTTCGGGTAAGCGGATCGCGATCCGGCGCGAACGGGGAGGCACGGCCATGAATCTGCGTTTCAAACCGCGCAAGGATACCGAAACGGTCGGCCGGGCGCTCGCCCATGACAGCGCGCGGGGACATGTCTCGGGCCGTGCCCGCTATATCGACGACATGCTGGAGCCGGAGGGCTGCCTGCATCTGGCGCCGGGCCTTTCGCCGGTGGCGGCCGGCAGAATCCGGTCGATGGATCTGTCCGCCGTGCGGGCCGCGCCCGGCGTCGTTGCCGTGCTGACTGCGAAGGATGTTCCCGGGCTCAACGATTGGAGCGGCTCGTTTGGCGGCGATCCGATCCTGGCCGAGAAGGAAGTGGTGTTTCACGGCCAGGTGCTGTTCGCCGTGGTCGCCAAGACGCGGCTTGAAGCGCGCAAGGCGGCACGGCTCGCCAAAGTCGAGATCGCGGAAACCCGGCCGCTGGTCGATGTGCGCGATGGGTTGAAATCCGGCAAGACCGTGCTCGATCCCTACACCTTCGAGAAAGGCGACCCGGCTGGAAAGATCGGCAGGTCGGCGCAGTCGCTCGATGGCGAGATCGTCATCGGAGGGCAGGAGCATTTCTATCTCGAGGGCCAGATATCGATGGCCATTCCCGGCGAAGCGGGGGCGATGAAAATCCATTGCTCGACCCAGCATCCGACGGAAATCCAGCACCTGGTGGCGCGCACGCTCAACATTCCCGACGCCAAGGTCTATTCCGAATGCCGCCGGATGGGCGGCGGCTTCGGCGGCAAGGAAAGCCAGGGCGGGCAATGGGCCTGCCTCGCCGCCCTTGCCGCGTGGGTCACCGGCAGGCCGTGCAAGCTGCGCCTCGACCGGGACGACGACATGGCGGCGACCGGCAAGCGGCACGATTTCCGCACGCATTATTCGGTGGGCTTCGACGGCAAGGGCGTCGTCGAGGCGGTGGACGTTTCCATGGCGGCGCGCTGCGGCTATTCGGCGGACCTTTCGCTTGGCGTGGTCGACCGGGCGATGTTTCATGCCGACAACGCCTATTTCTATCCCGAATACCGCATCCACACCGACCGGGTGTTCACCAACACCGTGTCGAACACGGCGTTTCGCGGTTTTGGCGGGCCGCAGGGCCTGCTCTTCGCCGAGCGCCTGATGGACCATATCGCGATAGCGCTCGATGAGGACCCGCTCGAAATCCGCCGCCGCAATTTCTACCGGCGCGGGCGGGCGGTGACGCCCTATGGCATGGCGGTAAAGGACAATCTGCTCGAAGACATCGTCGGCGATCTGGCGCGCGACTGCCGCTATCAGCAGCGGCGCAAGGAGGTCGCCACCTTCAACAAGGCCAACCGGTTCCTGAAGCGCGGCATCGCGTTGACGCCGATCAAGTTCGGCATCGCCTTCACGCTCAAGCACCTCAATCAGGCCGGCGCGCTGGTCCATGTCTATTCCGACGGCTCGATCCAGGTGAACCATGGCGGCACGGAGATGGGGCAGGGGCTCTATATGAAGGTGGCGCAGGTCGTCGCCGAAATCTTCGGCCAGGACATTTCCAAGGTCGAGATCACCGCCACGGCGACCGACAAGGTGCCCAATACGACGCCGACGGCGGCCTCTTCGGGCTCCGATCTCAACGGCATGGCGGCGAAGAATGCGGCGGTGAAGATCCGCGACCGGATGGCGAAGCTTGCCGCCAGGCTCTATCAGGGCAAGGCGTCGGAAGTGGTCTTCTCGAAGGGGCAGGTTAAGATCGGCTCGCGGTCGGTCCGCTTCGAGGAAATGGCCAAACGCTGCTTCCTCGAACGGGTGCAATTGTCGGATACCGGCTTTTTCTCGA
Organism: Nitratireductor sp.; assembly: GCA_020441665.1. Lineage (GTDB taxonomy): Bacteria > Pseudomonadota > Alphaproteobacteria > Rhizobiales > Rhizobiaceae > Salaquimonas. The sequence goes on from JAGRLT010000158.1 coordinate 23,087, forward strand.
CCCCGAACATCACCTGGGAACGGGAGACCAAGACCGGTAATCCCTTCCTCTATTTCGCCTATGGGGCTGCCTGTTCGGAAGTCATGATCGATACGCTGACCGGCGAGACGAAGGTGGTGCGGGTCGACATCCTGCACGATGTGGGGGCCTCGCTCAATCCGGCGATCGATATCGGCCAGATCGAGGGCGGATTCGTGCAGGGCATGGGCTGGCTGACGACCGAGGAACTGGTCTTCGACGACAAGGGCAGGCTCAGGACCCATGCGCCGTCGACCTACAAGATCCCCTCCTGTTCCGACGTGCCGGAGGCATTCAACGTCAAGCTCTATGACTATCCCGGCAAGAAGCCGCCGACGATCTTCCATTCCAAGGCGGTGGGCGAACCGCCGCTGATGCTCGCGGTTTCCGTCTTCTCGGCGATCACCCATGCCATTGCCTCGATCCGTCCGGGCAGGCTGCCGATGCTCGACGCGCCGGCGACGCCCGAAGCGATCCTGCGGGCGGTCGACAAGATGAACTGAGCATGGCGGCGTTTCGCCTGCATCGGCCGGTCACCTGGCTGGGCTTCGGCCTGGGGGTTTTTGTGCTCGTTCTGCAGTTCAGCCTGACCGTTCCGCTGCGGCTCAGCCAGGGCGATACGTTTCTCGGTGCGGTGATCTTCTTCTTCTCGTTCTTCACCATTCTCACCAATCTGGGCGTGGTGCTGGTCTATCTTTCCGATCTGGCGCGGGGCCTGCCGCTCGGCTGGTTTCGCCGCCACGAGACGCGCGCGCTCTTTGCTGTGCTGATCGCGGTGGTGATGGGCGTCTACGCTTTGGTACTGGCGGCGACCTGGCAGCCGCAGGGCCTGTTCAAGCTCGCCGATATCGGCCTGCATTATGCCACGCCGATCGTCTATCTCGGCTGGTGGCTGCTTATGCGGCCGCGCGGGCGCATCCGCTTCCGCCGTATCCCCGCCCTGCTGGTTTCGCCGCTCCTCTATCTTGCCTATGTCATGGTGCGGGGTGCGATGACCGGGCTCTATCCCTATCCGTTTCTTCAAGCCGATACGCTCGGCTACGGCCAGGTGGCGCTCAATGCTGTCAGCCTGCTGGTGGTGACGAGCCTGTTGCTGGCCGCCGCCATCGCCGTCAACAACCGGATGGCGGAAAAGGATGCCGTTGCCTAACGCTCCGGCGGCGTCCAGTCGCTTTCCACCGATTTGCGGCGCGACAGGCGGATGGCGAGGCCGAGCGCCACGCCGACGCCGATGGCGACCGTCAGATCGACCAGCACGGTCAGGACGAGGGTGAGCAGCAGCAGGAAGATGTCGGCGGGACGGCCGCGCGCATAGCCCGCCCATTTGTGCGGCTCGGTCATGTTCCAGGCGGTGAGCACCAGAAGGGCGGCGAGCGCCGGCATGGCGAGATTGCCGGCGAGCGGGGCGGCCGCCAGCATGACGAGGAGGACCGTCGCCGCATGAATGATGCCGGCGACGGGCGTTCTGCCGCCCGCCCTGATATTGGTTGCCGTGCGGGCGATGGCACCCGTCGCCGGAAGGCCGGCGAACAGCGACGAGGCGATGTTGGCGAAACCCTGGGCGGTGAGTTCCGCATTTGGCCGGTGCTGGCCGGCGATCATCCGGTCGGCGACCATGGCCGACAGCAGCGATTCGACACCGGCCAGAAAGGCGATGGTGATGGCGGAGGGCAGGAGTTCGACCGCCCGCGCCCAGGTGACGTCCGGCAGCGCCGGCCAGGGCAGGGTCGAGGGCAGTTCGCCGAACCGCGAAGCAAGCGTGTCGACCTGCGATGGCAGAAGGATCGCCAGGGCGGAGCCGATGACGATCGCGACGATCAGGCCGGGAAAGCGCGGCGCCACGCGGCGGAAGAAGACGATCAGGGCGAGGGTGAGCAGTGCCACCGCGAGCGCCGAGGCGGAGAAGGTTTCGCGGGCGTTCCACAGGCTGGGCAGTTTTTCGAGAAAGGCGGCCGGATCGTGTTCCGGCTTCAGGCCGAGAAAATCCTTCAACTGGCTTGTCGCGATGATGATGCCGATGCCGATGGTAAAGCCGTTGACGACGGCTTCGGGAACGAAGGCGATCAGCCGGCCGGCGCGAAACCAGCCGGCGACGAGCAGCATCACCCCGGCCATCAGGGTCGCGATGACGAGGCCGTCATAGCCATGAGTTGCGATGACGGAAAAGACGACGACGATGAAGGCGCCGGTCGGGCCGCCGATCTGGACGCGGCTGCCGCCGAGCAGGGAGACGAAAAATCCGGCGACGATGGCGGTAACGAGGCCCTTGGCCGGCTCGGCGCCCGAGGCGATGGCGATCGCCAGGCTCAGGGGGATCGCCACGAAGGCGACGGTGATGCCGGCAAACAGATCGGCCAGGAAGAGCGACCGGTCATAGGTCTTGAGCATCGTCAGAATTTTCGGGGTGCGCATGTGTGAAGTCCGGCGGGAATGGGCGCACTTTAGCACTCCCGCAATCAACCCGCTATCCATGGCTGCCAAACTGTGCCGATCGACACGGCGCTTCGAGGTGCTATCGGCTTGACTGGTCCGTGGGGCACCCCAAAGGGAAGAGAGCCATGAACACGTCAATCCATATCTCGATCGCCGGGGCGCTGATCCTTACGAGCCTCGTTTCAACCCTCACCATCGCAGAAGCGGCCACGACCGGCGGTCCGGCGGGCGGAGCCCCCAGTGGAGCCCCCAGTGGAGGCGGCGCGTCGGGCTCGGCCGACACCGGCGATCGCGGTGGCGGAGACGACCATCAGCCGGCCGGCCGCCGGGGTATCCTGCCGGCGTTTCCGGTGTTTCAGATGGGCTTTGCGACCCGGTTTCCGCCGCAGCCCACAGCCGACGGATATCCGACGCTTGGCAAGGCGATTTCGAATTGCGGTGGCATCAACAACGTCATGAAGGTTACCGTGTACGATCACGACGGGACGGTTGGCCCGGTTACCTACTACTGCGCCGACTGACCGATGGTGCACAGGTTGGTAACTCCAACCGATCGCGGCTGCAGGCGCGGAACTTCGCAGCCGCGCGATCCATATGCCAATAGGCTTCGTGCCGGCTGGGAGGGCCAATGTCCGCATTCAAGGCTGTGATGAAGGTGGTGGCGTGCACCGTGCTCGGTGCGGTGTTCGGCGTGATCCTGTTCGTGTTCGCGGGCTATCCGCTGCTGCTGGCGGCAGCCGGCGGGCGCGACATGAATGGCGGCATCGCCATGGGCATGGTGACCGGAGTCGCGCCGCTGGGCCTGTTCATCGGCGGCTTTGCCGGGTTCGCGATCGGGCTGCGCTGGGCGGTTGCCAGGCCGCAGGACCGGCGGCCGTTCACCGCGAGGCGGAAATACACCATTGCCGGCGTGCTGGCGGCACTGGTGGTCGGCTATTTCTCGCTGCTGTTCATTCTGCAGGGACCGGCCGGGATCAAGATGTCGAGCGAGCCGGATCTCGAGTTTGAATTCCGCACCGCTGCCGCGCTGCTTGCAGCGAACCCTGATTTTACCCCCGCCGCCGAACTCTACAGCGAATATCAGGACCGGCATATTCCGCTGGAAACCGAACTGCGCATCGAGGGCGGAGAGGCGATCCTTGCCGGCAAGCTGCATGTGGTGAAGGGCAGGGGGTATGAGAATTTCAGCCTGCGGGCGCTTCTGACGCCGGAGATCACCGTCGACGGCGTCTTTCCGCTGTGGCCGGGCGCGGAAGTGCAGCCCGGCTACGCGGAGTGGGACGAGGTCGGCTATATCCACAATCCGAAGACCGGCGAGGTCGAGCTTGGCTACAGCCAGGACGTTCACTTCTACCGCTATCGCGTCATGCCGCATCGCGAACAGTGAGGTCGCGCTGGAGGTTTGACCTTCAGGGAGATTGCGATAGGGTCCGGCGCGAAAAACATGCGTAAGGGGGAGTTGCCCAATGAAAACCCGTGCTGCCGTGGCCTTCGAGGCCGGAAAACCGCTCGAAATCGTCGAGGTCGATCTGGAAGGTCCGAAGGAGGGCGAGGTTCTCGTCGAGATCAAGGCGACCGGCATCTGCCATACCGACGAGTTCACCCTGTCGGGCGCCGATCCGGAAGGCGCGTTTCCTGCCATTCTGGGTCATGAGGGCGCCGGCGTGGTGGTCGATGTGGGGCCAGGGGTCAAGACGCTGAAAAAGGGCGACCATGTTATTCCGCTCTACACGCCGGAATGCCGCGAATGCGACTATTGCCTCAATCCGAAGACCAATCTCTGCCAGGCGATCCGCTCGACCCAGGGCCAGGGCGTCATGCCCGACGGCACCAGCCGGTTCTCCTACAAAGGCCAGAAGATCCTGCACTATATGGGCTGCTCGACCTTTTCGAACCACACGGTGCTGCCGGAGATCGCGCTTGCCAAGGTCAACGAGAAGGCGCCGTTCGACAAGATCTGCTATATTGGCTGCGGCGTGACCACCGGCATTGGCGCGGTGATCAATACGGCGAAGGTGGAACCCGGCTCCAATGTGGTCGTGTTCGGCCTGGGCGGTATCGGCCTCAACGTCCTGCAGGGGGCGAAACTCGTCGGCGCCAACATGATCGTCGGCGTCGACATGAACGCGTCGAAGGAGGAATGGGGCCGCAGGTTCGGCATGACGCATTTCGTCAATCCGACCGGCATGGAGCACCAGGATCTGGTCAACCATATCGTGGAACTGACCGGCGGCGGCGCGGACTATTCCTTCGAATGCATCGGCAATGTGAAGGTGATGCGCGCCGCGCTCGAATGCGCCCATAAGGGCTGGGGCGAATCGATCATCATCGGCGTTGCCGGCGCCGGGCAGGAAATCTCGACCCGGCCGTTCCAGCTGGTCACCGGACGATCGTGGCGCGGCACGGCATTCGGCGGCGCCAGGGGCCGTACCGATGTTCCGAAAATCGTCGACTGGTACATGGACGGCAAGATCCAGATCGATCCGATGATCACGCATACCCTGCCGCTCGAAGACATCAACAAGGGCTTCGACCTGATGCATGAGGGCAAGTCCATCCGCTCGGTGGTTGTTTTCTAAGCCCTAGGCTGTGCCGGTCGAAAGTGCCTGGGCTCGCGGGTTTCCCGCGGGCCTTTTTTGACAGGGCGGTCGTCTTGCTCGATAAGAACCCTGCGTTCCGGCGACCATGCCGGATCGCCGGATGGAAACTCGAACCGGAGCAGGAATTTGCCCAGGAACAAATCCCAATCGATCTTTGAACAGCCGCTTGATTCAGACACGCTGGGAAGCCGCATCTATCAGGCGCGCGAAGCGGCCGGCATGGACAAGGAGACGGTTGCAACCAATCTCGGCGTCAGGGTCTCAACGCTCGATTCCTGGGAGAAGGACCGTTCCGAGCCGCGGGCGCATCATCTGGTGCGGCTGGCCGGCATGCTGGGCGTATCGGCGAGCTGGATGATGGGCGGCGTCGGCCAGGCGCCGTTTTCCGACTCGATCCGCGACGAGGTGGCATTGATCCGCCGCCAGCTCGATCACCTGAAGGAAATGCGCGACCGTACATCGCTGTCTATTGTGAATATCGAGAACACACTTGATCGTTTGCTCGAACGTGAGGATTTTTGATAATAATTTTTACCGATCGGACAAAACTCAACCAAATCCAAATAGACGCAATCGCTGGAATTTGTTACGCCGCATCATCAGGTGAAGTGGGAATCACTGCAGCAGAAGCACCCGTATCTTACGGGCAGAAAGCGTTCAGAATGCAGGCTGACGGTTTGCGTTTTGAGCGCTTTCGCGCATTTGTGAAGGCGTGATAGGGTTGGGCCGGAAGAGATCGCGCCGATCGGGAGGAAAGCATGGCGAAAGCGAGCACGACGAGTTCGAAGACGGCGAAACCGCCGGCCGGAAAGCCGGCGGCAGGCAACCCTTCAGCGCAAAAGAAGCGTGCGAAATCGCCTTATGACGCCAAGCCGTGGCTCAAATCCTATCCGCAAGGGGTGCCGGCGGAGATCGGGCCGCTCAAATATGCTTCCATCGCCGGACTGCTGGAGGAAAGCTGCGGCAAGTTTGCCGGCAGGCCTGTCTTTTCCTGCATGGGCAAGACGATCACCTATCGCGATTTGCTTGCGCAGTCAGCGGTGATCGGCGCCTGGCTCAAGGCCCACGGCCTTGTGAAGGGCGACCGGGTCGCCATCATGATGCCGAACATCCTGCAATATCCGGCGGTGATGTTCGGCGTGCTGCGGGCCGGTTGCACCGTCGTCAACGTCAATCCGCTCTATACGCCGCGCGAGCTAGAGCACCAGCTCAAGGACAGCGGCGCCAAGGCGATCTTCATCCTGGAAAACTTCGCCCACACGCTGCAGCAGGTCGTTGCCAGGACGGATCTGAAGCATGTCGTCGTCACCGCCATGGGCGACCAGATGGGCGGGCTCAAGGGCGCCATCGTCAATCTGGTGGTGCGCCGGATCAAGAAGATGGTTCCGGCCTGGTCGCTGCCGGGGCATACGCCCTATCGCAACGTCATTTCGGGCAATGGCGCCGGGTTCGAGACCGTCGCCACCGGGCACGATGATCTGGCCTACCTGCAATATACCGGCGGGACGACCGGGGTTTCCAAGGGGGCGGCCCTTTCCAACGCCAATGTACTCGCCAATGCCGAACAGAATTCGGTCTGGGTGGAAGTCGCCTACCGCAAGGGCGGCAAGCCTGATGATCTCGTCTATATCTGCGCGCTGCCGCTCTATCACATCTTCGCTCTGACGGTGAATGCGATCATGGGCATGGAGCAGGGCGCGCACAATGTGCTGATCCCCAATCCACGCGACATTCCCGCCTTCATCAAGGAGATGGGCAAGTGGCACTTCAACGTGATCCCCGGCCTCAATACGCTGTTCAACGCGATGATGAACAATGCGGATTTCGCCAGGCTCGATTTCAGCGGGCTGAAACTGACGCTCGGCGGCGGCATGGCGGTGCAGCGGCCGGTGGCGGAGCGCTGGAAGGCGATGACCGGCTGCGTCATTTCCGAGGGCTATGGCCTGTCTGAGACCTCGCCGGTGGCGACGGCCAACCGGTTCGATGCGGAGGAGTTTTCCGGTACGATCGGCATGCCCATCCCCTCGACCGATGTCGCCATTCGCGACGAGAACGGCAGGGATGTGCCGATCGGGGAAGTGGGCGAAATCTGCATTCGCGGGCCGCAGGTGATGACCGGATACTGGAACCGGCCGGACGAGACCGCCAAGGTGATGACCGAGGACGGTTTCTTCCGCTCGGGTGACATGGGGTTCATGGACGAGCGTGGCTATACCAAGATCGTCGACCGCAAGAAGGACATGATCCTGGTATCGGGCTTCAATGTCTATCCGAACGAGATCGAGGAGGTTGCCGCCGCCCATGAGGGGATTGTCGAAGCGGCGGCGATCGGCGTTGCCGACGAGCATTCCGGCGAAGTGGTCAAACTGTTCGTGGTGCGCAAGGATGAAAGCCTGAGCGAGCAGGACGTTCGCGACTGGTGCGCCAAGAGTCTCACCAATTACAAGCGCCCGAAATACATCGAGTTCCGCAGCGAACTGCCCAAGACCAATGTCGGCAAGATCCTGCGGCGCCAGTTGCGCGACGGGTGACCGGCCCGCCATGGCGGTCTATGTCGATGCGGCGATCTGGCATTGGAAGGGCCGCAAATGGTGCCACCTGATGGCCGACAGCGAAGCGGAACTGCACCGCTTCGCCTGGCGGCTGGGCCTGCACCGCTCTTCCTATCAGGGACCGCCCCGCACACGGACCGCCCATTACGACATCACGGGATTTGAGCGGGACCGCGCCATTCGCCTCGGCGCGCTTGCGGTCGGGCGCGGTGAGATCGTCGAACTGGTGCGCCGGGTGAGGGTTCCGACGGGTGGTTTCAGAGCCTGCTCAGGATCTCGCCGATACCGGCATGGATGACGAGGTCCGCGCAAGGGTCAAGCTCCGTCGGATCACGGTTCAGGATGACGAGCCTCGCCCCGTTCTGCTTGGCCGCCACCGGCAGGCCCGCCGCCGGATGCACCTGGAGCGAGGTGCCGATGGCGAGGAACAGGTCGCAATCGCCCGCTGCATCGAAGGCCGCCTCGGTCGCCCTGGCGGGCATGGCCTCGCCGAACATCACCACATCGCTCTTGACGATTCCGCCGCACTGCCGGCAGGACGGAGCCTCGCCGGATGCATCGAGTTGCTCCCGGCACTCGGCGACCTCGTGGCGCAGGCCGCAATCGGTGCAGTGGGCGCGGCGCGCATTGCCGTGGATTTCGATAACGGCGTCCGCCGGCGTACCCGCCTGCTGATGCAATCCGTCAATGTTCTGGGTGATCAGAACCGGGCATTTGCCGCTCAGCACCCAGGCCGCCACGGCATGGTGCCCGGCATTGGATTCGACGCGGCCCAGTTGATCTTCCATGTAGAATCGCCGCCGCCAGTCTTCGAGCCGGGCCTCCCGCGAGGCCATGAATTCACCGTGCTCGATGAGGCGGAACCGGCTCCAGATGCCGCCGGGTGAGCGAAAGTCGGGAATGCCCGATTCCGTCGAGATGCCCGCGCCCGTCAACACCGCCATGCGCCGGGATGCGGCAATCAGTTCGGCCAGCCTCTGCCGCTCGCTGTCGTGCCGGTTCATTTCGCTGGCCTGAGATCGGCGGCGGAGAGCGCGTAGGCCTTGCCGAAGCCGCCATTGAGATTGGCCCGTTCGATCTCGAGGCGCCAGAAATGAAAATCGCCGAAATCGATGTAGAGCCTGGCCTTGGGATGTTTCTCGAGCCAGAAATCGCGCCGCGCCGCATGGCCGGGATCGGAGCGATCGAGCTTGCCGAGCCTGCCGATTACGGTAATCCGGGGATGGGTGAGCGGGTCTCCCTTCGGACCCGGCTCGCCGAACAGCAGCGAGGCGCGCCCGTCCCGCGCCAGGGCCTTCGAGTGACCGGAAAGATCGGAAATCAGCAGACAGGGCGATCCGTCCCGCTCGACCGCCACCGCCACGCGGCTGGCCAGCGGCATGCCGGTCTCCGGTTCGAGCACTGCGATGGCGGCAAAACGCGCATCCTCGATCAATCGCCGGGCAAGCGCCCGGGCCGCATCATCAGTCTGTCGGATCGGATTGATCTTGTCGGGCTCGGCCATGAACTTGCTCTGCTGGGCTTGGAGCGAAACTGTAGCAGGCTGCCATCAACAGAAAAGCCCCGCATTTCGCCAATGCGGGGCTCAGATCAGGGTTTTTCAGCTTGTGCTGAAAACGGGCCGTCAGGCCATCGAGATGTTGTCGGCGGACTGTTTGCCGCTGCGCTTGTCGGTGACCAGCTCGTAATTGACCTTGTCGCCTTCGTTGAGCGAGCGCAGACCGGCGCGCTCCAGCGCGGAGATGTGAACGAAAGCATCCTTGCCGCCTTCATCCGGCTGGATGAAGCCGTAGCCTTTGGTGGTGTTGAAGAATTTTACCGTACCGGTAGCCATGATATTTTCCTTTCAATGGCAAAGCCGCCCCTGCACGATTGCCGGAGCGGATGTCGTAGCGCGCATTGTAGAAGGAAGACGTCGTAGACCGGGCTGGCCGGGTAGTTCGGTATTCATCAGACAAGTTTGCAACGAACGCCGCGCTTATGTGCGCCGAATGCGACAAATGCAAGGCGCTTTTTTACCGACCCGCCCGGTCAGGCGCAAATTCCGGCTGGCAGGTCGGCCTTGCGCTGCTCCGCGCAACCTGCATTGATAGGCCGAAGCATGACATATTTTGGCCGGCCATCCCTTCCATCAAGCATGGCCGCATCACGGGAGGACTTCGATGCAAGGTTTGATGATGGACCACCCGCTGCTGATCTCCTCGATCATCGATCACGCAGCACGCTATCACGGCGACACCGAAATCGTTTCGGTCAATACGACCGGCGGCGAGCACCGCACGACCTACGCGCAACTGCGCGCGCGGGCGCTGAAGCTCGCCTCGGCGCTCCAAAAGCGCGGCATGGAAAAGTCGGATCGCATCGCCACGCTTGCCTGGAACAATCATCGCCACCTCGAACTTTATTTCGGCATTTCGGGCAGCGGACTGGTCTGCCACACCGTCAATCCGCGCCTTCACCCGGACCAGCTCGTCTACATCATGAACCATGCCCAGGATCGCATGCTGTTCTTCGACAAGACCTTCCTGCCGGTCGTCGCGGCCATTCGCGACCGGCTGCCCCACACCGCCCATCCGGTGTTGATGGAAGCCGCCGACGACGCGGTGAAGGCCGAACATCCCTGGATCGAATTCTATGAAGACCTGATCGGCGAGGGCGATGAGGATTACGCCTGGCCCGGCGACGTGGACGAGCGCGATGCCTCCTCGCTTTGCTACACATCGGGCACCACCGGCAATCCCAAGGGCGTGCTCTATTCACACCGTTCGACCCTGCTCCATGCCATGATGTCGGCAACGCCGGACGTGATGGACTTCTCGGCGCGCGACTGCCTCCTGCCGGTCGTTCCGATGTTTCACGTCAACGCCTGGGGCACCCCCTATGCCGCGCCGCTGGTCGGGGCCAAGATGGTGATGCCGGGCCCCGGCCTCGATGGCGCCAGCCTGACCCGCCTGTTCAACCAGGAGAAGGTGACGATCTCCGCCGGGGTGCCGACCATCTGGGCCGGCCTGCTGGCCCATCTCGAACAGGCCGGCGAGAAACTGCCCCATCTGACCCGCACCATAGTCGGCGGCTCGGCCTGTCCGCCGTCGATGATCGCCAAATTCAGGGACGATTACGGCGTCGAGGTGCTGCATGCCTGGGGCATGACGGAAATGTCGCCGCTCGGCAGCGTCAACAATCTGAAGAACAAGCATTTCGAACTGCCGGAAGCCGAACAGCGCAAGATCCGCGAGAGCCAGGGCCGGCCGCCCTTCTGTGTCGAGCTCGGCATTTTCGACGATGACGACAACCAGCTCCCCAATGACGGCAAGACCCAGGGCAATCTCTACTGCCGCGGCCCGTGGATTTTGAACGAATATTTTTCGGGCGAGGGCGGCAGCCCGTTGCGCAAGGGCTGGTTCCCGACCGGCGATGTCTCGACACTCGACGAAGACGGCTTCATGACCATCCGCGACCGCTCCAAGGACATCATCAAGTCGGGCGGCGAATGGATATCGACCGTCGATCTCGAAAACCTCGCCGTCGCCCATCCCGATGTGGCGGAAGCCGCCGTCATCGCCGCGAGACACGAAAAATGGGACGAACGGCCGCTGCTGATCGTTGTGCCGAAACCGGGCAGGACGATCGACGAAGCGGCACTGCTGGGCTTTTACGAGGACAAGGTCGCCAAATGGTGGATCCCCGACGCGGTGAAGGTGGTCGAGCAGATTCCCAAGGGCGCCACCGGCAAGATCCTCAAGACGGCGCTGCGCGCGGAATTTGGCGACGCCCTGTTGAGCCCCTGACCCGATCCGGTAAGATGGCCGCCTGACGAGACCCATTTCGGAGCGCACCATGTTCTTCGCCCATGCGCGACGGCTGTTCCTTCCGGCCATTGCAACCATGGCGGCGGCAGCCGGGCTGACCCTCGCCGCCGCGCAGGCGGATGCGCATTCCACCCAGACCTTCAAGGTCTCGGCCAAGCTTGAAAAATACGCCGAGCTCGCCGAAATCCGCAGCAGTTGCAAGGGCGGGCCGGTCTACAGCCTGGGAACCCTCAACCGCTGGATGATCGAGCGCCCGCGCCACGGCTTCCTGCGCTATGGCCCGGCCTATCGCGCCAAGGCGCAGGACTGCGGCGGCGTGACGCTGTGGAAGCGGCGCCTCTACTACATCCCGGCGCGCAAGGGCAGGGACCGGCTGTCGATCCGCTTTCCCGATGACGGGGTGACCGTGTGGCGCATTACGGTGCGGTAATTGCAAGCGGGATGCGGGCCGATTGCGCAATACTGCTATCTTCCCTTGCATTGAAGGGAAATTGATGGCATTTCTCCATATTACGTAAACGTAAGAAATATCAGCATGCGGCAAAGGAGTTGAGCATGAGCATCCAGACTGTGGCAGACACGATCAAGAGCCGGATCAGCGGCGATTCAGGCCTCGGCGCCTCGGTCAAGTTCGATTGCGGCGACGACGGCGTGGTGGTGATCGACGGCGCCGACGTCTCGACCGAGAACAGGGACGCCGACTGTACCGTGAAATGCGATCTCGACGTGCTGCAGGATCTGATCGCGGGCGATCTCGACCCGACCGCCGCCTTCATGCAGGGCAAGATCAAGGTCGAAGGCGATATGAGCGTCGCCATGAAACTGTCGCAGATTTTGTGATCCCGGTTCAGCGGGCTGCCCCGTCCAGCCAGGTGCGCCAGGCGTCGAAACTGCCGCGGAAGACGTTGATATCCGTGTCGCCCTCGACGCCGCGCATCTGTCCGGTGCCGGTATACTGCCAGAAGGTCCATTCCTGCCCCGGATAGGACTGGTCGGGATGGCCCGCCACCGAGCGCAGCCAGAATTCGACGCCGTCGATCTTCGCAAGATCGTTGTCATCGTAAAAATCCGGCGCCGTGTAGACGATCGGCGTCCGGCCGTAATGGCGCCGGACGAAATTGAGGAAGATGTTCATCTCGCGACGCACGACGGCCGGCTCGGGCCGCAGCTTGCAGCTTGGTGAAAGCGGGTTCCATTCCATGTCGAGCACCGGCGGCAGGGTACCCTTTTCCCTCGGCACGTGCTTGACGAACCAGCGCGCCTGCTCGATCGCCGGCCGGCAGAAGTAGTAGAAATGATAGGCCCCGCGCGCGACGCCGGCGCGTTTCGCGCCGATCCAGTTTTCCTGGAAACGGTCGTCGACCCGATCGCCGCCTTCGGTCGCCTTGATGAAAGCAAAACGGATCCCGGCGGCGCGCACGGAGTGCCAGTCAACGGCATTCTGGAACTTCGAGACGTCGATGCCGTGCACCGCATAGTCCCAGGGTGCGCGGTCCTCCCAATCGTGCGGATCGTTGTCGCCATAGCGCGGGCCGGTGCCGGAACTGCGGATATCGAGGATCGCATCGGTCGCCGAGTTGCATCCGGCAAACGCCAGCAGGAAGACAAACACGGCAAGGCGGAAAAAGACAGGCAGGCGGAAGGGATACAAGAACAGGTCCTGACGGTGATTTGCGGCCCCGTGCTGATTCTAGAGCCGGCTGCGTTATCATACAAGGGAGGCGTAATCCCGGTTCTCCGACCCCCCGAACCGCGCGCCTGGCGTGCCGGGCCGCCATTGCGGATATTTCGCCATCACGGCGGCAAAGCGCTCCGATGCGAGAAAAGCATCGAGCCAGCCGGTCACGCCGGGCCAGTCCTGACCGCGAAACCAGGCGATGTCGGTGAAGGCATATTGCCGGACAAAGGGCAGGACCGCGCCATCGGCAAACGAAAACCGGTCGCCGAACAGATAGGACCGGCCGGCAAGCAGCGCCTCCAGAGACCGGATGAACGTGGCTGCCCTTTCCCGCTCGCCCGCGCGATCGGCATCGTCATGGCGGGTCGAATATTTGTAGCGGTCGAGCGCTGTCTTGAAAGGCCCGTCCAGCGTCTCGATCAGCCGATCCATCTCTGCCAGTGCCTCCGGCGGATACGCCATCCAGCCCTCGGGATCACCGGCTGCGAGCGCCCAGCGCATGATGTCGAGGCTCTCCTCGACGATGCGCGGTTCGCCCTGCGGCAGGACCAGCACCGGCACCGTGCCCTTCGGGCTCGCTGCAAGCATATCGGCCGGCTTGTCGCGCAACACCACCTCGCGCAGTTCAACCGCGAGGCGGCTCGCCGCGATCGCCAGGCGTGCCCGCATCGCATAGGGACAGCGGCGGAAGGAATAGAGGATCGGCAGGACGCTCATGTCAGGCAGGCTGGCCTTTTGCCAGGGACCTGGCAATCTGGCCGGCGCGTTCCGCGCGCTTGCGCTCGCGCTGGCCGTGCTGGTCGGCGGCGATGTGCGCTTCGCCACGCTGGCGCGCCAGTTCCACCTGCTTCTGCCGCTCGGCAAAGCGCTGGCGCTGCCCGCTGCTCATCGCATCATGGCAATGCGGGCACGAAACGCCCTGCAGATAGGTTTCGGCCTTCTTGTCTTCCTCCGAGATCGGATGGCGGCAGGCATGGCACAGATCGTAGGGGCCGGGCTTCAAGCCGTGGCCGACCGAAACCCGGTTGTCGAAGACGAAACACTCGCCCTGCCACAGGCTCGCTTCCTCGGGCACGGTTTCGAGATATTTCAGGATGCCGCCCTTGAGGTGATAGACCTCCTCGAAGCCCTCCCGCTTCATGAAGCTCGACGCCTTCTCGCAGCGTATGCCGCCGGTGCAGAACATGGCGACCCTCGGCTTGTCGTGCAGCCGCTCCTGGCTCCGCACCCATTGCGGAAAATCGCGGAAGTTCACCGTTTTCGGGTTCACCGCGCCCTTGAAGGTGCCGATATCGACCTCGTAATCGTTGCGGGTGTCGATCAGCACCACATCGGGATCGGATATCAGGTCGTTCCAGTCCTCCGGCGCCACATAGGTGCCCACCACCTCATTGGGATCGATGCCCTCGACCCCCATGGTGACGATCTCCTTCTTGAGCCGCACCTTCATGCGATAGAACGGGTTCTCGCCCTCGGCCCAGCTTTGCTTGTGGTCGAGACCGGCAAGGCGCGGATCGGATCCGAGATGGCCGAGCACGGCGCGAATGCCGGCCTCGGGTCCGGCGATCGTGCCGTTAATGCCTTCGCGCGCCAACAGCAGCGTGCCCATCACGCCATGCGCCCTGCAGGCCTCGAGCAGCGGTGCCTGCATCGCCTGATAATCGTCGAGACGAACGAATTTGTAGAGCGCGGCGACGAGATAGCGGGCCATGTCGGTTCCTTTCGCGCCGAGGGATACTGCCCCGGCGCCTGGCGGGCAAGCGGCGATTTTCCGCTCTCGCGACCGGTATGCTACGACCTCCCGGTCCCCGAACCTCTCGGGTGCGAAACCTCATGTGCGGCCGATCTCGCGCTGTCGCTGTCTCGCTGTCGATGTCCCGCTGCGGGCGCGCAAACCGGTGGATCGCTGCGCCTGAATGGCGCTATGCTATGCCCATGACTCGCGATGATCTCGACACGATCGACCTGAAGATCCTGGCCATCCTGCAATCCGATCCCGAAATTTCCATCCAGGATATCGGTTCGCGGGTCGGCCTGTCCCATACGCCCGCCTGGCGGCGTATCCGCAAGATGCAGGATTCGGGGCTCCTGAAGGGCCGCGTATGGCTGGTCGACAGCGAAATGACCGGGCTCGACGTTTCCATCTTCGTCTTTGTCCGCCTCGATACCCATTCGGCGGAGGTGATGGATGCGTTCGAAACGGCAACGCTCGACATCCCGGAAATCCTGCAATGCTACACGGTTTCGGGGGAGTTCGATTACATGCTGCGGGTCGTGGTGGGATCGGTTCGCGACTATGAGCGTGCCGTCAAGGGCAAGCTCCTGAAACTGCCCCATGTCGGCATCATGAATTCGGTCTTCGCCCTCAACGAGGTGAAGAACACCACCGCCCTGCCGATCGGCTAGGTCGTTCGATGCCGCGGTGCGGCGGCGTCAGTTGCAATTCTTGTCCTAATTTTCTGACTTCTGTGAGACTGTCAGTCTACGCAATCCCCAAAGCGCTGCGAAAATTGGGCTTTGGTTTCGGCAAAAACGCGCCATACTATAACAACGCAAGCATTGCGGCCGCGAGGAGAACCAAGAATGGGCGTCAACGACCCGAAATTCGATCCCTATTCCGCTGTCACGCTCGAAGACAAATACACCGCCGAGGAAGGCAAGGTCTTCATCAACGGCACCCAGGCGCTGGTTCGCCTGCCGATGGTGCAGATGCGCCGCGACCGCGCGGCGGGGCTCAATACCGGCACCTTCATCTCCGGCTATCGCGGCTCTCCCGTCGGCGGCTTCGACCTGACGCTTGGCCAGGCGCGCGAACATCTGAAGAAACACGACATCCACTTCCTGCCCGGCATCAACGAGGATCTGGCGGCGACAGCCGTGTGGGGTTCCCAACAGCTTTCCGCCTCGCCCGGCGCGAAAAAGGACGGCGTGCTCGGCATCTGGTACGGCAAGGGGCCGGGCGTTGACCGCTGCGGCGACGTCTTCAAACACGCCAATTCCTTCGGCACCTCGCCCCATGGCGGCGTCCTGGCGATTGCCGGCGACGACCACCTGGCGAAATCCTCGACCGTCGCCCACCAGTCCGACCACGCCTTCATGGCGGCGATCATGCCGGTTCTGTTCCCTTCCTCCGTGCAGGAATTTACCGAACTGGGTCTGCTCGGCATCGCCATGAGCCGCTATTCCGGCCTGTGGGTCGGCTACAAGGTGATCGCCGATACCATCGAGACCACCGGCGTCGTCGACCTTGCGGGCGAACAGCGCCTCTTCGTCACCCCGAACGATTTCGAAATGCCCCAGGGCGGGCTCAACATCCGCTGGCCGGATGACCGCTTCGCCCAGGACGAGCGCATACAGGAATACAAGGCCTATGCGGCCATCGCCTTTGCCCGCGCCAACAAGATCGACCAGCTCGTCATCGATTCCAGAAAACCGCGCATCGGCATCGTCGCTTCCGGCAAGGCCTATGAGAACGTCCGCGAGGCGCTGCGCCATCTCGACATCGATGAGAAGACCGCCGACAGGATCGGCCTGCGCCTCTACAAGGTGCGCATGCCCTGGCCGCTGGAACCCGAGGGCATCCGCCAGTTCTCCGAAGGGCTGGAGGAAGTCCTCGTCGTCGAGGAACGGCGCGAGGTCATCGAGCACCAGATCAAGCAGCAATTGTTCAACTGGCGCGACGATGTGCGCCCGCGTATCGTCGGCAAGTTCGACCACAAGGACCGGCATGTCCTGTCGCTGCACGAGGAGATGACCGCCGGCGTCGCCACCCGCATCATCGCCACCCGCCTGCTCGATTTCGACCTGCCGGAAAGCCTGCGCGAGAACCTGAAGAGAAAGCTCGAATATTACAACGAGCGCCACCAGTTGCGGCTGACCCACAAGACGCCGGTCAACCGCGTTGCCCATTTCTGCGCCGGCTGCCCGCACAACACCTCGACCAAGGTGCCGGAGGGCTCGCGCGCCTTTGCCGGCATCGGCTGTCACTTCATGGCGCTGTGGATGGACCGCAACACCGAGACCTATACCCATATGGGCGGCGAGGGCGTCCCCTGGTCGGGCATCGCCCCCTTCACCAATGAAAAACACGTCTTCGCCAATCTCGGCGATGGCACCTATTTCCATTCCGGCATCATGGCGATCCGCCAGTCGGTCGCCTCCGGCGCCAACATCACCTACAAGCTGCTCTACAACGATGCGGTGGCGATGACCGGCGGCCAGAAGATCGATGGTTCCCTCACCGTGCCCGAGCTTGCCGCCCAGTTGCAGGCCGAGGGCATCAGGAAGCTGTGGCTCGTATCCGACGAACCGGAGAAATATTCCGGTCTCTCCCTGCCCGCCGGCATCACCATCAGGCATCGCGACTGGCTCGACGACGTCCAGCAGCAGGCGCGCGAAACCGAAGGCTGCACGGCGATCATCTACGATCAGACCTGCGCCACGGAAAAGCGCCGCCGCCGCAAGCGCGGCACCATGGTTGACCCCGACAAGCGCGTGTTCATCAACCCGCTGGTCTGCGAGGGCTGCGGTGACTGCTCGGTACAGTCGAACTGCATTGCCGTCGAACCGCTGGAAACCGAGTTCGGCCGCAAGCGCCAGATCAACCAGTCCTCCTGCAACAAGGACTTCTCCTGCGTGAAGGGCTTCTGCCCCTCCTTCGTCACGGTACAGGGGGCGAGCCTGAAGAAGCGGGAACTTCCCGAACTTTCGGAAGAAGCCCTGCCGGTACCGGAGGTCGTGCCACTCGCCGACAATGTCTACAACATCGCCATTACCGGCGTCGGCGGCACCGGCGTTCTGACCATCGGCGCGATCATCGGCATGGCCGCCCATATCGATGGCAAGGCGGCGATGATCCAGGATTTCTCCGGCCTTGCCCAGAAGGGCGGCGCGGTGCTCTCCCACATCCGCCTGTCGAAGACCACGGACCTCGTGGCGGCGGCGCAGATTCCGCCGGGCGAAGCCGACCTTCTGATGGCGGCCGACACGGTGGTCGCCTCCGACAAGGGGCCGGTGACGCTCTATTCGACGAACCGCACCCGCGCCATCCTCAATACCCACCTTACCCCGGTTTCCTCCTTCGTCTTCGACCGGGATTTCGATTTCCGCGAGACGGCCGTCATCAACGCCATCTCGAAGGGCATCAAGGACAATCCCGACAAGGTGGATTTCACCCGCCTCGCCGAACTGGTCTGCGGCGATTCGATCGCCACCAACATCATGATGCTGGGTTACGCCAGCCAGAAGGGCACGCTGCCCGTCGGCGTCGATGCGCTTGAAAAGGCCATCGAACTCAACGGCGTCGCCATCAAGGCCAACAAGCTCGCCTTCAACTGGGGCCGCCGCTTCGCCGAAAAGCCCGAAGAGGCGCTCAGGCTGCTCGCCGAAGCCCATGGCCGGCCGGCGGAACCCGAAACGCTGGAACAGCTTGTCGACCGCCGCGCGGCGTTTCTCGCCGCCTATCAGAACGCGGCCTATGCCAAACGCTATCGCGATTTCGTCGCCGGGGTCGAAACCGCCGAGGCGAAGCTGGGCGACAAGCGCGACCTGACCGAGGCCGTCGCCCGCAACCTGTTCAAGCTGATGGCCTACAAGGACGAGTATGAAGTCGCCCGGCTCTATACCGATGGCAGCTTCGAGAAGGAACTGAAGGACGCATTCGACGGCGATCTCAAGCTCACCTTCCATCTCGCCCCGCCGATCCTGGGCGGCAAGCCGCTGGCCAATGGCCGACCGAGAAAACGCCAGTTCGGCCCGTGGATGATGACCGGCTTCAGGTTCCTGGCCGGCATGAAGGGCCTTCGCGGTACCGCCTTCGATCCGTTCGGCCGAACCGCCGAGCGGAAGATGGAGCGCCGGCTGATCGGCGACTACGAGGCGATGATATCCGGCCTGCTGCCGAAGCTTTCAGCCCGCAACTTCCGCTTCGCGCTCGCGCTTGCCCGCGTCCCCGATGCCATTCGCGGCTACGGGCCGGTCAAGGAGAAATCGGTGGCGGATGCGTTGAAGACACAGGCGAGCCTGCTCGGGCAATTCGAAAATCCGCCGGCCGAAACCGCCGAACGCCAGCTCGAGGCCGCTGAATAGGCTGCGGACGCTCCGGCGTCCGGCAGATACGTCCCGGCAATCACGCGTCGATCAGCCCGAGGCGGATCGCCCGCGCCACCGTATGGGCCTTGTTGACCGTGTTGAGCTTGAGCGCCGCGGTGGAAAGATAGTGGTTCACCGTGTTCTCGGAGATCGACAGGATCGCCGCCACTTCCGAACTGGTCTTGCCTGCCGCCGTCCACTGAATACAGTCGCGCTCGCGCACGGTCAGAACCGCCTTGGCCGTTCCCGCATCGCGATCGTTGTTGATCAGATATTCGAACGCGTGGCTGGCGAGATAAGCGAGCCTGATCTTTTCGCCCTCATCGGGTTCCGGCCGATTGCCGTCGAAGCCGAACGCTCCGCGGCTGCCGCTCTTGTCGGAAACGCTGAAATAGACACCGCCGTAAAATCCAAATGCGCGATAGAGCGCCACGGCTTCCTGCGATGCGTCGCTGTCCTTGCCGAAATCCTTTTCGAGCGACCAGGTAACGGGCAGCACGCTTTCGCGCAGCCGGGCTATGGCCGGACTGTGGTTCAGCAATTTCATGGAATCGAAGGCGCGGATAAATTCCGGGTTCCAGTTGGTCACGATGGCAAGGCTGGCGATCTGGTCGTCATCCAGTGTCGGCAGGCGCATGGCGACGAAATGCTCGTAGCCGAAGGATACCGTGATCGCCTTGATGATTTTGAAGAGATCGTAACCGGTACTGGCGCTCGAAAGTGCACTGATAAAGCCATCCCGGCTATCAGTGCCATGACTCGTTGCTGCCGCCTGTTTGGGCATAACGATACAGCTCCCTGATAATCCCCCGTAATATCAAGTTGATTCGTTCATGCCATCAATTTGGAAATTTAGCAATCAATGCCGGAACCAAGGCAGTTCCGGCGAGCCAGTCCTGCCCCCGGACTGTATTGATATGCTCAATACTTGCCTAACGGGCTGTATTACCGTGGGAGCCAGGGAGATTGCCGGTTCGGGCAATACCCGCCCATTCACATGCCGCCAGGCGCGAACAAGTTGAGGCTGTGGCTTCGCGTGAAGCTAAGCCCACCATGCACCAAGGGCGCATGTGCGGCAGATGAAGTGGGGGATCGACCGCAAGCCTCAAATCTAATCTATATTATTACGTTAGGTAACAATCAACTGTCTTGGATACAAACGGAACAATTTTATCAACAGAAAGTCTCGGACAGTCGCGTTATCGCCAGTTCGAGATTGCTTCTGGGTGTCGCAAAATTGACCCTGATCCAGTCTTCGCCGCCGGGGCCGAATTGCGGGCCGGGACTGACGCCGAGCCGTGCCCGGTCCCTGATCGCCGCCATGAAGTCCTTCCTGGGCATCCCGATCGCGGAAAAATCGATCCAGGCAAGATAGGTCGCCTCAAGGTGCATGGGCCGTGCGCCGGGCACCGCCTTGACGATTTCCGCGGCAAGATAGTCGCGGTTGGCTTCCAGATAGGGCAGCAGCGCGTCGAGCCATGCATCGCCGTGACGCTGGGCGGTCTCGGTCGCGATCATGCCGAGCGTCGAGAAGGACAGCAGTCCGGACCGGGCGGCCATGGCGCGAAACCGTTTGCGGATTTCAGGGTCGGAGATGATGGCGCCGCCGACATGGGTGCCGGCAAGGTTGAAGGTTTTCGTGGCGCCGGAAAGGGTGATCAGCCGGCGCGCGATTTCCGGCACGACGTCGGCGGTCACCCTGTGCCGGCAGCCCGAATAGACCAGATCGGCATGGATCTCGTCGGATATCAGCAGCAGGTCGCGCTCGATGCAGAATTCGCAAAGCTGGCGGATCTCCTCCGCATCCCAGACCCTGCCGCCGGGATTGTGCGGGGAACAGAAGAAAACCACTTTCGCGTCGGCCGGCATGGATTTCGCCAGCCCGTCGAAATCCATGCGGTAGCGGCCCTGTTCGTTGATCATCGGCTGGTTGTGGATGCGCCGGTTGTTGGCGGCGATGATCTTGCCGAAGGCGTGGTAGGCGGGCGAGAAGACGACCACATGGTCGTTCTCCTCGGAGAATGCCTGCAACGCCAGGCCGAGCGCCGCGACGATGCCCGGGGTAGGCGTGATCCAGTCGGGATCCGGCTGCCATTGATGGCGGCGGGCAAGCCAGGCGCTCATCGCCTCGCGCCAGGTGTGGTCGCCGGTGTAGTAGCCATAGGTGCCGCGGTCGATTTCGGCCTGCAGGGCCTGTTGCACGGCGGGCGGAGCGGAGAAGTCCATCTCCGCCACCCAGAGGGGCAGGGCATCGTGCGCGGTTACGCCGAGGGCTGCCGCCATGCCGTCCCATTTGGACGAGTGCGTGTTGCGGCGATCGATGATCCGGTCGAAGTCGAATGTCATGGGATAAGGTTCCAGCTAAGCGCGATGCGCGCTAGGATTTGGCGATCCTGCGATAGACCCAGATGCGGGCGGGCGGCAGGTTGCGCATGATCCAGTCCAGCGGCTCCACCGTATAGGTCTGCCAATCGGCCGGAATCGGCGAGTGAGGACCATAGGTGAACTGGACGACCGGGCGCCCCGCCGGCATTCGGTCGAGCAGATCGGTGATCAGCTTGACCCGCATCGGCTTGGGGAAATTGAGCAGCGGCAGGGCGCTGACGACGCAGTCGAACTTGAGGTCGCGATCGTCGCCAAGCGCCGTGTCGAGATCGAAGGCATCGCCCTGGATGAAGTTGACGCCGGGATAGGACTGCCGAAGGCCCGGCAGGAGCGAGGCGGTATATTCGACGGAATACAGGTCTTGCGGCGCGACGCCGCGGCGCAGGATCGCCCGGGTGATCGGTCCCGTGCCGGGGCCGAGTTCGAGAACGGGCAGGCCGGCTTCGGGGTTGATCAGGCTCGCCATGCGGTTGGCGGTCACCTGGCTTGTCGGGCAGACCGTGCCGATGGTTCTGGGCGAGCCCAGCCAGGATTTCAGGACACGGATTTCCTCATCAAACCGGGCCGAGAGCGACCGGATAGGGGAGGCGCGCATGGGTGAACTCCTGCTGCAAGGGTGGATGCTTTATAAGTAAAATTCCTTCGCTGTACAGGCTTTGTGCAGCGCTAGCCGGTATTTTCAACCGTCTTCCAGGATTGGCGAACAAATATGGCAATAAACCAGGTCGCGAGCACCAACACGATGGTGGGCGCGGGGGCGCTGTCGAGGAAGAAGGCGAGATAGACGCCTAGAAAGGCCGAAACCATGCCGGCAAAGAGGGCATGGAGCAGCATCTGGCGGAAGGTTCTGGCGGTGAGAAAGGCAATCGCACCGGGCGAAATCAGCAGGGCGATTGCCAGGATGAGGCCGACCGCCTGCAGGGCGGCGACGATGGTCAGCGACAGCAGGGCGAGCAATCCGTAGTGATAGAGCCGCACCGGCTGGCCGCTGGCATGGGCCTGTTGCGGGTCGAAGGCCTGCAGCAGCAGGTCCTTGCGGGCGATGAAGAGGATCAGCGACACGACCAGGGCGATGCAGGCGGTTTCGGCGACGTCCGCCCAGGTGGTGCCGAGGAGATCGCCGAACAGGATGTGATCGAGATGGACGTCGCTGCGGATCGAGGTGAACAGGATCAACCCGAGGGCGAACATGCCGGAAAAGACCACGCCCATGACCGTGTCCTCGCGCAGGCGGGAATTCTCGCCGATGAAGCCGGTCGACACCGCGCAGACCATGCCGGCGGCAAAGGCGCCGATCGCCAGCGGCGCGCCCAGCATGTAGGCGATGACGATGCCCGGCAGGACGGCATGGGAAATGGCGTCGCCCATCAGTGCCCAGCCCTTGAGGACCAGGAAGCAGGAGAGCAGCGAGGCGGGCACGGCGACCGCCAGCGCCAGCAGGAAGGCCTGCTGCATGAAGGGAAACTGGAAGGGCTGCAAGAGCGTGTCGATCATCCGGCGGCCTGCTGGCGAAGGGCGAGCCGCGCCTTGCGGCGGGCAGCGAGAATGCCGTGTTTGGGTGCGAAGACGAAAGCGGCGAGGAAGAGGGCGGTCTGCAACAGGACGATGATGCCGCCCGTGGCCGCGTCGAGGAAGTAGGACGACCAGGCACCGAGGAAGCCGGTGACGGCGCCGATCGCGACCGCAATGCGGATCAGCGCGGGAAAGCGGTCGGTCAGCAGATGCGCCGTGGCGCCGGGGGTGACCACCATGGCGATGACCAGAAAGGCGCCGACGGTCTGCAGCGCCGCCACCGTGGTCGCAGCCAGCAGGGCGAAGAAGGTGACGCGCAGAAGGGCGGTGTTCAAGCCGATCGACCGGCCGTGATTTTCGTCGAAGAAGGCGACCATGAAGTCGCGCCATTTGAGCGTCATGACGATGAGCGTGACCGCCGAGATGATCACCAGTTGCAGGGTGTCGGCCGGGGTGATCGCCAGCACGTTGCCGAGCACGATGGTCTGGATGTTGACCGAGGTGGGCGACAGCGAGACCATGAACAGGCCGAGGCCGAAAAACGAGGTGAAGATCAGGCCGATGATCACGTCCTCGCGCAATTTGGTGCGCCGGTTCAAGAACAGCATGGCGGAAGCGGCGAGCCCGCCGGACAGGAATGCGCCGATCGAAAAAGGCAGGCCGAGCATGTAGGCGCCCGCGACCCCCGGCACGATGGCGTGCGACAGCGCGTCGCCGATCAGCGACCAGCCCTTGAGGATCAGGTAGCAAGAGAGGAAGGCGCAGACGCCGCCGACCAGCGCCGAGACGAAGACGGCGTTGGTCATGTAGCTGTAGGAAAAGGGTTCCAGCAGGATGGCGATCATTTGCCGGCGGCCTTTTTTGCGGCGGTTCTTTTGGCCGATTTTCCCGCCGGCCGTCTGGCGGGGGTCTCGCCCTTCGCCGCCGGCCTGTCCGGTGCGGGGTCCGGCTCGGCCACGTCGTAGAGAACCAGCGGGCGCTCGTCGTCGGTGATGACGGTGACCTTGCGCGGATCCTCGTCGTCATGCAGGTCGCTGCCGCCGAGAATGAAGTGGCGCAACACGCCGCCAAAGGCCTTTTCGAGGTTTTCCGGCGTGAAGATTTCCGATGTCCTGCCGGAGGCAAGCACCGTCCTGTTGATGAAGATGGTGCGGTCGCAGAATTCCGGCACGCTGCCCAGATTGTGGGTCGAGACCAGCATCACCTTGCCCTCGTCGCGCAATTCGGTCAGCAGTTCGATGATGGCGCGCTCGGTGTTGACATCGACGCCGGTAAACGGCTCGTCGAGCAGGATGACCTCGCTTTCCTGGGCAAGCGCGCGGGCAAGAAAGACGCGCTTCTTCTGGCCGCCGGACAGTTCGCCGATCTGGCGCTTGCGAAATTCCAGCATGTTGACGCGGGCAAGTGCTGCCTCGACCTTCTGCCAGTCATCGGGCCTGGCGCGGCGCAGGAACCCCATATGGCCATAGCGTCCCATCATGGCGACGTCCTCGACCAGCACCGGGAAGTTCCAGTCGACTTCCTCGGCCTGCGGCACGTAGGCGACCTTCACCGCCTTGAGCATTTCACGCGCCGGCCGGCCGAGTATCTCGACCGTGCCCCGGGCGAGCGGCACGAAGCCCATGATCGCCTTGAACAGGGTGGACTTGCCCGAGCCGTTGATGCCGACAAGGGCGGTGATCGTTCCGGCGGGGATTTCGAAACTGGCATCGGTCAGCGCGGTGACGCCGTTGCGGTAGGTCACCGTGACGTTCGAAGCCCGGATGCCGGGGCGGGTGGCGAAGCCGGTTTCGGCGGCGGCGTTCGACTGCGTGAGGGGCGCGTTCATCCTTGCCTCACTGTGCGAGCGCTTCGACGATCGTCGCGGTCGTCACCCGCAGCAGATCGAGATAGGTCGGGGCCGGGCCGTCCCCGGTGGTCAGCGAATCCACATACAACACGCCGCCATAGCGGGCACCGGTTTCGCGCGCGACCTGGCGGGCAGGGTTGGGCGAGACCGTGCTTTCGCTGAAGATCGCGGCGATGTTTTCGCGGCGGATCAGATCGACCACCTTGCGGACCTGCTGCGGCGTGCCCTGCTGGTCGGCATTGATCGGCCAGATATAGGCTTCCTTCAGCCCGAGGTCGCGGGCGAGGTAGCTGAACGCACCCTCGCTGGTGACGAGCCAGCGGCGCTGCTCCGGGATGGTCGCGATCGCGTCGCGCAGGGGGCCCAGGGCGTCGATGATCTCGTGTTTGTAGGCTTCGGCATTGGCGCGGTAAAGCGATGCGTTTTCAGGATCGGCCGCCCCCATCGCCACGGCGATGTTGTCGACATAGATCAGCGCCGAGTCCGGCGACATCCAGGCATGGGGATTGGGCTTGCCGGAATAGGGGCCCTCGCCGATGCCGATCGGCCTGATGCCTTCGGAGACGATTGCCGAGGGAACGCCGGAGAGATTGGCGAAGAAACGCTCGAACCAGAGTTCGAGGTTGAGGCCGTTCCACAGCACCAGGCCGGCATCCTGGGCGGAAATGATGTCGCGCGGGGTCGGCTGATAGTTGTGGATTTCGGCGCCCGGCTTGGTGATCGAGACGACGTCGGCGGCATCGCCGGCAACATTCCTCGCCATGTCCGCGATGACGGTGAAGGTGGTGGCGACCTTGAGGCGGGCGAGCGCCGGCCGGGCGGTCAGGGTGGCTGCGAGCACCATGGCGAGCATCATGGCCGCCCTGAGCGGCGCGGCGATGCGGCGGGGGAAAAAGTCTGCGGTCACGTCGGGCTCATCTTTCGGCGCGGGTCTGTCTGTCTGTCTTGCCGGTCCGGCGCTGGCTCTGTAGCGCATCGCGGCTCGAATAGCAATGCAAATGCAAATCGTTTGCAACTGGATAGGACGTAACCTTGTGCTTTGGCAAAGGCGTGCGCAACGCCGCCGTTGTCCTGCGTTGCAACTGCAATTGCTTCGCAACTGGACGGAGCAGCGATGCTTTGCTACCAGCATTGCATGGAACGGCCTTCCCGGCATCGGGAAGGGGATATCGGGCGGGTGCTGCATGGAACCGGCAACGACACGGCGAGACTACGAACGGGAACTGCGCCAGGCGGGCATTCGCATCACCAAGCCGCGCAAGGTGATCCTGCAAATCCTGACCGGGTCGGAAGATCATCCCGATGCGATGGCGATCTTCCGCCGGGCGGTGAAGATCGATGCATCTATTTCGCTCGCCACCGTCTACCGCACGATGAAGCTGCTCGAGGGCCTCGGCGCCGTGCACCGCCACGCTTTCGAGGGAGGGCCGGCGCGGTTCGAACATGCCGATGGCGCCCATCACGACCATCTGATCGACCTCGATACCGGCAAGGTGATCGAGTTTCATTCCGAGACGATCGAGCGGCTGCAGCAGCAGATCGCCGACGAGCTGGGCTATGATATCGAGCACCACCGGCTGGAACTGTATGGCAGGAAGCGCAGATAGCGCGTCGGTTGCCGGACCTGCCGGCCCGGCAAAGCGGATACGTCCGCCGCCATTCTTCGGTTCGGGCCTGTCCTGATTGCGTCATGGGTGTCTTTGACGGGCATATCGCTCGATCGGCGCCGTTTGGTAGTCTGCGTGCAGGCCCGGTTCGGCGTTTTCGGGAGTTTGCCATGAACATGCATGCCAAGAGCAACGGCGGCGACGGCAAGTCCGCTGACACATCCTATCTCAAGGACGTCCTCAAGGATCTGGGGGAGGCGCGGGGGCTTCCCAACGCCCACTATACCGACGAGGCGGTGTTCCGCGAGGAGACCCAGCGGGTTCTCTATGACAACTGGTCGGCGATCGGCTTCGCCAAGGACATTCCCGAGCATGGCGATGCCATGCCGGTCGATTTTCTCGGCATGCCGCTGGTCGCCGTTCGCGACAAGGCGGGCCATGTCAACGTCTTCCAGAATACCTGCCGCCATCGCGGCATGATCCTGGTGCAGGAAAAAGGCCGGCTGCGCGGCACCTTCCGCTGCCCCTATCACTCCTGGTGCTACGGGCTCGACGGTCGTCTGGTGACGACGCCCCATGTGGGCGGTCCCGGCCACAATACCCATGACGACATCAAGCGCGATGAGCTGGGCCTGTTCAGGATCGCGAGCCATGTCTGGCGCGACATCATCTTCGTCAACGTCTCGGGCGACGCGCCGCCGTTCGAAACCTATGCGGCGGACGTCATCAAGCGCTGGAAGGAATACGACCAGCCGATGGTGCATGGCGGCGGGATTTCCTCCTTCAAGCTGGAGGTGAATACCAACTGGAAGCTCGCGGTGGAGAATTACTGCGAGAGCTATCACCTGCCCTGGGTGCATCCGGGGCTCAATTCCTATTCGCGGCTGGAAGACCACTATCACATCGAGGAACCGGGCAAGTTTTCCGGCCAGGGAACGCTGGTCTATCGGCAACTCGAAGGCGAGAAGGGCGAGAAGTTTCCCGATTTTCCCAACCTGTCGGAGAAATGGGATACGGGGGCCGAATACATCGCGCTCTATCCCAATGTCCTGCTCGGCGTGCATCGCGACCATGCCTTTGCGATCATCCTCGAACCGAAATCGCTCGACCGCACCGTGGAGCATGTCGAACTCTACTATACGGAGAAGGGCGCCGAGGCAGACGACTATGCGGCGCTGCGCCGGAAGAATGCCGAACAGTGGAAGGTGGTGTTCGAGGAGGACATCTTCGTCGTCGAAGGCATGCAGAAGGGCCGTCATGGCCGGTCTTTCGATGGCGGCAAGTTCTCGCCCGCCATGGACGGGCCGACGCATCTGTTCCACCATTGGGTTGCCAGCCAGATGGTGCGCGGGCCGCGCAGCCCTTCGGCCGGGAGCGACCGCTGAAGGTGGCGGGCGGAACGGCGATGAACCGGACCCGGCTCGATGCGGCGCTGGTCGCAGCCCACGAAGCCGATGACAAGGCGGCGCTTGTCCGCCTCTACCGGCAGGCAGGCGAGGCGAGCGAAGCGGGCGGTAACATCGATGCGGCCTGTTTCTTCTACACCCAGGCCTATGTCTTCGCGCTGGAATCGGGCGATCCCGCGCGGGCAGCATTGCTGGCGAAACTGGCGGCCCATGGCCGGGATGCCAATATCGACGGCTGATGTGCCCCTCAGTCCCGGCTGCGCCCCTCAGCTTCGACTGCGATTGTCCTTGACCCGCACCGCCTTGCCCATGGAGCGCTCGATGCCGCCCGGATCGGCCGTCTTGACGGCTGCGGTGATGCCGATGACATCCTTGATGCGGCCCGCAAGGTCGGAGGCAGCCGCCTTGCGGGCATCGGCCGAAGCGTGGCTCGCCAGCGCCTCGGTGTGGATGATCATCGCATCCATCCGGCCTTCGGTGACGAGTTCGATCTGGAAGTGCGGCGCCAGCCCCTCGACCTTGAGCAATTGCTCCTCGATCTGGGTCGGAAAGACGTTGACGCCGCGCAGGATGATCATGTCGTCGGAGCGGCCGGTGATCTTCTCCATCCGCCGCATCGAACGCGCCGTTCCGGGCAGAAGCCGGGTCAGATCGCGGGTGCGGTAGCGGATGATCGGAAAGGCTTCCTTGGTGAGCGAGGTGAAGACCAGTTCGCCGATTTCGCCATCGGCCACCGGTTCGCCGGTCACGGGATCGATCACCTCGGGATAGAAGTGGTCCTCCCAGACATGCAGTCCGTCCTTGGTCTCGACGCATTCATTGGCGACGCCCGGGCCGATCACCTCCGACAGGCCGTAAATGTCGACCGCATGCATGTCGAAGGTTTCCTCGATCTCGCGCCGCATGGCGTTGGTCCAGGGCTCGGCGCCGAAGATGCCGACATTGAGCGGGCTCTTCGCCGGGTCCAGCCCCTGGGCACGGTATTCGTCGAGGATGGCGAGCATGTAGGAAGGGGTGACCATGATGGTCGAGGCGCGGAAATCCTCGATCAGGGTCACCTGCCTTGCGGTCATGCCGCCGGAGACCGGGATGACCGTGCAGCCGAGCTTCTCGGCGCCATAGTGGGCGCCGAGCCCGCCGGTGAACAGGCCATAGCCATAGGAGACATGAACGATGTCGCCCGGCCGTGTTCCCGAGGCGCGCATGGAGCGGGCGACGACGCCCGCCCAGGTGTCGATATCGTTTTTCGTGTAGCCGACGACGGTCGGCTTGCCGGTGGTGCCGGAAGAGGCATGGACGCGGGCGATTTCCTCGCGCGGTACCGCGAACATGCCGAAGGGATAGTTGTCGCGCAGATCCGTCTTGATCGTGAAGGGAAACTTCGCCAGATCCTTGAGCGATTTGAGGTCGGAGGGGTGTATGCCGGCGGTATCGAAAGACCGTTTGTAGAAGGGCACATTGGCATAGGCATGGGCGAGCGACCACTGCATCCGCTCGAGTTGCAAAGCCTCGATCTCGTCGCGCGAGGCGATCTCGATCGGATCGAGGCTGCTGCGGTCGGGGGTCAGGTCCTTCATGCCTCTTCCTCCTCGAACAGGGTGCCCTGGACGGTGCGGCTCATGCCGCGAAACTCGGCGATCGCCTTGCCGTCCTGATCGGTGACCGTGATGTCGTAAATGCCGGAGCGTCCGGCACGGCGGATTTCCCGTGCATGGGCGGTGAGCCGGTCGCCGAGCCTGCCGGGGGCCAGGAAGTTGATGGTGCAGTGCTGGGCGACGGTCACCTGGTTGTAGGCGTTGCAGGCGAAGGCAAAGGCCGAGTCGGCGAGCGTGAAGATGAAGCCGCCATGGCAGATGTCGTGGCCGTTGGTGTGGTGGCGCTCGACGGTCATGGAGAGGGTCGCCGTGCCCGGGCCGACGGCATCGATCGCCATGCCCATGCCTTTCGAGGCTCGGTCATTGGCCCACATGGCCTCGGCACTTTTTTGTGCCCTTTGCTGCGCGGTGAGCGTCATGATTACCTGCCCTTGAACTCAGGTGGCCGCTTCTCGAGGAAGGCCTTGACGCCCTCGTGGAAATCCTCGCTGCGGCCCAGTTCCCCCTGTGTTTCGGCCTCGAAATCGAGCTGTTCGTCGAAACTGTGAATCGAGGCATGCTGGATCGCGGTCTTGGTCTTGCCGATGCCGAGCGTCGCGCCGGCGGCGAGCCCGGCGGCAAGCGCGCGCGCCTCGCCCATCAGCGCGTCGTCGGCAACGCATTTCCAGATCAGCCCCCATTCCTCGGCGATCCGGGCCGGCAGTGGCATGGCGGTCATCGCCAGCGCCTTGGCGCGCGCCTCGCCGACGAGACGGGCCAGCGACCAGGTGCCGCCGGCATCGGGGATCAGTCCGATCTTGGCGAAAGCCTGGATGAATTTGGCGCTTTCGGCCGCCAGCACGATGTCGCAGGCCAGCGCCAGATTGGCACCGGCGCCCGCCGCAACGCCGTTGACCGCGCAGATGACCGGTTTCTCCAGTGCGCGGATGGTGCGGATCAGCGGGTTGTAATTGGTCGAGAGCGTATCCTTGAGGTCGACGATCCCACCCTTCTTCGGATCGCGCTCGGACAGGTCCTGACCGGCGCAGAAACCGCGCCCGGCGCCGGTGAGGATGACGGCGCGAACCGCATCATCGTCGCGGGCGCGCTCGAAGGCGGCGCGAATCCGCTCGTGCATCTCGACGGTAAAGGCATTGAGCTGGTCGGGCCGGTTGAGCGTGATTTCCAGCACGCCGTCGTGCAGTTCCGTCAAAAGCGGTGCGCTCATCTTTCCTCCCGATTGGCCCGTTCCCCGGCCGTGCAGCATAAGGGAGAGGGCGATTGCGGCGCAACGTGTCGGGGAAGATTTCCCTGATCCGCCGGCGACACTTTACAAAATTTCGACACCTGTCAATATTTGTAACATTTTACAAGGAACGGCAAATGCATCTAGCTTCCGGAGGCCTGTCATGGGTGTGATCGATGTCGGCAGTTTCGCGCTGGGCCAATGGGTTGGCCCCGGCGAGAGTGCCACCACGGTGGTGTCGGCCATCCATGGCGAGGCGGTGGCGCGCATCGGCGGGGCGGCGCTCGATTTCGCCGCCATGCGCGATTTCGCCCGGAACCGGGGCGGGGCCGCGCTGCGCGAGATGGGCTTTCACGACCGCGCCAGAATGCTGAAGGCGCTGGCGCTCTATCTTAACGAACGCAAGGAAGACCTCTACCGCCTGTCGCGGCATACCGGCGCGACGCTCACCGATTCGAAGATCGATATCGATGGCGGCATTGCCACGATGCAGGTTTTCGCCGCCAAGGGCAGGCGGGAAATGCCGGATGGTCAGGTTTACATCGACGGCGATGTGGAGGGCCTGTCGCGCAACGGCACGTTTGTCGGCCAGCATGTGGCGGTGCCGCTGCGCGGTGTCGCGGTTCACATCAACGCCTTCAACTTTCCGGTCTGGGGCATGCTGGAAAAGCTTGCGCCGGCGCTGCTTGCCGGCATGCCGGCGATCGTCAAGCCGGCCAGCGCCACGGCCTATCTTACCGAAGCCTGTTTCAGGCTGATGATCGAAAGCGGGTTGTTGCCGGAGGGTGCGGTGCAGCTTGTCGCCGGGTCGACGGGCAATCTCATCGACCGGCTCGACTGTCAGGATGTGGTCGGCTTCACCGGTTCGGCGGCGACGGCCGGCATGCTGCGGGCCAATCCCAACCTGCTGGCAAATTCGGTGCGCTTCATGGCCGAGCAGGACAGTCTCAATGCCTCGCTGCTGGGACCGGATGCGGCGCCCGGAAGCCCGGATTTTGACGGCTTCGTCAAGGAAGTGGTGCGCGAGATCACCACCAAGGCGGGGCAGAAATGCACCGCGATCCGCCGCATTCTGGTGCCGCAGGGGCAGGTCGATGCGGTGATCGACGCGGTGACCGCTCGGCTTGCCAATACGGTGATGGGCGATCCCGACGTGGAAGGGGTGCGGATGGGCGCGCTGGTGTCGAAAGCCCAGCGCGACGACGTATTGGAAAAGGCCGCCGCGATCGGCAGCGAGGCGAGGCGCGTCTGCGGCGATCCGCAAAGCCTGAAGCCCGTGGGCGAGGGGACGGAAAGGGGCGCCTTCCTGCCGCCGATGGTGTTTCACTGCGCCGATCCCGATGGCGCCTCGGCGGTGCATTCGGTGGAGGCTTTCGGGCCGGTCTCGACGGTGATGGGGTATCGCGATATCGCCCATGGTTGCGCGCTGATGAACCGGGGCGGCGGTTCCCTGGTCGCCTCTGTCTTCACCTCGGACCCGGATGTCGCGCGGCGGGCGGTCGGCGAATGCGCGGCCTGGCACGGCAGGCTCTATTTCAACAATGCCGCCTCGATGGCGGAAGCGACCGGCCATGGCGCGCCGATGCCGCATATGGTGCATGGCGGGCCGGGGCGGGCCGGCGGCGGCGAGGAACTGGGCGGCATTCGCGGCGTGCTGCACTACATGCAGCGCACCGCCGTTCAGGGCTCGCCCGATATTGTCACCGCCGTGACCGGCCGCTACGTGCCGGGGGCGGCACAGATCGAGGCAACCGCCCATCCCTTCAGCCGCAAATTCGGCGAACTGGCGATCGGCGAGACCCTCCATGCCGGGCCCCGGACCATCACGCTCGAGGATATCGAGCATTTCGCACATTTCACCGGCGACACTTTCTACGCCCATATGGACGAGGCGGCGGCGAAGGCCAATCCGTTCTTTCCCGGCCGGGTGGCGCATGGCTATCTGCTGCTTTCCTTCGCGGCGGGGCTGTTCGTCCAGTCTGATCCGGGACCGGTGCTCGCCAATACCGGGCTTGACGGCCTGCAGTTCATGAAGCCGGTATCGCCGGGGGACGCGATCTCGGTGGCGCTCACCGTCAAGCGCAAGACGCGGCGCACGGACACCTATGGCGAAGTGCGCTGGCATGTGGCGCTCGCCAATCAGGATGGCGAGCCCGTCGCCGCCTATGAACTCCATACGATGAACCTCTATTGAGCCGCGCATGAACATTGCGACACCGCCCGATCTGCCGGCCAATCTGCCGGCCAAAATGCCGGAAAGCATTGCGGCCGAGCTCGGCAGGCCGGTGCGGCTCAAGACATGGTCGCTGATCGTTTCGGTTTTCGGCGATGCGATCCTGCCGCGCGGCGGGTCGATCTCGGCCGCGTCGCTCGGCGAGATCATGACCGTCATGGGGGTCGAGGCGGGCGCGGTGCGCACCGCGATTTCGCGGCTGGCGGCCGATGGCTGGATCGAGCGGCACCGGGAGGGAAGGGCGAGTTTCTACCGGCTGGCGCCGCAGCGCGAGGCGGAATTCCGCCGCGCTGCCCGGCGCATCTATGCGGGGCCGGCGCACCGGCCCGGCAAGCAGGGGGAGAGCTGGGGCGATTGGGTGCTGGTCTGCCAGCCACAGGAGGCTGGCGACACCGCCCTGCCGGAAGGCGCGATCCGGCTGACCCGGGAATGGTTCCTGATCGATCTTGCCGGGATCGACCCTGCCGCCGGCGAAGCACCCGGCGCGGATGCGATGGTCTATCGTGGCGCGTTCGTCCAGAAGCCGGACTGGTTCCTGAAACTCGTCGCGCCGCCATCGGAAGCAGCGGCGATGGCGCATCTGCTGGCGGTGTTCGCGCCGCTGGAAGCGGTGATCCGCGATCAGGGCGTGCCGCGGCCGCTCGAAGCGCTGGCGCTGCGCTGCCTGCTGATCCATGGCTGGCGGCGTATTGCCCTGCGCCTGAGCGGCCTGCCGCAGGGCCTGCTGCCCGAGGACTGGCCGGAGGCCGAATGCCGCGAGGGGGTGGCGCGGCTCTACCGGCAATTGCTGGAACCCTCCGAGGCCTGGCTGTCCGACGCGGCGCGATGCGAGATGGGCAGGCTGCCGGCGGCGAGCACGGATCTGTTCGAGCGATTCAGTTAGAGCGTGTCTTGTTTAGATGGAATCGTTTGAACGCCGGGAGTTTGGTCTTCGGCTAGGAGCGGAAAGCGACGCGGTGTGAACACCGTTAGCTTTTCGCGACCCAAAGAACACCCATGGCCGAA
>JAGRLT010000001.1 GCA_020441665.1 Nitratireductor sp.
AGCACGTGCTCGACCTCCGACGTGCCGATGCCGTGCGCCAGCGCGCCGAAGGCGCCGTGGGTCGAGGTGTGGCTGTCGCCGCAGACGATCGTCATGCCCGGCAGGGTGAAGCCCTGCTCCGGCCCGATGATGTGGACGATGCCCTGGCGCTGGTCGTGTTCCGAATAGTACTCGATGCCGAAATCGGCGGCGTTTTTGGCCAGCGCCTCGACCTGGATGCGGCTTTCCTCGTTCTTGATGCCGTTGACCCGGTCGGCCGAGGTCGGCACGTTGTGATCGACCACGGCAAGCGTCTGGCCCGGCTGGCGCACGCTGCGCCCGGTCATGCGCAGGCCCTCGAAAGCCTGCGGGCTCGTCACCTCATGCACCAGATGGCGGTCGATATAGAGCAGCGAGGAGCCGTCCTCGTTTTGCGCCACCATATGGGCGTCCCAGATCTTGTCGTACAGGGTTTTCGGTGCATCGGCCATGACGGGTTTCCGTGTCGGTATGAAAGGAAGTTGCTGGCGTTGATCTAAGCGGTGGCCGGGAGGAGGTCAAGAATGCTTGACAGGCGATATCGCCCTTCGCGTCCCTGGAGCCCTTCAGGGCCGAACAGCCGAACCGTCGGCCGCCTCGAACATCAACCCGGACATGAAAAAGGCGGCCCGCAGGCCGCCTTCGTCGTACCGGGATTTGAAAAAACCCTTATTCCTTGGCTTCGCCTTCGGCTGCCGCTGCGGCCTTGGCGGCATCCTCGGCCGCCTTCTCTGCGGCGAGTGCCTCCGCGGCAGCGATTTTTTCAGCTTCCAGCCGGGCTTTTTCCGCCAGGAAGGCCGCGCGCTCGGCATCGTTCAGCTTCTTGGCGCGCATATTGGTCTTCTCGGAGATGCGGGCGGACTTGCCGCGACGGTCGCGCAGGTAATAGAGCTTGGCGCGGCGCACCTTGCCGCGGCGGACCACTTCGACGCCTTCGACCAGCGGCGAATAGACCGGGAAAACGCGTTCCACGCCTTCGCCATAGGAAATCTTGCGCACGGTGAAGCTCTCATTGAGGCCGCCGCCGGAGCGTGCGATGCAGACGCCTTCATAGGCCTGCACGCGGGTGCGCGTACCCTCGGTGACGCGGACCAGAACGCGCACGGTATCGCCGGGTTCGAATTCGGGGAAGGAGCGCTTTTCGGCGATCTTTGCGGCCTGTTCGGCCTCGAGCTGCTGAATGATGTTCATGGGACTGTACCTTCGTTTTCGTTGCCCGCCAGCTTTCCCGTATGCGGTTCTCTGCGGAGCACGCTTGTTCTTGTTTGAAAGGCAAGAGCGACCTGGAGGGATCAGGCCCGGTTCAGGGTGCGTCGTGAACGCTTCGCGGCAACCCGCTCACCCCGCTCCGGATGGCCTGATCCGGTCGATTGCATTTTCCGGCATGTCGGAAATTCCGCGCTGCTATAGGCGAAAACAGGGAGTTTGTCGACACTCAGCCGACATTTTTGTGTGTGCCATCGAACGCTTCCCCGCCCGGCGCGAGAGGGGTGTCAGCGGGCGAGGAAGAGCAGGAAGGCTGCGACCAGCAGGACCAGCAGAGCGGCAGCGATCCGCCAGGGCGTCTTCACGCCGGTTTCCCGTTCCGTCCTGTAGGTGACGACGACAATCGGCACGATGGAAACCAGCCCGGTGACGAGGATTGCCCATTGGCCCCAGACTCTGTCGCCGGCAAAGCAGGCAAGCAGCGCAAGCGACACCGCCAGCCCCGCAAAGCCCGCGCCCATCGAGCGGTAAAGTGCGTTCAGCACCTGCCGGTGGCCGGCCTCGATGCTGCCGCCGTCCTTTTCGATGATGTTCCGGTGATAATCGGCCGGCACTGGTCCCGCCAGGTATTTCATCCCCATGAGCGCTGCGCCGGCAGCCACCAGCAACTGCACACCCAGTATGATCGCGGTCATTTTCCCTCCCCCAAGACATGCCTTCGGGCATGCCTCGGCACCGGACTGGCCACCTCCGTTCCGGTACGGTCAGTCCTTGCAAATGAGCGCAGTGCCCATGTCCGGCATAAGATCAGGTCGCCTCTCGGCCGTCAATCGCTCGGCCTGCTCGCGGCGCCAGCGTTCGACCCTGCCGTGATCGCCGGACGTCAGCACGTCGGGGATCGCCCGGCCCTCCCATTCGGCGGGTCTGGTATAGTGGGGATGCTCCAGCAGCCCGGCCTCGAAACTCTCATGCGTGCCCGACTGGTCGTTGCCCATGACACCGGGCAGCAACCGCACCACCGCGTCGAGCAGCACGATCGCCGCCGGCTCGCCACCCGACAGCACATAGTCGCCGATCGAGATTTCGGTCAGCCCGCGCGCGGCGATGACGCGTTCATCGACGCCCTCGAACCGGCCGCAGACGATCACCGCCCCCGGCCCCGCCGCAAGATCGCGCACAAGGGCCTGATCGAGCGGCCTGCCACGCGGGCTCATCAGCAGGCGCGGCCTTGCCGGCTCCTCGCCCGCATCGGAGAGGCTATCGATTGCCGCGGCCAGCACATCGGGCCGCAGCACCATGCCGGCGCCACCGCCCGCCGGCGTGTCGTCGACCTGGCGATGCTTTCCAGTGCCGAATTCGCGCAGGGCAACGGTCTCGAGCGACCACGCGCCGGTTTCAAGCGCCCTGCCGGCAAGCGACACGCCGAGCGGACCTGGAAACATTTCCGGATAGAGGGTGATGACGCTGGCGCGGAAGGTCATGCGACACGCACCCCGCCTCTCCTCGGAAGCGATGAACACTCCATGCGGACGCCGCCCATCATTCTTCCTCGCGCGCGCTGACGGTGGCCGGTGGCACGAAGACGATCCTGCCCGCGGCGACATCGACCGTCGGAAAATTTTCCCGGGTAAAGGCAAAGAGATCGCCGCCGCCCGCGGCGAACTTTATTTCGACCACATCGCCGGCGCCGTAATTGTCGACCGCCTTCACCACGCCGAGCCTCTCGCCCTCGGGCGACACCGCTTCAAGCCCGATGAGATCGGAGAGATAGAATTCATCCTCTTCGGTTTCCGGCAGCGCTCCACGCGGCACGAAGAGTTCGACGCCGTTAAGCGCTTCGGCCGCCTCGCGGCCTGCGACCTCGGCAAACCGCACGACCAGGACCGACTTCTGCGGCCGCAGCGTCTCGATCGTGAACCGCCGCCCGGCGGCATCGAACAGCGGTCCGTATTGGTCGAGCCTGTCCGCCTCGCCGAACGGCTTGACCCGCACTTCGCCCCGCACGCCGTGCGGCGCTCCGATGACGGCAATCAGGACCGAAAGTTCGCTGGCTTTGTTCATGCGCCACCTTTGAGCGCAGAAGCAGCGCCAAGTAAAGCGGCTTGCGACAGCCGCCGGTTCTGCCCGGGCCGCCCGTGACGGCAGGAAGGTGCAATTGCAATCAATTGACCCAGATCATAGGCGCCTCCCCCGCTCCGTGCGAGACAGGTCGAAACCCATGGAGAAAGACATGAGCATACACATTGGAGATCTGGTCCCCGACTTCGAGGCCGAAACCACCCAGGGCCCGATCCGTTTTCACGACTGGATCGGCGATCACTGGGCGTTTTTCTTTTCCCATCCGGCGGATTTCACCCCGGTCTGCACCACCGAGATCGGCCGCACGGCGCAGCTTTCGAAGGAATTCGCCAGCCGCAGGGTCAGGCCGATCGGCCTGTCGACGGACTGGATCCATGCGCACCGGGAATGGATCGAGGATGTCAACGCCACCCAGAACACCCATGTCGATTTTCCCATCATCGCCGATCCCGAGGCAAAGATCGCCCGCGCCTTCGACATGATCCATCCGGGCGAGGACGTCACCGATGCGGTGCGCTCGGTCTTCATCATCGATCCGGACAAGAAGCTGCGCCTCACCATGACCTATCCGATGAATGTCGGGCGCAATTTCGACGAGATCCTGCGGGTGATCGACGCGCTGCAACTGGCCGATGCGCGCAGAATAGCCACCCCCGCCGACTGGACGCCCGGCGGCAAGGTGATCATCCCGGTCTCGATCAGCAACGACGAGGCGAAGGATATCTTCCCCAAGGGCTGGGATACGCTGCGCTCCTATCTCAGGGTGACGGAACTCTAGCTGTGGAGCCTTTCAGGCTCTAAACGCTTCGAAACGCAAACAAAAAGGGCAGCCTGAGGGCTGCCCTTTCGTCTTCACGAAACCGGATAGGCCCCGATTACTCGGCTTTTTCTTCCGCAGGAGCCTCGGCTGCTGCTTCCTCGGCAGGCGCTTCAGCGGCGGCCTTGGCTTCTTCCGCCGCGGCAGCGGCGGCAGCGGCCGCTTCCTCTTCCTTGGCCTTGGCTTCGGCAAGGCGCTCCTGCGCCTTCTTGCCGGGCTCGCCCTTTTTCGGATTGCTGCGCTCGGCGCGCTTCATCAGGCCTTCGGCATCGAGGAAACGGGCAACCCGGTCGGTCGGCTGGGCGCCGTGTTTCAGCCAATGCTCGGCGCGCGCCTTGTCGAGCACGACGCGCTCGCCTTCCTTCGGCAGCATCGGGTTGTAGGTGCCGATCTTCTCGATGAAGCGGCCATCGCGGGGCGAGCGCTCATCGGCGGCAACGATGGAATAGAATGGGCGCTTTTTCGAGCCGCCGCGTGCAAGGCGAAGTTTGACAGCCATGATTTGAGTTCCTTTTGTCTGACTGGTTGTAGGCGGGCCTAGGAGCGCGCCTGTTCGTGATGCCGGATCACTTCCCGGATGATGAAGTTGAGAAGCTTTTCGGCGAAATCGGGATCGAGATCGGCGTCAAGCGCCAGCTTGCGCAACCGTTCGACCTGTCTTTTCTCTCTGGCCGGATCGGCCGGAGGAAGATCGGCACCGGCCTTGAGCTCGCCCACCGATTTGGTGA
This sequence comes from Nitratireductor sp., assembly GCA_020441665.1. Classification (GTDB taxonomy): domain Bacteria; phylum Pseudomonadota; class Alphaproteobacteria; order Rhizobiales; family Rhizobiaceae; genus Salaquimonas. The sequence goes on from JAGRLT010000001.1 coordinate 4,849, forward strand.
TGCGGAAGCGTTCGGCCAGAATGTGGATGAGCGCGGCGTCGAGATTGTCGATCGAGGCGCGGAAATGTTTGAGCCTGGAAAGGGCTTCCTCGGAAGTCATGCCGGTCATCGCTTTTTCCCCATGCCACCCTTGGGCAGTTTGACGCCCATCTGCTGCGCCATGCGCTCAAGCTCCTTGGGGTCCATCCTGGAAAGATCGGGCATGCCGCCGCCTCCAAGGCCGCCCATGCCACCGGGCAGGCCCGGCAATCCGCCGCCCAGGCCACCACCAAGACCACCCAGCATCTTCTGCATCATGCCGCCGCCGAACAGGCCGCCCTTCTGGCTCGCCATCTTCTTCATCATGCCGGCCATCTGCTGATGCATCTTCAACAGCTTGTTGATCTCCTGCACCGACGTGCCCGAGCCGGCGGCGACGCGCTGCTTGCGCTTGGCGTTGAGCAGTTTCGGCGCCTTGCGCTCCTTGCGCGTCATCGAGGAGATGATCGCCTGCTGGCGCTTGAAGATCGAATCGTCGATGCCCGCTTCCTCGATCTGCTTCTTCATCTTGCCGATGCCGGGCAGCATGCCCATGATCCCACCCATGCCGCCAAGGTTCTGCATCTGGGAGAGCTGCTCGGAAAGATCGTTGAGGTCGAATTCGCCGCGCTGCATGCGCTTGGCCATCGCCGCGGCTTTTTCCTGGTCGATCGTCTCGGCGGCCTTTTCGACCAGCGAAACGATGTCGCCCATGCCGAGAATGCGGTCGGCGATGCGCGCGGGGTGAAAATCCTCCAGCGCGTCCATCTTCTCGCCGGTGCCGATCAGCTTGATCGGCTTGCCGGTGACCGCACGCATCGAAAGGGCCGCGCCGCCGCGCCCGTCGCCATCGATCCTTGTCAGCACCAGGCCGGTAATGCCGACCCGGTCGTCGAAGCTCTTCGCCAGGTTGACCGCGTCCTGGCCGGTCAGCGCATCGGCGACGAGCAGGATCTCGTGCGGGTCGGTCGCCTTGCGGATGTCGGCCATCTCGACCATCAGCGGCTCGTCGATATGGGTGCGGCCGGCGGTGTCGAGAATGAGCACGTCATAGCCGCCGAGCTTCGCCGCCTGCTGGGCGCGCTTGGCGATGTCGACCGGCTGCTGGCCCTCGATGATCGGCAGCGTGTCGACCGCGGTCTGTTCGCCGAGCTGGCGCAACTGCTCCTGGGCGGCCGGCCGGCGCACGTCGAGCGAGGCCATCAGCACTTTCTTGCGCGATTTTTCCGTCAGCCTCTTGGCGATCTTGGCAGACGTCGTCGTCTTGCCCGAACCCTGCAGGCCGACCATCATGAGGGTGACCGGCGGGCTGGCGGCCAGCGAGATCGGCTCGGCATCCGAACCCAGCATGTCGACAAGCTCGTCATGGACGATCTTGACCACCATCTGGCCCGGCGTCACCGATCTGACGACTTCGGCACCGACGGCCTTTTCGCGCACCCGCTCGGTAAACTCGCGCACCACTTCCAGCGCCACATCGGCTTCGATCAGCGCGCGGCGAACCTCGCGCAGGGCATTCGAGACATCCTTGTCCGAAAGCGCGCCGCGCCGCGTCAGTCCATCGAAAATGCCGCTCAGGCGGTCAGACAGCGATTGAAACACGTGCAATTCCTTGTGGCTTGAGGAGACCTTTCCTCAAGCTGGAGCCTTTCCGCCGCAAAACCCAAATGCCGTTCAGCAAACAAAAGCGAAAATCACCCAAGGGCGCATCGCGCTGTTGGGTGGTAGCTTCCGGCAAGGGCTTGGCCCCTGGCCCCGGTCGGCCTTCGCATTCAGGGTCTCGTGGCTGAGATCACGGGCACAAACAGGATTTCGCCTGCAAAGTCAAGCGGGGACTGCTCGAAGCGCCCCGCGCGGGGTTCAGCCCAGCCGCTTGATGATCGCCTGGCGCATGCCCTGCGGCAGCTTGTAGAAGACCTGCTTGGCGCGCGGCCGCAGGATATCGAGCCAGAGCCGCGCATGGATCCAGCCCCTGAAGGTGAGCGGCATCACCCGGTCGGTCACCGGCATGGCATGGTCGGTCCAGGTGAGCTTGTAGCTGGAGGCGGGAATGAGAAAATCCGCCACTTCGAAACCCTCGTCAAAACAGGTTCGGATCACCTCGCCCAGATGCAGCCGGCCGGGGCTGAAGGCCTCATAGTCCAGGTTCCAGTTCGCCATGAAGGCGTAATACCGCCCGGCAAAGACGAACCCCCACTGATCGGACAGCACCCTGTCGCCATGGGTCAGCGACATGGCGATCGGCCGGATGCCGGAAACCTGAGCCTCGCCGGTGACGAACCGGCCGAGAAACGCCCTGAACTGATTGTCCTGAAAGGCGCGCGAGGTAATTCCCAGCCGTTCGAGCCAGGCTTCGCGCCCCTCGAAAGTGCGCTCGACCACCGCCTTCAACAGCGCGCCGTCCCGCGCGGCCTGATGGCGCACGCCTTCATCGCGTTCCAGCCGGTTGCGCAGATTGCGCAGATTCTTGCGGGTCTTTGCCTTGATCGTCTGGTGATAGGTTTCGAAATCGGCGAATGCGCCGACCGCCACATAGGGCGCGGCATCCTTTTCGCCGGTCTCGGGGATCACGCCCCCGGCGATTTTCGCCAGCGCGCTATCGCCGCGAACCTGCCCGAAATGCACGAAATCGGCCCCGGTCATTTTCAGCGCGTCGAGCATCGGCCTTTGCAGCCGGATGGGATCGATCGCCGGATCGACCAGCAGGTCGGTATATTGCTGGAAGGGCTCGGCAAAGCCGGTCAGTACCGCAAGCCCGCCCTTGCGCTGTATCGACAAGGGCAGCAGGCCGACCAGCCTGCCGCCCTGGCGGAAGGTGACGACCCGCGGCGCGAAATCCGCATTGCCGGCGGAGAACTCGACGAAATTGCGGCACCAGGCATAGGACTGGAACAGCATCGTATTCGGGCAGCGCGCTTCCAGCGCCTCCCATTCCCGGGCAAGCCCGAGAATGGCGGGCAGCGCGCTGACGGTAGCCGCGACGACCGGGGCCTTGCCGTCACCGGCTCTTTCCTGCGGCGCCTGCCGCTCGGGTCGCCGGCCGGAGCCGGCGACTTCGCCATCGAAGCCCCGCGCCGGTTCCGCCGTCTCGATTTCCCTCAACGCCAGATGCCGCATCCGCCTTTCTCCTAGAGGCTCAGCGCGTAAGGCGGAATGTCCCGGACCCCGGACGGTGCCTGCGGATCGACGGCAAAATCGATCGTATAGGGTTTCGATGCCTTTTTGCGCAGACCGGAAAACTTGACCGCCCCGGCAAGCGCCGTCTTGGCAAGCGCCATCGGGCCGGCTTCCTGCTTTGCCGGGTTGGAAATCCCCGCTTTGCGCAGCAAGCCGTTGGCATAGTGGACGGCATAGGAGGTGCGGATCGCACTCGTGTAGTGCTCGGTCGTCACCGAGACGTTGAGGCAATCGTGGTTCTCGACCCGGTGCGGCCAATTGAGCGGCCAGTGCAGCATTTCGCCCGGCTTGAGATCATGCATCTGCGCGCCGGCATCGAGCGTCTCGTCATAGGGCATGTCGACTTCATGCAATTCGCCCAGAATGAGCTTCTCGATCGCCGAGCGGGTCACATAGGGTTCCTCATTGGGATAAAGCCAGACACGCTTTTTCCCACGCACCTGCCACAGCATCTGGCCCGGCACGTCGGCATGATAGGGCACATAGACATTGGGCGATGAAATCAGGATCGTGGTGATGTGCTTGAAGGTCTGGAGCCCCGGCACCCGCGCCTCGAACTCGCGATACATGTCGCGCAGCAATTCGCCATAGGCCGGATCGGCGATCTGCGGCGCCCTGAGATTGATCCAGATGTCGCCCTTGCGCACCGCTTCGAGCACTTCCATGCCCGTCAACTTGCCGAACTCGCCCTCGCGGCGGCGCTTCTTGCCGTCGGGGCCCTTCGCCCGCGTATTGACGTGGTAGTGGCTGCGATCGGCTCTTTCGATCAGCCGGGCGAGCCGGTCATCGGAAAAAAGCTCCGAACGGTGCAGCGTATGCTTGAGCTTCAGCGGCTCCCTGCCGAACTTTTCGGCATGATCGGCCTGCCAGTCGGCAAGAATGGTTCCGGTCGTGGTCTCCCGCATCGGGCACTCCTTGGGGTCGGATCAGGATCGGAGCGTGCCGGGATCCTGCTCGGGTTATGCGTCGCATCGGCCGGCAGCGGACCTGCCGGCATGGATCCGAAGCAATTTTCGTGCCGGGCCCCTCCAGCCCGGTTGCCGCTCGGATCGTTCCGTTTTGGACCGGAAATCCCTGCCAAATTGCAAGTGAAGTGCTATTTTTCCCTGCCGGAGCAATCACGCCTGAAAACCTGGTAAACAGGCCGTTAACGCCCTGTATCGGAACAGACCGGCGCCCGATGCGCGCCACAGAAAGCCATGACGCGGAAAAACCCCTATTATTCCGGCCCCCTGACGGATCATTTCGACGGCAGGACCTTCTTCAATCCGGGCGGCACACCGCCGGGCTCGCTCGGGAACCTGCTGCGCTGGCAATTGTCGGGGAAGCGCGCCAGATGGCCTGCCCGCTTCGACAGCCCGTTCGACAAGGACCGCCCACCCGCCTCGATCGGCGGCACGGGAGCGCGCATCGCCCATATCGGCCACGCCTCCTTCCTGATCCAGATCACCGGCCTCAACCTGTTGACCGATCCGGTCTGGTCCAGGCGGTGCAGCCCGCTTTCCTTCGCCGGTCCGAAACGGGTCAACGATCCTGGTATCGATTTCCGGCACCTGCCGAAGATCGATGCGGTGCTGCTCACCCACAGCCATTACGACCATATGGACATGGCGACGCTGAGCCGCCTGGTGGACGATCATGCGCCGCGGATCGTCACCCCGCTCGGCAACGACGTCCTGCTGCGCAGGGCAATTCCACACGCCGATACCCTCGCCGCCGACTGGGGCGACACGGTTACCCTGCCGGGCGGCGTCGCCCTCCATTTCGATCCCTGCCACCATTGGGGCGCGCGCAGCCTGCGCGACAGGCGCATGACGCTGTGGTGCGCCTTCACCATCGAAACCCCGCATCTCAAGCTCCACCATATCGGCGATACCGGCTTTCACGACGGGATCAATTTTGTCGCCGCCGCCCGGCGCCACGGCTCCCTCGACTGCGCCATCCTGCCGATCGGCGCCTATGAGCCGCGCTGGTTCATGCGTTTCCAGCACATGAACCCGCAGGAGGCGGTGGAAGGGTTTCGACTGCTCGGGGCCCGACGCGCCATCGGCCATCACTGGGGCACGTTTCAGCTGACCGACGAACCCCTGACCCAGCCGAGGGAACGCCTCCTCGCCGCCCTCGATGCGGCCGGCATCGCCCGCGACCGCTTCGAGCCCGGCCATCCGGGCCAGGTCTTCACCATCGGCAGGATCGCGCCCCGAGGATAACGAAGGCTCCGCCGCGCATCCGACAAAGCCTTTGCACCCGATGCCTCCCGGCATTATATGCCAGCGGCAGCCGCGGGCTGCGTGCCGGAGCAGCGTGTCATGGCCGTCGATGTGCCTTTCTACAAGATGAACGGTGCCGGTAACGAAATCCTCGTTGCCGACATGCGCGGCCGCGACGCCCATATCGAGCCCCGGGCGGCAGTGGCGCTCGCCGCGCCCGATGCCGTTCCCTTCGACCAGTTGATGGAAATCCGCACACCCGTGGCCAGCGGCTTCGATGCCGGCATCCTGATCCACAACAGCGATGGCAGCGAGGCCGGCGCCTGCGGCAACGGCATGCGCTGCGTCACCGCCTATCTCAACAGGGGCGACACGAAAGCCGACTGGCTGTTCCGCACCCGGGCCGGCCTGCTCTCCGCAACCCTTGGCGAAGACGGCCTGATCACCGTCGACATGGGCATGCCGCGCTTTGGCTGGCAGGACATCCCGCTTGCCGAGGAATTTGCCGATACGACCCGGATCGAACTGCAGATCGGCCCGATCGACGCCCCCCTGTTGCACAGCCCGAGCGTTGCCAGCATGGGCAACCCCCATGCGATCTTCTGGGTCGATCGCGACGTCAAGGATTACGATCTCGAACGCTTCGGACCGCTTCTTGAAAACCATCCGATCTTTCCAGATCGCGCCAACATCACCCTTGCCCGGGTGATGACCCCCGAGCACATCGTCATCCGCACCTGGGAGCGCGGCGCCGGCCTGACGCTGGCCTGCGGTTCGGCCGCCTGCGCGACGCTGGCAGCCGCCGCCCGCAAGGGACTGACCCATCGCACGGCGCGCATCACCCCGCCAAGCGGCAAGGATCTGACGATCGAATGGAACGGCGACAATCACATCCTGATGACCGGGCCGGTGGAATTCGAATATTCCGGTCGCCTCGATGCGCGGACGGGCGCGTTCGAGCGCGATTAGGCGAGATCAGTTCTCCGGCTCAGTCAGGCTCTCGCAACCGTCGTGCACGCCACTGATTTCCGGCCCGTCCACCGTGCAGATCGTGCCACCCCACACATAGCCTTCCTTTGGGCCCTGCGGCCCGTCGCCATAGCGCACCTTCACCCACTGCCAGCCATCGTGGAAACTGCCGGTTTCGCTCAGGATCTCGATCGCCTCGCCTTCGCGGATCTGGACAATCTGCCGCGCCTTGGGCGAGTCGCCCGCCCGGAGGATCGAGCCGAGCAGCGAGCGCGCGACGCGCGGCCGATGGCCCGGATCGTTGTCGAGCCAGCCGCTGCCGCCGGCATTGGCGGTGCAGGCAAATCGCGTACCGTCCGCCAGTTCGAGAAAGCCGCTCTTTCCCCTGGCGCTGAAGCTGATCGCCCCATCGGAAAACCGTATGCCGGAGGCGGAAGGCACCTGCGGCAATTGTTCGCCGGGCTCCGCATAGCCGATCAGCCCGACCCGGTCGCCCATGTGATAGATGCCCTGACCCAGCAGATAGCCGTCGCGCTGCAAGGCCGGATGCAGCGTCACGTTGCAGACGAAATCCGGCACCGGCGACGCTTCCCCCGCCATGGGGACGAGGAATGCGGCGCAGCCCAGCCCTGCGACACCGCAAAGTGCTGCCGGACCGAAACGGATCGCGCTCGCCATGGAACCCTCATATCGCCAGGTTGCCGCTACCTTTTTCCTTCAAGCTGGCATTTGCAAGGCCGATACGCCATATACGGCCAAATTCATTTCAACCGAGGCGCATCCGCACGAAGGCTGCGCCGAACCGGCACCGGCGCAATGGCCATCAAGACGCTCACCTTCGGCTGCAGGCTCAACGCCTATGAGACAGAGGTCATGCGTGACCGCGCGCGCGAGGCCGGTCTCGATGCGCTGGCCAACGACGCCATCCTGATCAACACCTGCGCGGTGACTGGCGAAGCGGTGCGCCAGGCAAAGCAGGCGATCCGCCGGGCGCGGCGGGAAAATCCCCATGCCCGCATCATCGTGTCGGGTTGCGCCGCCCAGACCGAGCCCGAGACCTTCGCCGCCATGGACGAGATCGACCTCGTCATCGGCAATGAGGAAAAACTCAAAACGCACAGCTATCGCGGGCTGCCCGATTTCGGCGTCAACGCGTTCGAAAAGGTCCGCGTCAACGATATCATGGAGGTTCGGGAAACCGCCTCCCACATGGTGCAGGCGGTGGAGGGCCATACCCGCGCCTTCGTGCAGGTGCAGAATGGCTGCGACCACCGCTGCACCTTCTGCATCATTCCCTTCGGCCGCGGCAATTCGCGTTCCGTGCCGGCGGGCGAGGTGGTCGAACAGGTTCGGAAACTCGTCGCCAACGGCTATCGCGAGGTCGTGCTGACCGGCGTCGACACCACATCATGGGGGGCCGACCTGCCCGGCAGGCCGAAACTCGGACGGCTGGTCGAGGCGGTGCTGCGCCATGTGCCGGACCTCGAGCGCCTGCGGCTGTCCTCGATCGATTCGATCGAGGTCGACGATGGGCTGATGGCGGCGATCGCCGGCGAACCGCGCTTCATGCCGCATCTGCATCTTTCCTTGCAGCATGGCGACGACATGATCCTCAAGCGCATGAAGCGGCGCCACAGCCGGGAAGATTCGATCCGGTTCTGCGAGGATGTGCGCAGGCTGCGGCCCGAGATCGCCCTTGGCGCCGATCTGATGGCCGGCTTTCCCACCGAAACCGATGCGATGTTCGAGCGCTCCCTGTCGCTGATCGAGGCCTGCGGCCTCGACTTCGTCCATGTCTTTCCGTTTTCACCGCGCCGGGGAACGCCGGCAGCGCGCATGCCGCAGCTCGACCGCGAGACCGTCAGGAAGCGCGCGCGCATCCTGCGCGCGGCGGCGGACCGGGCCCTGCAGCGCCATCATGAAAGCCTTGTGGGTACGACCGGCACCGTCCTGGTGGAGCAGGATCACAAGGGCCGCCTGCCGCAATTCACCCAGGTGGCGCTGCCAGCGGCAGCGGCGATCGAGCCTGGAAGCTTTACGCAGGTCGCGATTACCGGTATCGCCGATGGCATGTTGACCAGCCGGCTCGCTGCCGGCACCGACAGCAGCGCTGCCGCCTGACGGCAAGGGGAACCCATGGCGGAAGAAAAGAAACCGGGGCTGTTAAAGCGCATCTTCTCCTTCGGCTTTGGCCGCAGGAAGGAGGAGGAGCCGGCACCCGACGCCGCTCCCGAGATTGTCCCGGAGGTCGTCGAAGACCGCTCGGCGGAGATTGCCGCCGAACAGGCAGCCAGGGAACAGGCTGCGAAGGAAGAAGCCGAGCGCCGGGCGGCGGAAGAAAAGGCGGTGGCGGAAGCAGCCCGCCAGCAGGCCGAGGCCGAAAGGATCGCGGAAGAGAAAGCCGCGAAAGAAAAGGCGGCCACCGAGAAGGCAGCTAAAGAGAAGGCGGAAGCCGAACGCATCGCCGCCGAGGAAAAGGCCCGCGCCGAGGCGGACAAGGCGGCAAAGGCTGAAACGGCGGCAAGGCAAAAGGCCGAGAAGCAGGCCGCCGACAAGGCCGCAAAGGCCAAAGCGGCCGCCGAGAAGAAAGAGGCCGAAGCTGCGGCGAAGGCCAGGGCCGCGGAAGCGGCGGCGAGGGCCGAGGCCGACCGCAAGGCGTCCGAAGCGCGCGCGGCAAAGGAGGCGGAAGCCGCTCGATTTGAGCAGGAACAGCTTGAGCGGCAGCGCCTCGAACAGGAGAAGCTCGAACAGGAACGCCTGAAAGCCGAACGGGAAGCTGCCGAGCGCGAGGCGGCGCGCCAAGCCGAGATCGAGAAGGCCGCGATCGAGAAGGCCGCGGCGGAAAAGGCGGCAGCAGAGGAAGCCGCCCGTCAGACGGCAGCGCTTGCGGAACAGAAGGCGGCGGCCGGGCGGCAGGAAGCTGCCACCGAATTGCCCGCCGGCGATTCCAAAGTCACCCTGACCCAGCGCAAGGCGACAAAACAGCCGGAGCCCGAGCCGCAGGCAGAAGCCGAGACGGAAGCGCGCCGAGAAGGTTGGCTCAAGCGGCTGTCGCGCGGCCTGTCGCGTTCCTCGACCCAGCTCAGGGAAAACATCAGCCAGGTCTTTACCGGCCGCAAGCTCGACGACGACACCCTGCAGGACCTCGAGGACATTCTGGTCCAGGCAGACCTCGGCGTCGAAACCGCCATGCGCATCACCGACGCCCTGTCGGACCAGAAATTCGGCAAGGAAGTGACCGACGAGGAAGTGCGCCAGGTGATGGCGGACGAAATCGAGACCATCCTCGATCCGGTGGCGCTCGATCTCGACCTCGACCTTAATCACCAGCCCCATGTCATTCTGGTCGTCGGCGTCAACGGTTCCGGCAAGACGACGACCATCGGCAAGCTCGCCGCCAAACTGTATGAGGCCGGTTTCTCGACGACATTGGTCGCCGGCGACACGTTTCGCGCCGCAGCGATCGAGCAGTTGAAGATATGGGGCGAGCGTACGCTTTCCCCCGTCCTGTTCCGTCCGCTCGGTTCCGATGCGGCCGGCCTTGCCTATGATGCCTGGGAGGAGACCCGCAGGGAAAAGCGCGACGTCATGCTGATGGACACCGCGGGCCGGCTGCAGAACAAGAAGGAACTCATGGCGGAACTGGAAAAGATCGTCCGGGTTCTCAGGAAGCAGGACCCGACGGCACCCCATACGGTGCTGCTGACGCTCGATGCCACCACCGGCCAGAACGCCATGAACCAGGTCGAGATCTTCAAGGATGTCGCCGGCGTCAACGGCCTCGTCATGACCAAGCTCGACGGCACGGCGCGCGGCGGCATTCTGGTCGCGATCTCCGCCAAACACCGATTGCCGGTCTATTTCATCGGCGTCGGCGAACAGGTCGAGGATCTCGAACCCTTCGAGGCGCGCGAATTCGCCCGCTCGATCGCCGGCCTGCCGCGCGAGAGCTGATCGCCAGTCCAGTCCCTTTCAGACCGAAACGAGCCCATGTCGGAAAAACCCCAACCCCTCAGCCAGGTCACCAAGCTCGCCCTCGAAATGGGCCCGCTGGTGGTCTTCTTCCTGACCAACACCTATGGCGCGGAGATCGCCGATGCCTTTCCGGCACTGAAAGCCCTGGGCGGCAAGATCTTTCTCGGCACCGCCGCCTTCATGGTCGCCATGGCGGTCTCGCTCTTCCTCACCTGGATCTGGGAACGGCGCATCGCAGTCATGCCGCTGGTCACCGGCATCATGGTGTTCATTTTCGGCGGACTGACGCTCTATCTCCAGGACGAGACCTTCATCAAGCTGAAGCCGACCATCATCAACATCATGTTCGGCACGGCGCTGTTCGTCGCGCTGTTCGCCTTCCGCTATCCGTTGCTGAAACTGCTCTTCGAAGGCCCGTTCCACCTCGACGACGAGGGCTGGCACAAGCTGACCTTCCGCTGGGCCTGTTTCTTCTTCTTCCTGGCGCTCGCCAACGAGATCGTCTGGCGCAACTTCTCGACCGATTTCTGGGTCAACTTCAAGGTCTGGGCGACCATGCCGATGACCATAGTCTTCATGGCGTTTCAATACCCGCTGCTGGCCAAGCACACGATCGAGCCGCCGGACCAGAACGAAGGCGACAGGCCCGCCGGATAGGATTCGGGACAGGTCTCAGGCCGGAACGGAGATGCGAGGGGGTGCCGCTTCCCCCGCCCACTCGCCCTCAAGATCGCTTTCGTCGTAAAGCCCCTCGAAACTCTCCAGCCGGTAGCGCGCCTCGGTGAGGTAGGGACCGCCGCCGATCGAGGCCTTCGACGACAACAGGTCGAACCCCTCGACCTCGAATTCGGCCGAATGATAGCCGCCGCGCGAATGGATGAAGCGGGCGACCTCATGCGGTGCGGTGCCCTTGAGCCGGGCCAGCGTCACATGGGGAACGAATTTCCGCCGGTCGCGCGGCACGCCGTGGCGGGTCGCGATCCGCTCGATCTCGCCCTGCAAGTCCATCAGCGCCGGATCTGGCTCGACATGGGCGAACAGCGCCCGCGGCTTGTCATTGCCGAACACGTCGAGCCGGTCGACCCGGAGCGAGAAGGCGTGGCGGTCGATCCCGCCCAGCGCCACGACGAGATCGTTCGCCGTGTGCCGGTCGATATCGCCGAAAAAGGCCAGTGTGATGTGGTAGTTCTCCCGGTCGATCCAGCGCGCGCCGTTGAGGCCGCCCTTGAGGAGCGCGAGTTGCAGCGACAGGCTGTCGGGTATCCTGAGGGCGGTGAACAAACGGGGCATGGACAATCCCTCCTGTCTGTACGGTCGCCGCGCACCGGGCGGCAGGGCCGAAAGCCGGGCTTCCGGCGGTCCGATTGCCTCGAGGCGCGAATCGCCACTGGATGGAATCACGTTTTTCGCCGGGCGCCAAACGGAAATGGCGCCGATACGCAATTGTTACTCGCCCATGACCCGGGCGACGAAATCGCGCATCGAAGGCAGCATGGCCTTGGCGATCACCGCCATGCCCGCTTCATTGGGGTGCATGCCGTCGGCCTGATTGAGATCGCCGGCCGCCGCCACGCCATCGAGCAGGAAGGGATAGAGCGGCACGTCGTAGCGCTGCGCCAGGTCGTGATAGAGCGGATCGAATTCCGCCGCATAGGCGGCGCCCATATTGGGCGGGCTCACCATGCCGGCAAGATAGACGGCGATGCCGCGCGCCTTCAGCCGCTCGATGATGGCGGCAAGATTGGCCCGAGTCTCGGCGACCGGAATGCCGCGCAGCGCATCATTGGCGCCGAGCGCCAGCACCACGCCGTCCGTATCTTCCGGCACCGACCAGTCGAGCCGCGACAGCCCGCCGGCACTCGTATCGCCGGAAACGCCGGCATTGGTGACGCGGATGTCCAGACCCTCCTGCGCCAGCAGCGCGGCGAGCCGCTCGGGATAGCCCTTGCCGGGCCCGACGCCGAGACCGGCGGTCAGGCTGTCGCCGACAAAGACGATATGGGGCGGGGGTAGCTGACCGGCCGCCGGCGCGATCGCGACCAGCGCCGACAGCAAGAACGCCAGCAGTGCCAGCAGGCCGCCTGCGGCCCGGCGCGGCGGGATTACCGATCCTTCATGTGACATCCGGTTCAATCCTGATACTCATGATCTGATGATCATGCCCTGATGGTCATGCATCGACGAGACTGCCCTGCTGGGAACGGCTTTCCGCTGGAATTCTGGCGGTAAAACCCCACATGGTCGTAATCCTCCGTCAGCCGTCCACGACACGGCCGCGCATGCAGAACACGAAACAAATGGGATGAATGTGGCGAGAAATCCAGCCTCCGCGAACTCCGCTTCGATGACGGACCCCGATCAGCCGCCGGTGATCGAACTGCGCCAGGTCGATCTGACCCTCGGCGATGCGGCCTCCCGCGTCCATGTGCTCAAGGGCATCGATCTCGATGTCGCCCAGGGCAGTTCGGTCGGCATTGTCGGCCCGTCGGGCTCCGGCAAGTCGACCCTGCTGATGGTGCTGGGCGGGCTCGAAAGGGCCGATAGCGGCCTGGTGCGGGTCGCCGGCGAGGAACTGTCCGGCAAGAACGAGGACGCGCTCGCCGCCTTTCGCGGCCGCAATATCGGCATCGTCTTCCAGTCCTTCCACCTGATCCCGAACATGACGGCGCTCGAAAACGTCGCGGTACCGCTCGAACTGGCGGGCGATCGCGATGCCTTCGCCAAGGCGGCGGGCGAACTTGCCTCGGTCGGCCTCGGCGAGCGGCTCAGCCATTATCCGGGCCAGATGTCGGGCGGCGAACAGCAGCGTGTCGCCATCGCCCGCGCCCTTGCGCCCTCGCCGCGCCTGCTGGTGGCCGACGAACCCACCGGCAATCTCGACCGCAGGACCGGCGACCAGATCGCCGATCTCCTGTTCGACAAGCAGCGCGAGCTGGGCCAGCATCGACGGCTTGACGTCGACGTTGGCGCCGGCGTCG
>JAGRLT010000159.1 GCA_020441665.1 Nitratireductor sp.
GCTACGTGAACATCGGCGCCCGCGTCGGCGCCGGCACCATGGTGGACACCTGGGCGACGGTGGGGTCCTGCGCGCAGATCGGTCGGGACGTGCACCTGGCCGGCGGCGTCGGCATCGGCGGCGTCCTGGAGCCGTTGCAGGCCGGGCCCACCATCATCGAGGACAATTGCTTCATCGGCGCCCGTTCGGAAGTCGTCGAGGGCTGCATCGTGCGCGAGGGCTCGGTCCTCGGCATGGGCGTCTATATCGGCAAGTCGACCAAGATCGTCAACCGCGCCACCGGCGAGATCCTCTATGGCGAAGTGCCGCCCTATTCGGTCGTCGTCGCCGGCGCCCTGCCCGGCAAACCTTTCCCCGATGGCGAGCCGGGGCCGTCTCTTTACTGCGCCGTCATCGTCAAGACGGTGGACGAAAAGACCCGCTCGAAGACCGGCATCAACGAATTGCTGCGCGACTGACCGGTAAAACCGGCCATGCTCTATCGCAATCTCGATCCCGACAAGATCATCGCCACCGCCGAACGGCTGAAGGCGCGCATCGCCGAGCGGTTTCCGGGTTCGGGATTGCAGAACGTCTCCGAGGAGCTGCTCGATCTTGCCGTCGAAACCCGTGACCGGGCGCAGGCTCTCACCGTGCCCATTCTCTGGCTTCGGGCGCTGATCGTCCTGACGATCGCCGCCGGCGCCATTGTCTTCGCGTTTTTCGGCACCTTTCTGTCTTTCGACCGCATCGCGCGCGAAGGCTTCGACTTCGTCCAGGGGCTTGAGGCGACGATCAACACGCTGGTGCTTGCCGGCCTGGGATTTCTGACCCTGCTCAAATCGGAGGAGCGTATCAAGCGGCGCAAGGTTCTCGATGGCCTGCACCCGCTGCGCTCGCTGATCCACATCATCGACATGCACCAGCTCACCAAGGACCCGGTGGTTTTCCATGCCGAGTTCAGGCCGACGGCTTCATCGCCCAAACGGGTCATGAGCCGGCCGGATCTGTCGCGTTATCTCGATTATTGCTCGGAAATGCTCGCCGTCACCGGCAAGCTGGCAGCGCTTTACGCCCAGGCCGTTCCGGACACTGAAGTGGTCGATGCGGTCAACGATGTCGAATCCCTCGGTTCCAGCCTGTCGCGCAAGATCTGGCAGAAGATCATGCTCAACGGGCGCGAGGAGACGACGCCGGCCGGGCGCCGCACATCGCCGAAAGCATAGAGCGGCCGTTCCCCAAAACGCGAAACCCCCGGTCTTTCGACCGGGGGTAAGGGCGTTCCTCTCGCTTTGGAGAGAGAAGGTGCTGCGAGAGGCAATCCTTTGTCGAATTTCCCTGCTCTGTACGATCCGGCGGGTGGCCGGTCTGCGGCCTGTCGCCTTGCGGGAATTTCAGCTTGTGGGTCCGGCGCGCCGTCCGGCTTGGGGCGTTGTCCATCGGGCTCCGCCGGACCCACAAAGGGTTTGCCGCACCCCGCCGGCCATCAGGCCGGCGGATTGGCAGCTTTGATTAGTAGCACTTCGGCTGATAGCCGAGGAACTGGCCGTAGGCGTTGTAGACGGCGACCTGCTGGCAGTACTGCGGCTGCTGAACGATCACGGTCTGCGGTTTCGGGCTCAGGATGGCGTTGGTGACGCCGAGGCCGACACCCATGCCAACGCCCATGCCGAGGCCTTTGACGAAGGGCTTGCCCCACCAGGGGTTGCCGGCATGGGCCGGTGCGGTGGCGACGGCAAGCGTGGAAACAGTGGCAACTGCGAAAACGGTTTTCTTGAAGGTGTTCATGACTCTCTCCTGTCGTTTGGTTTGGTTCATCGAGGCGTCTGGTTGGTTCGCTTTCGATGATTGCAAGCTAGCCCGGTGGGCGATTTTCTGTCGTGCAATCGATCACAAGGCCGATAAAGCATAATTAAATCAAAAAGATAGGATGATTTGCGTTTTTCAGCGCTCTGATTATCCTGATCAGGGGATTGCGGCGCGTGACCGAATGCACGCCGTCCCTCGACAAAGCGAAGATGCGGGAGACATTTGGAATGCGGCCACCGGGGCTCGCCTGGCTCTTTTTCGGATTTGGCGGCCGTATCGCCCGCCAGTCCTACGCCCTGTCGATCCTGCTCCAGCTCCTCCTGTTCTTTCTCGTCGTCTACTGGGCCATGGCCGCCGGCGAGAATCAGGGTTTGAAGGCCTTTGCCGGTTTTGCCTTCACGGGTGTCGCCTTCTTCAACCTGTGGAGCAGCCTCGCCCTTTCGGTAAAGAGGCTCAACGATCTCAGCCTGCCGGCACCCCTCGCCCTGCTGATCTTCCTGCCCATGGTGTCGCCCCTGCTGATCCTCTACCTGATGATCCGCGAAGGCGATCCGAACGAGAATCGCCACGGCCCGCCGCCAATGCGACAATTGCGGGGCGGCGGAAATTAAGTTTTCTTAAGTTGAGGCTGGCCACGGGCCGGCGTTATCGTCGCCGGTGAAGCCGGGGCAGTGCCGGCGCAGACGGAACGCACCCGACGCGCGACGCGACATTCCCTGACGGCTTCGCAAGAACAGGCCTGCCGGTTTTCCAAGGCTGCCTGATAAAGTGGAACACTCCCATGAAACGCATGATTGTCCCGGCCGTTCTTACGGCTTCCTTCGCCTTTGTCCCAGCGGTCTATGCCGCCAGCCAGATGGCGACCGGCATGGTGAAGTCCTATGATGCCACAGTCCACAGCGTGACGCTCCAGGACGGCGTCACCTACTGGCTGCCCAGCACCTTCAAGGATCCCGGGATCAAGGCCGGCGAGAAGGTCGAAATCGAATGGGCGATGAAAGACGCCAAGCACGAGGCGAGTACGTTGAAGATCGTGCAGTGACCTTGTTGAGCGTTTGACCGCGGCGGCCGCTTCCCGCGGCCGCCGTTTTGCCTCGGTCCACGGCTTCCCGATTGACCTTGCCGATTGTCGCGCCTACGGGAGTTGCATGGAAAAATCAGCTCCCCTCTCTCTCCCCGCAACGCATCTTGCCGCAATGCTCCGCTGCCCCTCGGTGACGCCGGACACAGCCGGTACGCTGGACTATCTCGTTTCGGCGCTGGAACCGATTGGCTTTCGATGCGACCGCCTCGTCTTTTCCGATGTCGGCACAGCCGACGTCGACAATCTCTATGCACGGCTCGGCGGGGATGGCCCGCATCTGATGTTCGCCGGCCATACCGATGTGGTGCCGGCGGGCGACGAGGCGCAGTGGACCATGCCGCCCTTTGGCGCCGGGGTGAAGGACGGCACTCTCTATGGCCGGGGCGCCGTCGACATGAAGGGCGGCATCGCCTGCTTCCTGGCCGCCGTCGAGACCTACATCGCAAGGCACGGTTCGCCGGCGGGTTCGATCTCCTTTCTGATCACCGGGGATGAAGAGGGGCCGTCGGTCAACGGCACCGACAAATTGCTGCAATGGGCGGCCGGCGGGGGCGAGAGGTGGGACGCCGCGATCGTCGGCGAACCGGCGAACCAGCAGGCCATCGGCGACACCATCAAGAACGGCCGCCGCGGTTCCCTTTCCGGTCGCATCACCGTCAATGGCATGCAGGGACATTCCGCCTATCCGCATCTGGCCGACAATCCGGTGCGCGGTCTGGTCGACCTGATCGATGCCCTGCTGGCAACGCCGTTCGATGGCGGCACGCCGCATTTCCAGCCAACCAATATGGAAATCACCACGGTGGATGTCGGCAATCCGGCGGTCAACGTCATTCCCGGCAAGGCGGTGGCGGGGTTCAACATCCGCTTCAACGATACCTGGGACGGCGAAACGCTGAAGGCCGAAATCCTGCGGCGGCTCGAGGCCGGGGCAAGGGCTGCGCGCATCCGCCAGGGCAGGGAACAGCCGGTCGATTTCGACGTCGAATGGATCGGCCGGGTAAGCCCGGTATTCCTCACCGGCCAGACCGATTTCGTTGCCGGGCTTTCCAGGGCGATTCGCGCGGTCACCGGCAGGACGCCGGAGTTCTCCACCGGCGGCGGCACGTCCGATGCCCGTTTCATCAAGGATTATTGCCCGGTCGTGGAATTCGGCCTGGTCGGCCGGACCATGCACCAGGTCGATGAGCGCGTGGCGCTCGCCGATCTCGACACGCTCACCGCGATCTATCTCGCCTTTCTCGAAGACTGGTTTTCCGCAAATGCCTGATATGCCCTTCGCGCCCCTTGCCGCGCCCGTCACCACCCTTGAAGCGCTCGAAGCACTCTACGACGAGGCCAATCCGCGTTCGCTGACCAAGGTCGTGCGGCAGCTGACGCCGCTCTACCGCCGATGGATTGGCGCTTCCCGTTTCGTCATTCTCTCCACCGTCGGCCCGGAGGGTACGGATGCCAGTCCGCGCGGCGATGATGGTCCCGTGGTGCGCATTGCCGACGACGGGATGCTGCTGCTGCCCGACTGGCGGGGCAACAATCGCATCGATTCCCTGCGCAACATCGTGCGCGACGGCCGTGTCAGCCTGATGTTCATGGTGCCGGGCTCGAACAATGTGGTGCGCGTCAACGGCAAGGCGATCGTCACCGCCGATGCCGCGTTCTGTGCCTCGTTCGAAAAGGGCGGCAGGCAGCCCAGAAGCGTGATCGTCGTCGCCATCGGCGAGGTCTATTTCCAGTGCGCCAAGGCGCTGATGCGCTCCAAGCTCTGGCAGGCGGGCGATGAGAGCGGTGCCGTGCCCACGGCCGGGCAATTGATCCGCGAGCAGGACGGAGCCTTCGAGGCCGAACCCTATGATGCCGGCTATGGCGACTATGCCAGAGAGCGGATGTGGTAGCGGCTGCGAACCGTCAGTAGTCCACCTGCATGAAATAGAGCCCGCAGGCCGGCGCCACCGGGCCGCATGCCTTGCGGTCCTTCGCTTCGAGCGCCGAGCGCAGATCGTTGGCCGTCCATCGGCCCTCGCCCACCAGTTTCAGCGAGCCGGCCATGGAGCGCACCTGATTGTGCAGGAAGGCGCGGGAGGAAGTGGTGATCTCGATCGCCCGCCCGCCGGCACCATGATCGGCGGCAAGGCGCACATCGAGCGTGTCGAGCGTGCGTTGCGGGTTCTTCGCCTGGCAGTCGGTCGAGCGAAACGTCGTGAAATCGTGATGGCCGACCAGCACCTTCGCCGCCCGGTCCATAGCGCCGACATCGAGCGGTTTCTTCACATGCCAGGCGCGGCCGGCTTCCACCGTGAGATTGGCCGGGCGGTTGACGATCCGGTAGCAGTAATGCCGGCGCTTGGCGGAAAACCGGGCATCGAAATCATCGGCCACCTTTTCGCAGGCCAGCACCGCCACCGTGTGGCTGTTGAGCTTCAGCAGGCCGTTCGAGGCTTCGGCTATTTTTTCCGGCCGCCATTCGGTTTCGAGATCCACATGGGCGACCTGGCCAAGCGCATGGACACCGGTATCGGTCCGGCCGGCGGCAAACAGCGTCACCGGATGGCGGGTGAATTCCGCAATCGCCTCTTCAAGCGCCTGCTGAACGGAGGGAAAGCCGTCCTGGCGCTGCCAGCCGCGATAGGGCGTTCCGTCATATTCGATCGTGAGCTTGTAGCGGGGCATGGCCTTGCTTGCCGTCAGGTGAGCGTCGTACCGGGCGCGATCCGGTTGCCGCGCAGAAACTCTGCCGCCTCCTGCCGGCCCTTGCCCTCGCGCTGCACGCGCTCCAGCCGCACGGCGCCGCTTGCGCAGGCAATGGTGAGCCGATCGTCCAGCACCGTGCCGGGCGCGCCGCTCCCCTCGGCGAGAACCGAGCGCAGCACCTTCACCCGTGCAGGCTTGCCGCCGACCGGCATCTCGGTCCAGCCGCCGGGAAAGGGCGACAGGCCGCGAATGTGGTTGTGCGCCTCCTGTGCCGGCCTCGACCA
Organism: Nitratireductor sp.; assembly: GCA_020441665.1. GTDB lineage: Bacteria > Pseudomonadota > Alphaproteobacteria > Rhizobiales > Rhizobiaceae > Salaquimonas. Next base: position 5,845 of record JAGRLT010000159.1, read on the forward strand.
GTCGATGCGCGCCTCCGCCTTGTTGATCTTCGCCGCATAGCTGACGCCGCTTTCGGACTGCGGCACTGTTTCAAGCGAGCCGCGTTCCAGCGCAGCGACCGCCCGCACCATCAGATCGGCGCAAGCCTGGCTCAGGGCGTCATGCAGTTCGGCCGCCGTCATGTCGGGGCCGATCGCAACCCTTTCCGCCAGGGCGACCGGGCCGGTATCGAGACCGGCCTCCATGCGCATCACCATGACACCGGTCTCCAAGTCTCCCGCCATGATCGCCCGCTGGATGGGGGCAGCACCCCGCCAGCGCGGCAGAAGCGAGGCATGGCCGTTCCAGCAGCCGAGTTCCGGCGCATCGAGAACGGCCTGCGGCAGGATCAGCCCATAGGCAACGACGATCGCCGCATCGGCTTCGAACGCCGCGAATTCGGCCTGCTCTGCCTCGCCCCTGAGCGATTTCGGCGTCAGCACCGTGAGGCCGAGCCGTTCGGCGGTTTCATGCACCGGCGACTTCTTTTCCGCCATGCCGCGCCCGGCGGGCCGCGGCGGCTGGGTGTAGACGGCGACGATCTCATGGCCATGGCCCGCAAGCGCGGTCAGCACCGGCACCGAAAATTCCGGCGTTCCCATGAAGATCAGGCGAAGGGACATCGCCTAAAGCACCAGCGGCGGGACGTTGCCCCGACCGGCCTGTCTGGCGATCTTGGTGAACTTCTTCACCACCATGTTGCGCTTCAGCGCCGAGATGTGATCGATGAACAGCTTGCCGTCGAGATGGTCGATTTCATGCTGCACGCAGGTCGCCATCAGGCCGCTTGCCGCCATCACCTGCGGCTTTCCCTCCCGGTCGAGATATTCGACCGTCACGCTGGCCGGCCGCTCCACATGGGCAAAATAATCGGGGATCGACAGACAGCCCTCTTCATAGAGCGAGGACGCGTCGCTCGCTGCGACAATTCTCGGATTGATCAGTGCGTAGGGCACTTTCTTCGAGGGTTGGCGCTCGGGCCGTTCCGGCGGCGCCTCGCCCCTGGCTTCGGCTTCCGCTACCGCCTGATGCCAGGCTTCGATCTCGGCGGCACGGCGCGCCTCGTCCTCGGGATCGCCGCAATCCATCACGATGAGCCGGTGGGGAAACGCGACCTGAATGCCGGCAAGGCCGATGCCCGGCGCCTCATACATGGTCTCGAACATCGCATCGATCAGCTTCTGATGACGCTCATCCAGACCTTGCAGCGGCTCGGAGACCTGGCGCAGGATCGGATCGGGCAGGGTGACGATGTCGAGCAGGGGCATGGTATCCGTCCGGCGGCGAACCCGCCTTGTCTCGGTGAAGTCTTTCGAATGGCAGATATGGGTTCAAAGCCGGCGCGTCAATCGGCAGGGCCTGCGCTATTCCTGTTTTGTTCTTTTTCTTCGCTTATCCGGGCCGAATCTGTTAGGCAGGCCGCATGAATTCCGATCTTGACCTTTCCGCCCTGTTTGCCTCGCCGGTGTTCACCGCCGCCGGCCGCGTCATCACTCTGGGCGAATGCGTTGCGGCGGCCGTCGCGGCGCTCGGCCTCATCCTCCTGCTCTGGCTGGTCCTTGCCTGGCGCGCCGGCAAGCGGCGGGCGGCCAATGAGGCGGCGGCACTCGAGCGGGCGCGCGAGGCGGAAGCGCGGATGAGCGAACTGGTCGCGACCCAGAACGAACTGACCGGCCGTCTTGCCGCCATGAACGAGAACCTCGCCCAGCGCCAATCCGATCTTGCCCGTTCGGTCAGTGAACGGCTTGAGGCGATGACCGGGCGCATCGGCCAGTCGATCACCGACACGACAAGGAATACCCAGGAAAGCCTCGCCAGATTGCAGGAACGCCTTGCGGTCATCGATACCGCCCAGACCAACATTACCGCGCTGACCGGCCAGGTGGTGGAATTGCAGGCCATCCTTGCCAACAAGCAGACCCGTGGCGCCTTCGGCGAAGCCCGCATGCAGGCCATTCTGCAGGACGGCCTGCCCCAGGGCGCCTATGCCTTTCAGGCGACACTGTCGAACGGCTCGCGACCCGATGCGATCATCCACATGCCCAACGACACGCCGCCGCTGGTCATCGATGCAAAATTCCCGCTCGAAAGCTGGAATGCGATCCGCGATGCCGAGACTACGGAGCGTGCCAAGATCGCCGGCCAGGCGTTCCGCCGCGATGTGGAGGCGCATATCAAGGCGATTGCCGAAAAATACTTCATCAAGGGCGAGACCCAGGATACGGCCTTTCTGTTCGTGCCGTCGGAATCGATCTTTGCCGACATCCACGAGAAGCACGAAACGCTGGTTCAAAGGGCGCATCGGGCGCGGATCGTCATCGTTTCTCCCTCGCTGCTGATGTTGTCGATCCAGGTCATCCAGTCGGTATTGAAGGACCATCGCATGCGCGAGCAGGCCCATCTCATCCAGGGCGAGGTGGCCCGGCTGGTGGAAGATGTCGGCAGGCTCGACGAACGGGTGCGCAAGCTCGCCGGCCATTTTGGCCAGGCTCAGAAGGATGTCGACGACATCCTCATCTCCTCCGGCAAGGTCGCCAAGCGCAGCACCCGGATCGTCGATCTGGAGTTCGAGGAGGCCAGACCGCTCGAAGGCGACAAGCGCCGGGGTCTGAAAGTGGTCGAGTAGCACCTTCCCTAAGGTCGCTTTTGACCCCCGGTCGGAAGCTTTCATTAAGAAAATTATGATCTCATACGGCCATGTTGGCCATTCCAAACCCACAGCGTAGTCTGACTTGAGACCGTTTTTTGCCAATCAGAAAGGCAATTTTGCCATTACGCTCGGCGTCATGGCACTGCCCTTGTTGCTGTGCGTCGGCCTCGGCGTCGACTACACGATGATGCGCAACATTCGCGGCACGTTGCAGGAATCCGTCGATGCGGCCGCCCTGGTCGGTGCCAAGGAACTGGCGGTCGCCGGCACCACCAAGCTGACTGCCCGCGGCGTGGCGGAGACCTATGCCAGGGGCCTTCTGAGCCAGGAACTGGTCAGCGAAAGCGGCGGGGAAACCTTCGAGGTTGATACGGACGCCGCGCGCGACAAACGCGAGATAACGGTTTCCGCCTCCCTCTATTGGGAGCCGATGCTGCTGCATCTCTTCCATCCCGATGCCATGCCCCTGAAGGCGAGCGCCACGGCGACGCTGACGGGCGAGGAAAGCATCTGCGTCATCGCACTCGATTCTTCCGCCGACAACGCACTCGCCCTGACGGGCACCTCCAACATGTCGGCCAATGGCTGTTCGATCTATTCCAACTCCAATTCGAGCAAGAGCATTTCCCTCGCCAAGGGCGCGACGCTCAACAGCCTGACCTCCTACACCAGCGGCGGCTATTTCGGTTCGCTGGAAGGCTACAGCCCGCGACCGGTAACCGACAGCCCGCGCATCGCCGACCCGCTCAAGAGCCGCAGCCAACCCGCCGCCGGCCCCTGCAGGGAAAAGAATTTCTGGATCGATACGGGTTCGATAACTCTCCATCCCGGCACCTATTGCGGCGGCATTCACATCGAGGGAAGTGCGAAGGTTTCGCTTGAAGCCGGGATCTATGTCGTCAAGGACGGCCCGCTCTGGATCGGCGGCAATGCCACTCTTTCGGGCGAATATGTCGGCTTTTCCTTTACCGGCGAGGCGGCTGTCTTCGATTTCGGCGTATCGACCCAGGTCGATCTGCTCGCGCCGCGCAACGGCCCCATGGCCGGCATTCTGTTCTTCGAGGACCGCTCGTCCTCGCTCAACCGGTTGTTCAGCATTCGCAGCAAGGATGCCGAGCGCTTCGAGGGAACGATCTACATCCCCAGGGCCCGTCTCTTCATCGACAAGGAAAGCCGCCTCGGCCAGATGTCGAACTGGACGGCGATCATCGCCAACCAGATCGAGGTCGGCAAGGGGCCGAACGTCCAGATCAATTCAGACTATGCGAAGTCCAAGATTCCGGTGCCCGATGGCGTCGGACCATCGGCCCATGCCCATCTGATGAAATAGCCCGTCGCGGTGTCATCTCTGGTGTCGCCGGCGTTCATAACTTCTTTTCCATTACCGATTACCATCGAAGCCGGGCGCTCCGGCGGCTCGTGCCGGGACCCATCCGGTTGGCCGGTGAATGTTGGAAGCGAATGTTGGAAGCGAATGCGGGAAGTGCATGCGGGAAAAGAAGTTCGCCGTCTCCAATCGGGAAAAGCTGGGTCATCGCCTGTCCGTGGCGGCGGGTGTGGTGATCTTTGCTGCGGTTATCATCACCTCATGCGGCTTCATCTGGCATGGCTTCCGGCGCGAAATATCCAATGAAATCAAATTACTGCAGGAAACCGCCGCGGTCTTCGGCTCGGCGATCGCCGTTCCCATGGCCGATGGCGACCGCAGCATGGTGCAGCAGGCGCTCACCAGCATTTCGAAGCTCAGTTCCTACCGCTATGCGGAAGTGCTCAATGCCGAGGGGGCGGTCTTCGTCCAGATGGGGTTCGATGCCCTGCTCAAGGACCGCAGCAGGGTGCTCGGCGACATCTCGTTGCTGGAGATCCTGTTTTCCAACAATCTCTGGGTTTCCGACACCATCGTCTATGCCGGCCAGCCCGTCGGCTCGGTGCGCCTGCTCGCCGACATCTCCGACATCCGGGGCAACTTCTTCAAGAGCCTCATCTACGGCCTGGCGGCATCGCTTGCGATGGCGTTTGCCGCAACGGCGATTTCCCGCCTGATCATCCGGCGCCTTACCGCGCCGATCTATCATCTCTCCACGCTGATGAGCGATTTTGGCCAGCAATCGGACTATTCGACCCGCGTGCCCACGGACGGGCGCGGCGAAATCGGCCTTCTGGCCCGGTCCTTCAACAAGATGATCGTCGACCTCGACGCGCGCAACCGCCAGCTCATCGAGTATCAGGAGACGCTGGAAGAGCGGGTCGAGGAGCGCACCCGCGACCTCAAGATCGCCAAGGACGAGGCAGACCGGGCCAACATGGCCAAATCCGACTTCCTGGCGACCATGAGCCATGAAATCCGCACGCCGATGAATTCGATGCTGATGACGGCGGAACTGCTTGCCACTTCCGGCCTGGCGCCGCGCCACCAGCGCTATGCCGACATCATCGCCAAGTCGGGCCGCAGCCTGCTCGGCATCATCAATGACATCCTCGATCTGTCGAAAATCCAGGCCGGCAAGCTCGAACTCGAACGCCTGCCGGTAAACATCAACGAATTCGTCACCGATGCGGTGGGCCTGTTCTACAGGCCGGCCGCCGAAAAACAGATCGAGATCAGCGCTTTTGTCGAACCCAATGTGCCTGAGGTGATCGAGGGCGATCCGACCCGCCTCCGCCAGATTCTGAGCAACCTGATCAACAATGCGCTCAAATTCACCGAGACAGGCTCGGTCGCCGTGCGGATTGCCGGCGAATTCGCGCAAGACGGACCGCAATTGCGGTTTTCGATCACCGATACCGGGATCGGCATCAGCAAGGAAAATCTCGGAAAGATTTTCGACAGCTTCTCTCAGGCCGACCAGAGCACGACCCGGCGCTTTGGTGGCACGGGCCTCGGCCTCACCATCTGCCGCCGCCTGGTGACCGCCATGCAGGGCAGGTTCACGGTCGAGAGCGAGGAAGGCGTCGGGTCCTCGTTCCAGTTTACCCTGCCCATCGGCGAACTCGCACCGGCCGTTGTGGAGGCCGCTGAGAGCCGCACATCCTGCGTGCTTCTGGCCTATCCCGATGGTCCGGCCCGGCAGGTGATCGCCGACGGGCTCAGGCGCTCGGGCTTCAGCGTCGTCGAGCTCGATCCAGACCGGCTGGGCGCGGCCGATGGCGGCATGTTCAGCCATCTTTTCGCAAGCCCCGAGCAGTTGAAGAGTGCCATGACCCAATTCGGGGCGGAGCAGGCAAGCGCGCCAGGATCGCTGCCAATGCTGGTTGCCATCGGCGACCTCGAAAATCCCGAACTGGAGTTTCAGATCATGGATGGCCTGGCCGCCGACTGTCTGCTGCTGCCGGCGATCACGCCTTCCATTGTCAAACTGGGCCGCCGCCTGGCGAACGGAGAGCCGCTGGGCAGGGCCTGGTTTGAGGGAACGGCCGGCAACCAGGCGCCTCCGAACTATGCTTCCGCGCGGATCCTGCTTGCCGATGACAATGCCATCAACCGCGAGGTGGCCGCCCAGGCGCTGGCGCGGTTCGGCATCGTTCCCCACTTTGCCGGAAACGGGATCGAGGCGGTCGAGGCGGTCCGCGCCGGCGAGTTCGATCTGGTCTTCATGGATTGCAGCATGCCCGAAATGGACGGCTTCGAGGCGACGCGCCGGATCAGGGACTGGCAGAAGCAACACCGCAAGCCGGCAACCCCGATCGTTGCCCTGACCGCCCATCTCGCCGAGACCATCGGCCAACGGTCGCGCCAGGCGGGAATGGATGCGATCGTCGTCAAGCCCTTCACCATGAACGATCTGGCGGATTGCCTGGCCAGATATCTGACTTCGCAGGCGGCAGAGGCAAAGCCGGGCAGGGGCGCCGCGCAAGCCGGCCCGGACACGCCCTCGGCACCCGGCACGCCCTCGGCACCCGACAGCCCGTCGGCTGCTGGCGGCGACGGCATTTTTGATCCCGCCATGCTGGAAAACCTGCGCGAAATCGCCGGCGAAAACCACGATCGGATGACTGCCCAGTTGCGCAGCCTCTATTGCGGCAGCGCGCCGGGGATCTTTGACAAGCTTGCCGCGTCGATCGATGCGGGCGGCAATTCCGAAACCAGCTCGCTTGCCCACTCCCTCAAATCCATGAGCTTCAACATCGGCGCGGGGGCGATGGGAGAAGCATGTCGCAAGCTGGAAGCGGCCACCCTGGCCGCCGGCGGCAGCGCAGGCGGCGGTGAACCAAGCGCGCTGTTCGCCGATGTCGAGCATGAATTTTCCCGGCTGATGAAGGCGCTTGAGGCTGACAACGGCGAACCCGCCGAGGCGCGGCACGCGGCGGATCGGTATTGACCGGTCGCGCCTCGAAACACCCCGGCACCCGCCGCCGGGCCGGCGGCTCAAGCCCGGTTCGCCGACAGGCGCTGCGTTAACTTTGGCATTTGTCCTATTCTTAAGAATTTTCGGCGATGATTTCGCCACAAGGCAGCACGATGATACCCATACCCTATCGAAAAGTCCTGTTGATAGATGACGATCCGGTGCAGATCGCGATCCTGTCCGCCTATTTTTCCGCTCTGCGCGTGCCGCACATTCTGACGGCCGAAAACTCTCTGCGGGCACTGGATTTGCTGGCGGAATCGGACGGCGATATCGATCTCATCGTCAGCGATCTGCAGATGCCGCAGATGGATGGGCTTGAATTTCTTCGCCATCTCAAGGGGCGGCAGTTCACCGGCCGTCTGGCCATCATGTCGGGCGTGAAGAGCGACATCCTCGAACATGCCGGCCGCCTGGCGAAACTGCAGGGCCTCAATCTGATCGGCAAGCTTGGCAAGCCGGTGAGCAAGGCGGGGCTCGACCGCCTGTTTCTAGCCGATCCGCTGGAAAGTGGAACCGGCAAGGATGCGCAGCCGGGCGATCGTCAGAGGCTTCAGCATGGCGCCATTTCCCGGGAAAGCCTCTTGCAGGCAATTTCCGAGGGCCGGATCGTTCCGTATTTTCAGCCCAAGATCGACACCAAAACCAGGACGATCTACGGCGCCGAGGCGCTGGCCCGCTGGCTCGACCGCGAGGGCAATGTCATCCATACGCCCGACCGGTTCATTCCCGTCGCGGAGCAGTCGGGCCTGATCGTGACCCTGACCGAAAGCCTGCTTGCCAAGGGGCTGGAGGCGATTGTCGGCTTTCGCCGTCTCAACCCGGCACTGCACTTTGCCTTCAACCTGACGCCGTCGATGATGCGCAACCTGAAACTGCCGGACCGCATTTGCGCCATGCTCAGACAGGCCGGCCTGCCGGCCAATTCGGTCGGCTTCGAGATCACCGAAGACGCCGCGCTCGATCCCGATGCGCGGACGCTGGAAGTCCTGTCGCGGTTGCGCATCCATGATTTCGAGCTTGCCATCGACGATTTCGGTACCGGTCACGCCAACATCGCCAATTTGCGCAATTTCCCCTACACCGAGCTCAAGATCGACAGTTCCTTCGTCCTCAGTGCGACGCGCGATTCCTTTTCGTTGCAGACCATCAAATCCGCCGTCGGACTGGCGCGCGAACTGGGCATGTCGGTCGTCGCCGAAGGCGTCGAGGATCACGCGACCTGGGATCTGGTGCGCGGTTTCGGCATCGAACGCGTGCAGGGCTTCCTGTTTGGCCGTGCCATGGATGCGGGGCGCTTTGCCGCCTTCATCGAACAATGCCGAACCGGCGTGAAGACCGCCGCCTGATCCAGGCCCGCGGCAAGCCGCGGTGTTTTGGCAGTCTGCCTTGCGAGGCGGCACGATCCTGCCGCGGAGGCGCCACGATCGGGGTTTTCCCGCCATAGACTTTGGTTGCAGCGGCAATTTGTTCGACCATCGCTAACTTATTGACAATTATCGATTTTTGAACGACTTTTTGCCGCAAGCGAAGCTTGGAACATCCGCAGTGCACAAATGCCCCGGCCCGGCGCGTTGACTCTCGCCGCCCGGCTTCTGCAATATGCCGCCGTTTCAGGCTGAATTGTGCTTCGGGCGCCCTTTGGCGTTTTCGCGATCCGTTTCAGCCCCGGCGGGAGGAGCCGGAGAGGGAGCGCCGGCTTGCAAGGAGCCGGATTTTTCAGGGAGGATGGTCGGCGTATGAATACGCAGGCAAAGTTTGGCATGGGCGATTCCGGCAGCCGCGCGGTCGATACGTTTCCCAAATTTCTCTTGGCCAATGCCGCAAGGCTCGGATCGCGGCCGGCAATGCGCCACAAGGATCTGGGCATCTGGCAGAGCTGGACCTGGGCGGAGCTTCTTGCCGAGATCCGGGCCTTCTCCATGGGGCTTGCCGCGCTCGGTGTGAAGCGCGGCGACAAGGTGGCGATCGTCGGCGCCAATCGGCCGCGCCTTTACTGGTCCTTCTGCGCCGTGCAGGCGCTCGGCGGCATTCCCGTGCCCGTCTATGCCGACAGCGTTGCCGAGGAGATGGTTTATGTCCTCAACCATGCCGAGGTGAAATTCGCCATCTGCCAGGACCAGGAGCAGGTCGACAAGCTGCTTTCCATGGGAGACGAGCTCAAGCAGCTGACGAAGATCGTTTATGACGAGACCCGCGGCATGCGCGATTACGATCACACCGACCTGCACGCGCTGGACGGTGTCGAAGCGCTGGGCGAGGCGGACTATGAGGCCAATGGCGACAAGAACTGGCTTGCCGAAATCGAGAAGGGCAAGGGCAGCGACCTTTCCGTCATGCTCTACACCTCCGGCACGACCGGCCGTCCGAAAGGGGTGATGCTCTCCTTCGACAATCTCGTCATCACGGCGAAGAACGCCAACGCCTTCGACCGTCTCGTCGAAACCGAGGAAACGCTGGCCTATCTGCCGCTTGCCTGGGTCGGCGATCACATCTTTTCCTACGCCCAGCACTATACCGCCGGCTATTGCGTCTGCTGCCCGGAAAGTGCCGAGACCGCCGATGCCGACCGGCGGGAGATCGCTCCGACCTATTTCTTCGCTCCGCCGCGGGTGTTCGAGACGCTGCTCACCGCCGTCATGGTGCGCATGGAGGATGCGGGCCCGACCAAGAAGCGGATGTTCGACAAATACATGGACCACGCCCGCAAGGTGGGCGAGAAGATCCTCAATCGCGAAAGCGTGCCGTTCGGCGATCGGCTGAAATACCGGCTCGGCGAATATCTCGTCTACGGTCCGTTGAAGAACCGCATGGGCCTGACCCGCATGAAGGTCGGCTATACGGCGGGCGAGGCGATCGGGCCGGAGATCTTTTCCTTCTACCGCTCGCTTGGCCTCAACCTCAAACAGCTCTACGGCCAGACGGAAGCGGCCGTCTACATCACCGCCCAGCCCGATGGCGAAATCCGCGCCGACACGGTCGGAAAGCCGTCGCCCGGTGTGGAAATCCAGATCGCCGACAATGGCGAGGTGCTCTACCGATCGCCCGGCGTCTTTGTCGGCTACTACAAGAACGACGAGGCCACGAAGGAAACCAAGACTTCCGACGGCTGGGTCCACACCGGCGATGCCGGCTTCTTCGACAAGGACGGTCACCTCAAGATCATCGACCGGGCAAAGGATGTCGGCAAGCTTGCCAACGGCAATCTGTTCGCGCCGAAATACATCGAGAACAAGCTTAAGTTCTTCCCCAACATCAAGGAGGCGGTGGCCTTTGGCGATGGCCGCGATTTCTGCGCCGCCTTCGTCAACATCGATCTGACCTCGATCGGCAGCTGGGCCGAGCGCAACAACATCGCCTATGCGTCCTATCAGGAACTCGCCCAGCACCCCGAAGTCTACAAGACGATCGAGGAACATGTCGATCAGGTCAATCGCGACCTCGCCAGCGAGGCGCTGATGGCCGGCTCGCAGATTCGCCGCTTCTTGGTTTTGCACAAGGAACTCGATGCCGATGACGGCGAGCTGACCCGCACCCAGAAGGTACGCCGCTCGTTCATCGCCGAACGCTATGCCCCGCTGATCGATGCGCTCTATGACGGTTCGAAGGAAAAATACATCGAGACCGAAGTCGTGTTCGAGGATGGCCGCAAGGGCAAGATCCGCGCCACGGTGGAAATTCGCGACATGGCCGAGCACGAACCCGCCTTCGCCGCGGCCCCGGTAAGGGAGGCGGCGGAATGAACGTCCACTTGAATCCGGTCAACGAATTCCGCATGACGCGGCCCGATGACGGCATCGCCCGCGGCGCCCCGCTGCTGGTCGCCGACAACATCTCGCTGTCCTTTGGTGGTGTGAAGGCGATCACCGACATTTCCTTTGACATCCGCAAGGGCGAAATTCGCGCCATTATCGGCCCCAACGGCGCCGGCAAGACGTCGATGCTCAATGTCATCAACGGCTTCTACCATCCGCAGGAAGGAACGATCACCTTCCGCGGCGAAAGGCGCTCCCGCATGCGGCCCCATGTCGCCGCCCATCAGGGCATCGCCCGCACCTTTCAGAACATTGCGCTCTTCAAGGGGATGAGCGTGCTCGACAACATCATGACCGGCCGCATCACGCTGCAGCACCGCAACCTGTTCTGGCAGGCACTGTGGAACGGCCCGGCCGAGCGCGAGGAACTCGAGCACCGCGAGGCGGTCGAGCACATCATCGACTTTCTCGAGATCGAGCATATCCGCAAGACGCCCGTCGGCCGGCTGCCCTACGGATTGCAGAAGCGCGTCGAGCTTGGCCGTGCGCTTGCCGCGGAGCCGGCCCTGCTGCTGCTCGACGAGCCCATGGCCGGCATGAACCTTGAGGAAAAAGAGGATATGAGCCGCTTCGTGCTCGACGTGAACCAGCAGTTCGGAACGACGATCGCGCTGATCGAACACGATATGGGCGTCGTCATGGACCTGTCCGACCGGGTGGTCGTGCTCGATTACGGCAGAAAGATCGGCGACGGCACGCCCGATGACGTCCGCAACAATCAGGACGTCATCGACGCCTATCTGGGGGTTTCCCATGACGCGTAGGCTCGCACCGCAAATAGCGGAGACAGGTTCATGAATCCGGCAATTCTCAACTTCATCGAAATCTTCATGAACGGCCTGATGGCCGGGATCATGTATTCGCTGGTGGCGCTCGGCTTCGTGCTGATCTTCAAGGCATCGGGCATCTTCAACTTCGCCCAGGGCGTGATGGCGCTCTTTGCCGCGCTGACACTGGTCGGTTTCATGACCGGCCAGGTGCCCTTTGCCCATCTGATCAACGCGATCTTCGGCACCGAGGTGCACACATGGGGGGCGGGCATGCCGGCGCTCCTGGCGATCCTGCTGACCATGGTGGTGATGATCGCGCTTGCCTGGCTGATCGAACGCTATGTGCTCAAGCATCTCGTCAATCAGGAGCCGATCATCCTGTTCATGGCGACCATCGGCCTTGCCTATTTCCTCGAGGGATTCGGCGATCTGATGTGGGGCTCCGACGTCAAGACGCTGGATGTCGGCCTGCCGTCGGGTGGCTCGTTCTGGTGGGAGGACGTGACACGCGAATGGGCGGCCGCGGGCAGCCAGTATTACGGCATGTATATCGACCTGCTCGACGTTTCCGCGACCATTATCGCGATCGTGCTGGTCACCGCGCTGACCCTTTTCAGCCAGTACACGGCGACCGGCAGGGCGTTGCGCGCGGTGGCCGACGATCACCAGGCGGCGATGTCGGTCGGCATCTCGCTGCGCAGGATATGGGTCATCGTCTGGTCGATATCGGGTTTTGTGGCGCTCGTCGCCGGCATCATGTGGGGCTCGAAGTCAGGTGTGCAGTTCTCGCTGTCGCTGATCGCGCTCAAGGCGCTGCCGGTGCTGATCCTGGGGGGCTTCACCTCGATCCCCGGCGCCATCATCGGCGGACTGATCATCGGTGTCGGCGAGAAACTGGCGGAAGCCTATGTCGGCCCGCTGGTCGGCGGCGCGATCGAGAACTGGTTCGCCTATGTGGTGGCGCTCGCCTTCCTGCTGGTCCGCCCCCAGGGCCTGTTCGGCGACAAGATCATCGAGAGGATATGATCCATGCTCTATCGCGAAGCCGGTGATTTCAAGACCACCTATGCGTCGGACCAGCAGACCTTTCCGATTAAGTCGGAGCGTGCCCTGTTCTGGCTGTTCATGGCGGCGGCCTTCCTCATCGTGCCGTTCCTGATCAACGACTACTGGAACAAGGCGGTGCTGATGCCGCTGCTGATCTACTGCATGGCGGCGCTCGGCCTCAACATCCTGGTCGGCTATTGCGGCCAGGTTTCGCTCGGTACCGGCGGCTTCATGGCGGTCGGCGCCTACGCCGCCTACAAGCTGATGACGGCCTTTCCCTGGATGGACCAGTTCTCGGTGACGATCCTGGCCGGCTTCGTCACTGCCGGCGTCGGCATTCTGTTCGGCCTGCCATCGCTCCGCATCAAGGGCTTCTATCTTGCCGTGGCGACCCTTGCCGCCCAGTTCTTTCTGGTCTGGATGTTCAACAAGTTCGCCTGGTTCTACAACTATTCGGCCTCAGGCCAGATCACCGCGCCCGAACGCACCATCTTCGGCTATGCGGTCACCGGCCCGTCAAGCCTGCCCTGGGCAACCTATCTCTTCGGCCTGACACTGCTCTTCGTCTTTGGCTGGATCGCCCGCAATCTGACGCGTGGCCGGCTCGGCCGGTCCTGGATGGCGATCCGCGACATGGACATCGCCGCCGAGATCATCGGCGTTTCGCCCCTCAAGGCCAAGCTGTCGGCCTTCGCGGTATCGTCCTTCTATATCGGCATGGCCGGTGCCATGTTCTTCGCCAACTATCTGGGCGCGGCCGAGGTTGGCGAAGCCTTCGGCATCGACAAATCGTTCCTGGTGCTTTTCATGGTCATCATCGGCGGGCTCGGCTCGATCCTCGGCTCCTTCCTCGGAGCGGCCTTCCTGGTCCTGCTGCCGGTGCTTTTGAAGAATCTGATGGTGGATCAGTTGGGTTGGGTGACCGACCTCGCCGCCCATGTCCAGATCATGCTGGTCGGCGGGCTGATTGTCTTTTTCCTGATCGTCGAACCCCACGGGCTGGCACAGCTCTGGCGCCTGACGAAGGAGAAACTGCGGCTGTGGCCGTTCCCCTATTAGGGAAGACCGTTGCCGGAAACCCTCTCTGGAGGAGAGGTGAATTGCGAATGTTTGTATAACCCCAGGAGGAAAAAACATGAAGTTCAAGAGCTTGCTACTGGCAGCCTCGATGGTTGCGGTGACCGGCGTCAGCCCGGCGCTTGCCGATCTGGTCTTTCCGTCGCTCAGCTACCGCACCGGCCCGTTCGCACCGAACGGCATTCCGTTCGCCGACGGCTATGCCGATTACCTGACGCTTCTCAACGAGCGGGACGGCGGCATTGGTGGTGTCAAGATTGCAAACCCCGAATGCGAGACCGGCTACAACACCGAAAAGGGCGTCGAATGCTATGAGTCGACCAAGGGCATCGGTTCCGGTGCGCTGATCTACCAGCCGCTGTCGACGGGCATCACCTACCAGCTCATTCCCAAGGTGACGGCCGACGGGATTCCGCTGCACTCCATGGCGTATGGCCGCACTTCCGCGATGAACGGCAAGGTCTTCGAATGGGTGTTCAACTACCCCGCCAACTACTGGGACGGAGCGACCATCGCCGTCCAGCATGCCAAGGACATGTCCGGCGGTGATCTGAATGGCAAAACGATTGCCCTGCTCTATCACAACTCGGCCTATGGCAAGGAGCCAATCCGCACTCTGGAGGAAAAGGCCAAGATGGAGGGCTTCAACCTCACGCTGATCCCGGTCGACTCTCCCGGCCAGGAACAGAAATCCCAGTGGCTGCAAATCCGCCGGGAGCGTCCTGATTTCGTTCTGTTCTGGGGATGGGGCGTCATGAACGCCGTGGCCGTTCAGGAAGCCGCCAACATCCGCTTCCCGATGGATCATTTCATCGGCATCTGGTGGTCGGGTGCTGAACAGGACGTTCTGCCGGCAGGCGACGGCGCAAACGGCTACAAGTCGCTCAACTTCACCTATGTCGGCAAGGACAAGCCCGTATTCGCCGATATCGAGAAATATGTCGTGGGTGCGGGCAAGGCTGCGGGCGATGGTTCCAACGTCGGTACCGTCCAGTACAACCGCGGCATGTACGCAGCGATGCTGGCGACGGAAGCAGCCCGCAAGGCACAGGAGCTTTCCGGCAAGGCCGACATCACCGCGGCTGACATGCGCAACGGCATGGAAGCCCTGGTTGTGGACGACGCGCGTCTTGAGGCGCTGGGCATGCCCAACTTTGGCCCGACGGTCGAGGTTTCCTGTGCCAATCACGGTGGTACCGGTGCCGCACTGGTGCAGCAGTGGGATGCTTCCGCGAAAGCATGGAAGGCCGTCACCGACTTCATGCCGGCCGATCGTGAATTGGTGACGAAGCTTGCAATGGAAGACTCCGAAGCCTTCGCCAAGGAAAACAACATTACGCCGCGCGAATGCAACTAGGCGGTTGAGACGAGAACGGTGCCGGCGGTTCGCCGCCGGTGCCCCGGAGCATGACACGCTCCGACCACCTGATCTGATCCCGATTGGAAAATGCGATGCTGCAGCAAACGCCTCAAATGGACAAGGACGCCGGTTCACCCGCCCCGCTCCTCGAAGTCAACAACATCGAGGTGATCTACAACCACGTCATCCTGGTGCTGAAGGGGGTTTCGCTTTCCGTGCCCAAGGGCGGCATCGTCGCGATCCTCGGCGCCAATGGCGCCGGCAAGACGACGACGCTGAAAGCGATATCGAACCTGCTGCGGGCCGAGCGCGGCGAGGTGACCAAGGGCAATATCACGTTTCAGGGCGAGCAGATCCAGGATCTGTCGCCGGCCGAACTCGTCCGGCGCGGCTGCATCCAGGTGATGGAGGGCCGCCACTGTTTCGGACACTTGTCGATCGAGGAAAACCTGATGACCGGCGCCTATACGAGAGGCGACGGGCGCGGCGCCATCGCCGCCGATCTGGACATGGTCTACAATTACTTTCCGCGCCTGAAGGTGCGCCGCAAATCCCAGGCCGGCTATACTTCCGGCGGCGAACAGCAGATGTGCGCCATCGGTCGGGCGCTGATGTCGCGGCCGTCGACCATCCTGCTGGACGAACCCTCCATGGGTCTCGCGCCGCAGCTCGTCGAGGAGATTTTCGAGATCGTCAGGGATCTCAACGATAAGGAGGGCGTGTCCTTCCTGCTCGCCGAACAGAACACCAACATAGCCTTGCGTTATGCCACTTATGGCTACATCCTCGAATCCGGGCGCATCGTCATGGACGGTGAGGCAAGTCAGCTCAGGGAGAACGAGGACGTCAAGGAATTCTATCTTGGCGTCGGCGGCGAGGGACGCAAATCCTTCCGCGACGTGAAACACTACAAGCGGCGCAAGCGCTGGCTCGCCTGATTGGAGAACTGCCATGGACCGTGGATTTTTTTGCGACCCTGTCCCCGATCGCCAGAACCTCGATACAGGCGAGCAGGAAGAAACGCGCATGGGCTACGGCAAATGCGAGCATTGCGACTGCGGCGCCTTTGTCGACAAGACCGGCGTCTTTCCAAAATGCGCCCGCTCGACATGTGGCCACCAGTTCCAGGATCACTATTGACCGGCCACCGGCGCCGGCTTCGGCAGGCCGTCCGCTGAACGCGGCCGGATAGACATGGCCCGTTTCAGGTATCACAGGGAAAGCTTCCGCCGCATCCTGGCAATCGCCATCGGGCTGACGCTGGTATTCTGCGGCGTTGTCTGGCTGCTGCTCGGCATTTACGGCGTACGCCACATGAACTGGATCACGGCGGGAACCGGCGTCATCTTCTTCGCCTTCATTTCCGCCCGCATGCTGGCGCAATATCTGCGCGACGAAACCGTTCTGGCCGTCCAGCCCGTCGGGCTCTACGATGCGCGCATTTCGTCCGAAACCATTCCCTGGGAAAACATCAAGGAACTGGTGCTGATCCGCCGCGAGCAGGACTATTCCCTGCGTGTCGTGCTATGGCCGGAGCGATCGGGAAACGGCGCCGGCCCGATCGGCGGCAGGGCGGCGAGGGAACATGAAGTGGATTTGAGCGTGCTCGAACAGGGCGCCAGGTCGGTGCTCGAGGCAATCCAGCATTTCATGCCGGTGAGACTGGAGCGATGACATGCCGCTGCTGATCGTCATCGGCATTCTGCTTCTCGGCGCGGTGATCTTTCTGCCGCAATACTGGGTGCAGCACGTCATCCGCAAATACGATCGCGAGCGGGCTGATTTTCCAGGTACGGGCGGGGAACTCGCCGAGCATCTGATCGGGCAGTACCGGCTGACCGGCGTCGGTGTCGAGAAAACCGAGAAGGGCGATCACTACGACCCCGACGCCAGGGCGGTGCGCCTGCTGGAGAAGCACCATGCGGGCCGTTCCCTCTCGGCGGTTGTCATCGCCGCCCACGAGATCGGCCATGCCATTCAGCACCATCGCGGCGAGCGCCTCCTGGCGACCCGCCAGAAGCTGGCGAAATTCGCCGCGACCTCCGACAGGATTGCCTCGATCTTTTTCTTCGCGGCCCCCGTGCTTGCCATCTTCGCCCGCGCCCCGCTCGCCTTCTTCGCGCTGGTCGGTTTCGGCATTCTGCTCCTGTCAGTCCGCATTCTGGTGCATCTGGTGACCCTGCCGGTCGAGTATGATGCGAGCTTCAACAAGGCGCTGCCCATCCTCGAACTGGGCGGCTACCTGTCGTCCGAGGACATGCCGGCGGCAAGGCAGGTGCTGAAGGCGGCAGCGCTGACCTATGTTGCCGGCGCGCTGGTCAGCCTGCTCGACCTTGCCCGCTGGATTAGAATTTTGCGCTGATATTGACGAAACGGGAGTTTTCCATGGCCAAGTATTTCGACACCCTCGAAACCCGCGATCCGAAGGCGCGCGAGCGGGCCCTGTTCCGCAGACTGCCGAAATTCCTGGCGGAAGCAAAAGAGACCTGCCCCGCCTGGCGGCAGCGGCTGAAACGGATCGATCCGGCCACCATCACCTCGCGCGCGGCGCTCGCGGGCCTTCCGGTCCTGCGCAAGGACGTGTTGATGGAAGCCCAGGCGAAGAAGCCACCCCTGGGCGGTTTCGCCAATCCCGCCCTGCTTTCGGGGACGCGCTACTTCATGTCGCCCGGCCCGATCTGGGAGCCCCAGGCGCCGGGCCTCGATCCATGGCTGGGCGCGCGCGCCTTTCATGCCGCCGGCATTGGGCGGGGCGATCTGGTCCATTGCTCGCTTTCCTTCCATCTGACGCCCGGCGGTTTCATCCTCGATGCCGGCGCGCGGGCGGCGGGTGCCAATATCTTTCCCGCCGGCATCGGCGCCACCGAGCAGCAGGTCGAGGCGGCGGCGGCGATCCGCCCGACCGCCTATGCCGGTACGCCCGACTATCTCAAGACCTTGCTCGACAAGGCGCAGGAGATGAACAGGGATCTGTCCTCGATCAGGAAGGCTGTCGTCTCCGGCGGCGCGCTGTTTCCCTCGATGCGCGAGGAATATGCGGCGCGCGGCGTCAGGGTGCTGCAGAGCTATGCCACCGCCGATCTCGGCGTCATCGCCTATGAAACCAGCCATCGCGGCAGGCCGCTGCCCGGCATGATCGTCAATGAAGACCTGATCGTCGAGATCGTGCGGCCCGGCACGGACGATCCCGTCGCACCCGGCGAAGTGGGCGAACTGGTCGTCACCAATTTCAATCCGGCCTATCCGCTGATCCGCTTCGGCACCGGCGATCTCTCCGCGCTGCTCGATGAGCCCTCGCCCTGCGGGCGGACCAATCTGCGCATCCGGGGCTGGATGGGCCGCGCCGACCAGCGCACCAAGGTCAAGGGCATGTTCGTCGATCCCAAGCAGATCGATGCGGTCGTCAAGGCATCGAAGGGCGTCGCCCGCGCCCGTCTGATCGTGTCGCGTTCAGGTTCCGCCGATACCATGACGCTTGAGATCGAACCGGCATCGGGCGCAGCACCCGACACCGCGGCCGTCGCCAGGACGCTTGCCGCCGTCACCAAGCTCAAGGGCGATGTGGTGATCGCAAAGACCCTGCCCAATGACGGCAAGGTGATCGAGGATACCCGCGACTATTCCAGATAGGGCGCCCTTACACTCATGCCTCGACGGCCTGGCCGAGCACGGCGATCGCCGAGCCGAGCATGGCGAGCATGGCGAAGAAGGCCGTCCGGACCGGCTGGCCGTTTCGCGCCGCGCCAAGGGCTGCGATCAATGCCTGGACCGCGTAGTAGACGGCGAAGGCGCGCGACGCATAGCTGATGATCTCGAATACATTGAGCGTCCAGGTCATTGCCATGCCGGCGGCGGCCAGCAGCGCATAGGCGAGCCGTTCGGAAATCCGCCCGCTGGTCAATTCGAAAACGAGCCCGCCCGAACCGCCCGTATCGGCAATGGCGGCGCTGAACTGGGCCGAGAGGGCGGCGGCGACCAGCAGCGCCGGCAGTACCGGCGCAACGATGCCGAGCATGTCGACGATCGCCGTTTCGCTCAGTTCGATCTCGCCGCGCTCGAAGATGAAGGAGAACAGCAGGATATAGCCCATATAGATCAGGGTGGTCAGCCACTGCGCCCTGCGCATGGAACGAATGCGGATATCGGGCCGGTAGGTTTCTCCCAGATAGCGCGACGTCTCGAAGCCCTGCACCGTGACGATCAGGCCGAAGCCGAGCGTGATCGCCGCCCATCCGCCGACACTGGCATCGTTGAAGATCAGTCCGCCGTCGAACATCCTGCCGGAAAAATAGACGGCAAGCCCGGTGAGCAGGCCGGCAATGATTGCCAGTTTCAGCGTCACCGAAACATATTCGAGATGTTCGAGCGACTTGAAGCCGCGCGTCCAGCCGACAAAGAGGATCACGATGAAGACGGCGGTCGTGACCACCTTGCCGCTGAACGGGCCCGCCGCTTCGGTCAGGCTGACCGCGAAGGCGCCGAACAGGTTGAGGTAACAGGCGACCGAAATTACATAGGCAAAGCCGAGCGCCCAGGAGGAGAGCGTTTCGAGGGTCGATACCAGCCGTCCCCGGTCGTCCTTGTCCTCGCCGATTGCCGCGATGTTGAAGCGGATGGCAAAGCCGTAGCAATAGGCCGCAAGGCACAAGGCTGCCATCGCCAGCGGTGCAAAGCGGCCATAGGACGCATCGAGAATGGGACCCAGCACCAGAAAGCCGCTGCCGATGATGGAGGCGAGCGGCGTGGTCATGGCCTGCCAGACCGTCGACCCGTGAACGCGTGGCGCCCACAGGACAAGCCCGGTCAGCAGAACGGCAGCGATGATGGCAACGTCAAGCAGCATGAGGGCGCGTGGTCAGAAAGCCTGTGCGGATGGCGGGATCATATCAGCACCGGATCGAGGCCCTTCTTGTCAAGCACCGTTTCCATCACCGGATAGGTGTGGGTCGAGGCGACGCCCGGCAGGGCGCCGATCGCATCGCCCAGAACCCTGCGGAAATGCGCCATGTCGCGGGTGCGCACCTTGAGAAGATAGTCGAACCCGCCGGCGACCATGTGGCAGCTTTCAATCTCGGGAATGCGTTTCGACGCCAGGTTGAACCGGTCGAGCACATCGGTGGTTGTGCGTTCAAGCGTCACCTGGACAAAGGCGATATGCGAAAAGCCCAGCCTGTCGGCACCGAGTTCCGCATGGTAGCCGGCAATGTGGCCGCTCTTTTCGAGCCGCTTGACGCGCTCCGCGCAGGGGGTTTTCGAAAGCCCGACGGCCGCCGACAGGTCGGTGATCGACATCCGGCCGTCGGCCTGGAGCGCACGCAGGATATTGCGGTCGATCCGGTCCGGCGAATGAACAGTCATGGCCTCCAGTCTCCCAGGAAATGCCTGATTGGCAGATAATATCACCATGAAATCTCAAAAATAAGGGAGAATCACCTTCTCCACCGTGATATTCTGACGCAAGTTCCGAATGCCGGCAAACCTGCAGGAAACCGCCATGACCGCTGCCCAATCCGCGTTATCCGCCCATCGCAAGACCATTCGCGATCTGACCAATCGTGACGAGGCGGACTGTGTCAGGCAGTTGATCGCCGACCTTGCGCTGGGCGAGGGCGGGCGCGAGGCGATCAGCCTTGAAGCTGCTGAAACCGTGCGCACGATCCGCCGTGAGGCCGCTCCCGGCATCATGGAGAAATTCCTCGCCGAATACGGCCTCAATACCGATGAGGGCGTGGCGCTGATGTGTCTTGCCGAAGCCTATCTGCGCACCCCCGATGCCGAGACGCTCGACGCGCTCATCTCCGACAAGATCGGCGAGGGCGACTGGGCCCGCCATCTGGGCCGGGCGCAGTCCTCGCTGGTCAATGCTTCCACCTGGGCGCTGATGCTGACCGGCAAGGTGTTCCGCACCATTCCGGCGGAGGCCGATGACCTGGCGAGCGTCATGCGCAGCCTGGTGCAGCGGCTTGGCGAACCGGTGGCCCGTTCCGCCGTATCGGAGGCAATGAAGGTTCTCGGCGCGCAGTTTGTCCTTGGCCGATCGATCGAGGAGGCGATCGCCAATGGCAAGGCCGAGGGCAAGCGCGGCTATCTTCATTCCTTCGACATGCTGGGCGAGGCAGCCCGCACGTCGCGCGACGCCAAGCGCTACTTTCTGGCCTATTCCGACGCGATTTCCGAGATCGCCAAGCATGCGAAAGCAGACTGGCCGCACGATAATTCCGGCATTTCGGTCAAGCTTTCGGCCCTCCATCCGCGCTATGAAACCGTCAACCGCGACCGGGTGATGCGCGAGCTCGTGCCGCGCATAACCGCCCTCGCGCTCCATGCCAAGGCGGCCAACATTCCGCTCGCCATCGACGCGGAGGAAGCCGACCGGCTCGACCTTTCCCTCGATGTGATCGAAGCGGCGCTCTCCAATTCGGGCCTCGATGGCTGGGACGGATTCGGCGTCGTGGTGCAGGCCTATTCGAAGCGCTGTCCGGCGGTGCTCGACTGGCTTTACGCCCTTTGCGGACGGCTCGGCCGCAGGATTTCGGTACGCCTCGTCAAGGGCGCCTACTGGGATGCCGAGATCAAGAACGCCCAGATGCTGGGGCTTGAGGGCTATCCGGTCTTCACCCGCAAGGAAGCGACCGATATTTCCTATCTGGCCAATGCCAGGAAACTGCTCGGCATGACCGATCGCATCTATCCGCAATTTGCCACCCACAATGCGCATACCGTCGTTGCCATCGAGAAAATGGCGCCCGAGGGCGTTTCCTTCGAGTTTCAGCGCCTGCATGGCATGGGCGAGGCGCTGCACGACATCCGCAACAAGGCCGACAAGCGCCGCCGCCGCATCTACGCGCCGGTCGGCGTGCACAAGGACCTGCTCGCCTATCTGGTCCGCCGCCTGCTTGAAAACGGCGCCAACTCCTCCTTCGTCAACCAGTTGATGGACAAGTCGATCGCACCGGAACTGATCGCCGCCGATCCGTTGGCCAAACTGGCGGAGCACGAAACCCTCCCCCATCCGCGCATTCCCCTGCCGCAGAACATTTTCGCCGGTCGCGGCAATTCGCACGGCTGGAACCTCAACGATCCGCAGGCGCTCGAAGCCCTGTCGCAACAGATGAGCCCCTTTTCGAAAACGAGATGGGGCGCAAGGTCGGGCGACAAGGTGACGAGCCCCACCGATCGGCGCAATACGGTCGGTCACGTCAAGCCGGCAAGCAAGGCCGATGCCGGGGCCGCGATTGCCGCTGCCCGCAAGGCGTTTCCTGCTTGGTCGAAGAAGACGCCCGAGGCGCGCGCCGCCATCCTGGAAAAGACCGCCGTTCTCTATGAGCAGAACCATGCCGAGATCATGGCGGTCACCGTGCGTGAAGCGGGCAAGACGCGTTTCGACGCGGTGGCCGAAATTCGCGAGGCGGTGGATTTCCTGCGCTACTACGCGGCTGAAATCCGCACCTGGTCCGAGAAACGGACAGCACTCGGCGCGATTGTCTGCATTTCGCCCTGGAATTTCCCCGCCGCCATCTTCACCGGCCAGATCGCCGGCGCGCTTGCTGCCGGCAATACGGTGATCGCCAAGCCCGCCGAACAGACCCCGCTGATCGCCCAGTTGCTGGTCTCGCTGTTCCACGAAGCCGGTGTTCCCCGAGATGCGCTGGTGCTGGTCCAGGGCGAAGGCGGAGAAGTCGGCCCGGTGCTGACCGGCTCACCCGACATCGCCGGCGTCGCCTTTACCGGCGGCACGGACACGGCGCGGCTGATCGACCTGTCGCTTGCCAACGGCAACCCATCGGCAGCCCTGATCGCGGAAACCGGCGGGCTCAATGCGATGATCGTCGATTCCACCGCCCTGCCGGAACAGGCGGTACGCGACATCGTCATTTCCGCCTTCCAGTCCGCCGGCCAGCGCTGCTCGGCGCTCCGCGTTCTCTACGTCCAGAAGGACGTGGCGCCGCAAATGCTGGAAATGCTCGAAGGCGCGGCGCGCGAACTGGCGATCGGCGATCCCTGGAACCCGTCGACCGATGTCGGCCCCGTCATCGATGCGGAGGCCCGCAAGACCATTCTCGATCATTGCGAAAGGCTCAAGGGCGAAGGTCGCCTGCTGTTCGAACTCGACCTGCCGGAAATGGCGGAACACGGCACCTTCGTGGCGCCCTGTGCCTTCCGGCTCGATTCGATCCGCGATCTCGAACGTGAGATTTTCGGCCCGGTTCTTCATGTGGTCGAATTCGGGGCGCATGAGCTCGACAAGGTCGTCGACGATATCAACGCCACCGGCTTCGGCCTAACCATGGGGCTCCATTCGCGCATCGATACCCGCGTCGACAAGGTCTGCGCCCGCGCCCATATCGGCAATATCTATGTCAACCGCAACCAGATCGGCGCGGTGGTCGGCGTTCAGCCCTTCGGTGGCGAGGGGCTTTCGGGCACCGGGCCGAAGGCTGGCGGCCCGCTCTATGCCAGGCGCTTCACAAGGCCCGAAGGTGCTGTGGCCCTGCCCGCCGCGCCGCGTGAAATGCCCGGACCCACCGGCGAGCGCAATACCTGGTCGCTGATCCCGCGCGGTCTCACCGCTTGTCTCGGCCCGGGTGATGCTGCGATTGCCGCCCAGAAGGCGGCGGCCGTACAGGCGGGCAACCGGGTGATAACGCTGGCCGACTTCGGCGGGACTCTGGAAGGACTGCTCTCTCTGCCCGAACTCTCGGCGGTGCTCCATTCAGGCGAGGGGGCGGCGGAAATCCGCCGGCATCTTGCCGCCCGCCAGGGCAAGCGCGTACCGCTCATCGATCCCGCGATCAGCCCGGAAATGCTCTATGGCGAGAAGGTCGTCTCGGAGGACACGACGGCATCGGGCGGCAATGCCAGCCTGCTGGCAAGCGTGGGGTGAGAAAGACGGGCTTTTAAAAGGGCACGGGCTTCCATGTCTCCCCCTCTCAAAGGGGAGACGTTAGAAACCTCAACACTCCACGACGTTGACCGCCAGCCCGCCTTCCGACGTTTCCTTGTAGCGCTCGTTCATGTCGAGGCCGGTCTGGCGCATGGTCTCGATACAGGCATCGAGCGGCACGAAATGCTTGCCATCGCCCTTGAGCGCCAGCGAGGCTGCGGTCACCGCCTTGACGGCGCCCAGCGCATTGCGTTCGATGCACGGCACCTGCACCAGCCCGCCGACGGGATCGCAGGTCATGCCGAGATGGTGTTCGAGCGCGATCTCGGCGGCGTTTTCCACCTGTTCCGGCGTGCCGCCCAATACCTGGGCAAGTCCCGCCGCCGCCATCGCCGAAGCCGAACCGACTTCGCCCTGGCAACCGACTTCCGCCCCCGAGATCGAGGCATTGTGCTTGATGATGCCACCGATCGCGGCGGAGGCCAGCAGAAAGTCGCGAATGCCCTTCTGGTCGGCCTCTTCGTGAAAGTGAAGATAGTAGCGCAGCACCGCGGGCACGACGCCGGCGGCGCCATTGGTCGGCGAGGTCACCACCTTGCCGCCCGCCGCATTCTCCTCATTGACCGCCATCGCGTAGACGGCCAGCCAGTCATTGGCGAGCAGCGGATTGCGGCGGTTGGTTTTCCACTCCTCCTGCAATTTGTCATGCACATCGCGGGCGCGCCGCCGCACGTTAAGCCCGCCCGGCATGATGCCGGTTCGCGAAATGCCCCGGTCGACGCAGCGATCCATTGCCGACCAGACGAGATCGAGCTTGTGGTCGAGCTCTTCGGCCGAAAGCTTCGTCTCTTCATTGGCCCGCTTCATCTCGGCGATGGAAAGACCGGACTGCGCCGCCATGGCGAGCATTTCCCTTGCATTGCGAAACGCGTAGGGCACGCCCGATTCGACCGGCGCCTTCTTTGCCGTCTTCATCGCCTCGAGCTCGGCCTCGTCCGCGACGAAGCCGCCGCCGATCGAATAATAGACCCGGCGCAGCAGCAACTGGTCGCCGGCGGCGTAGGCCTTGAACTGCATGCCATTGGCATGGCCCAGAAGCGGTGTCCTGCGGTCGAGCACGAGATCCGTTTCGGGGTCGAACCGATAGGCCGGATGCCCCATCGGGCGAACCTGCCTGGTTTGCCTGATTGCTTCGATGATCGCATCCATGCGGTCGGGATCGACCGTATCCGGCACTTCGCCGGCCAATCCGAGGATGACGGCCCGATCGGTGGCATGGCCGATGCCGGTATAGGCGAGCGAACCGTGCAGCGAGCATTCGATCCGCTCGACCCGCGCGCCTTGCGGCCGTGGCCAGTCGCCATTCAGGATTTCGTCAAGAAACCGCGCCGCCGCCGTCATCGGCCCCATGGTGTGGGAACTCGATGGGCCGATGCCGATCTTGTAGATGTCGAAGACCGATAAAAACATGGTTCGCAATCCCGGTTGGAAGCCGCGACCCTATTCTGCACCCATTTTGCCCGCTTCTCCAAAACCGTCACCCAATGGACGGATTGAGAAGCGCTTGCATGCTACAGCTTGCCGGCTTCCTCGAGATAGATGCCGCGCAGGCCGCGGGCGGTATCGCCTGGCCTGCCGTCGCCGACGGGTTTTCCGTCGATCGAAACGACGGGTGTCACGAAGGCCGAGGCCGAAGTGATGAAGGCTTCCCTGGCGCCCTGCGCCTCCTCGACGGTGAAGGGCCGTTCCTCGACGCGGATCTGCCGCTCGCGCGCAAACCGCAGCACGGCGCGCCGGGTGATGCCGTGCAGAATGTCGGTGGAAAGCTGGCGGGTGACCAGCGTGCCGTCGTGAAGCACGATCCAGGCATTGTTCGACGTGCCCTCGGTCACCTGTCCGTCTTCTACCAGCCAAGCATCGTCAGCGCCCCTCGCCCGGGCTTCCTCCTTGCACATCGAAGGATAGAGCAGTTGCACGGTCTTGATGTCGCGCCGGTGCCATCTGAGATCCGGCAGGGTAATGACGCTGAGGCCGCGCTCGGCAGCCGGGTTTTCCGCCACCTTCTTGGCCTGGGTGAACATGACCAGCGAAGGCCTGGCGTCGGCGGGAAAGTTGAAATCCCGGTCGGCCGCGCCGCGCGTCACCTGCAGATAGAGCATGCCCTCGCTGACCGCATTCCGTTTGACCACTTCGTGCTGGATCCGCTCGATCTCTTCCATCGGGCAGGGCTCGGCCATGTTGAGTTCGTCGAGCGAGCGCTTGAGGCGAAGCAGGTGCTGCTGATTGTCGATCAGCCTGCCATCGATGATCGACGAGACTTCATAAACGGCGTCGGCGAACAGGAAGCCCCGGTCGAACACCGACAGCTTGGCTTCTTCCTCAGGCAGATATTCCCCGTTGACATAGACGATACGGCTCATGGCGCTTCCTTACTGAACATCCCAATAGAGCGGGAACATCGGATCGAAGACGGTGACGGTTCCGGCCCCGGTCTCGATTTTGCCCGGAAAGACGACCGGCTCACTGCGTTTGACCAGCGTGATGCGTTCCGCATTGACCGGCAGGCGGTAGAAGGCGGGGCCGTTAAGCGAGGCGAAGGCCTCAAGCTTGTCAAGCGCGCCGTCCTCCTCGAAGACATGGGCAAGGCAGCTCATCGTATTGGGCGCGGTGAAGATGCCGGCGCAGCCGCAGGCCGTCTCCTTGGTGGGGTCCGAATGCGGCGCGGAATCGGTGCCGAGAAAGAACCGCCGGTCGCCCGAGGCCGCGGCCCGGCGCAGCGCCAGGCGGTGTTCCTCGCGCTTGGCCACCGGCAGGCAGTAGTAGTGCGGGCGTATACCGCCGGCCAGGATCGCATTGCGGTTGATGACGAGATGGTGGGTGGTGATCGTCGCGGCGAGATTGTCTTCCGCGGCCCTCACATAGTCGACGCCCTGTCGCGTCGTCACATGTTCCAGCACGATGCGCAGTTCGGGGATGCGCCGGCGTATCGGCTCCAGAACGGTTTCGATAAAAACCGCCTCGCGGTCGAAAATGTCGATGGCCGGATCGGTCACCTCGCCATGGACGCAAAGCACCATGCCGGCCTTCGCCATGGCTTCCAGCACCGGATAGACCTTCTCGACATGCGTGACCCCGCTGGCCGAATTGGTCGTCGCGCCGGCGGGATAGAGCTTGACCGCCGTGACGTGGCCATCCTCATAGCCGGCGACGACATCGGCCGGATCGGTATTCTCGGTGAGGTAGAGCACCATCAGCGGGTTGAAGAAATCGGCCCTGGGCTTTGCCGCCAGAATGCGCTCGCGATAGGCCCGCGCATCCGCCGTCGTTACCACCGGCGGCACCAGATTTGGCATGATGATCGCGCGATGAAAATGCCGCGAGGAATGCGGCAGCACGCCCGCCAGCATCGCGCCGTCGCGCAGATGCAGATGCCAGTCATCGGGCTTGGTAATGGTGAGGCTCTGGGTCACGTTCATTCCCACATTGCGTCGCGACGGGTCTTACTGTGCGCTGCAATTGGGGTCAATCGTGTCCGGCACGGATTGACCCGTCATCGCGAGAGCCCGTCATACCCGGCCAAACAGAAGATCGGCGATAAGCTTGTCTCGGCCATAGACGTCGCTGAAGACCTGTACCTTGCCGTCTTTCACCCAGGTGGTGAAATAGGTCAGATGCACCGGGATGGGCCGCTGGAAGTTCACCCCCTTGGTCTGTCGGCTGGCAACGATCGCATTGAGCTTGCCGAGCGCCGGATTGTTGTCGAGCCGGTACAGGATCTGGGCAAACTCCATCGGCTTGCTCACCCGGATACAGCCATGGGAAAGCGCCCGGTCCGACTGGTCGAACAGGTTGCGGTTCGCGGTGTCGTGCAGATAGACGTTGAATTTGTTGGGGAAGAGGAACTTCACCTGGCCGAGCGCGTTTTCGGGTCCGGCCGGCTGGACGATGCGGTAGGGGAAATGGCTGCCGCTGACCGAGCTCCAGTCGATCTGGCGTGCGCTCATTCGTGGCGCATCGCTCTGCCAGCTCGCATAAAGATCGTAGCCGCGTTTTTCGAGGTAGGCCGGATCCTGGCGCAATTTTGGCAGTATCTCATTGCCGGCGATGGCGGGCGTCACCGTCCAGGTCGGATTGAATTCCGAATACTGGATGTTGTCGGAAAACATTGGCGTGCGGTGATATTTCTGTCCGACGATCACCTTGCGCCGGTCGATATCCTGGCCGTTCGAGCGCACATACATCAGGAAGGCGGCGGTATTGACGAAGACATGGTTCTTGCCGAGGTCGCGCGGCAGCCAGCGCCAGCGCTCCATGTTGACGATGATCCGCCGCTGGGCAATCGGATCGGGTGTGCGGACAAGCGCCTTCCTGAGCGCCTGATACTGTTCATGCGGCGGGCGCAGCCGCTCGATCACGGTCAGCGGCCCGTTCTTTTCCATCGAGCCGATCAGCGCAATCGTGTCGAGCTTCTTGCGCGGAATTACGATGTCGGGCTCGGAAACCGCCGGCGTCGTGCGCCCGCCGTAGAGATCGCGGGCAAAGCGGGTCGCGCCATAAGAAAGAAAGAGTTCGAGCCCGGCCAGTTCGTCGCCGCGCAGCTTGCCAGGGTCGGCCGGCAGGCCGCCGATATAGTCGAGCGGTTCCAGCCCGTCGAGCCAGGCATCACTCAGGACGTCGATCAATTCCTTGCCGCGCCGGCTCAGCCCCTGATTGCTGGTCCAGATGCCGTTATAGCCATTGCGCTGGTAATAGGGCATGACCGCATCGACCTGAACGATCGAGCCGCGCCACTTGATCGCCTGGGCATTGGCAAACGACCGAACGCTGGCCGCAGCCGACGCGCTCACCAGCGCCATGAGCCACGCGCAAACCGTCAGAACAAATCCAAGCCGCCTCATCCCCTTCTCCTCATCGCGATGCCGAACCGCCACGATCGCAAAAGTGCCGGCGAAACCCATCGAAAACCCTCGATAGCAAACCCTTGCGGCACCCGCCAGACGGATTTTGGTCGCCAGGCGGATGATGGCGACGGGCGATGGCAGGCGGGCGATGTCGTCGCGCCGGAAGGGAGAAATGGGAGAGGGCATGGAAACCAAGTGCGTCCTTTCGGCTTCGGGCGCCGCAAGGCATGGGTACAAAGCCTCTTGACAAAATGAACAAATGTTCATTTAATTAATTCATGGCACGAAAAACCGGATCGAATGGTGAGTTGACAGCGGAGCGGGTGCGGCTTGCCGCGCTCAGGCTCTTTGCCGACCAGGGCTATGCCGCCGTCTCCATGCGCGAGATCGCTTCGGCGGTCGGCTTGCAGGCCGGCGCGCTCTACAACCATTTTCCCAACAAGCAGGCTCTGCTTTTCGATCTGATGGAGGGTCACATGCTCGACCTGATCGGCGAGTGGGAGCGCGAAAGCCGCCGGTTTGTCGATCCCGTTGCGGCGCTTGAGGGCTTTGTCCGCTTTCACATCCGCTATCATCTGACGCGCCAGGATGCCGTGTTCATCTCCTACATGGAATTGCGCAATCTGGAGCCGGAGAACTTTGCCCGCATCGAGGCGCTGCGCCGGGTCTATGAGGGCTTCCTGCGCAAGATCATGTCCATTGGAAAACGGGACGGCGCCTTCCGCATCGGCGATACGCCGGTCGCCGCCATGGCGATCATCGCCATGCTGACCGGCATCGGCACCTGGTTCCGTTCCGGTGGCCGTCTTTCGGTTGCCGAAGTCGAGGAGATCTATGTGCAGATGGCGCTGGGCAGCCTTGGCTGCGGCGTGGCGCGGGCAGCGCGCTCAATGCTGGCGGAGCCGGTCGAATAGGAATAGGCTTGCCGGGCCGAAGGCAGACGGCCGGCGCAGTTGGAGGAAGAAGCTATGTTTTATGCCAGCATGAACTTTGCCTTGGGCGAGGAGATCGGCGCGCTCAGGGAAATGACCCATAAATGGGCGCAGGAAAAGCTGGCCCCGCGCGCCGCCGAAATCGATCGCGAAAACAATTTCCCGGCAGAACTCTGGAAGGAAATGGGCGAACTGGGCCTGCTCGGCGTTACCGTCGAGGAGGAATATGGCGGTGCCGATATGGGCTATCTCGCCCATACCGTCGTTGTTGAGGAAATCGCCCGGGCGTCGGCCTCCGTCTCGCTGTCCTATGGCGCGCATTCCAATCTTTGCGTCAACCAGATCCGCCTCAACGGCACGCCGGAACAGAAGGCGAAATACCTTCCCGGGTTGATTTCGGGCGATCATGTCGGCGCGCTTGCCATGTCGGAGGCTTCTGCCGGTTCCGATGTGGTGTCGATGAAGCTGCGGGCCGAGAAGCGCAACGATCACTACCGCCTCAACGGCACGAAATACTGGATCACCAACGGCCCTGACGCCGACACGCTGGTGGTCTATGCCAAGACCGATCCGGCCGCGGGCCCGCGCGGCATCACCGCCTTCCTGATCGAAAAGACCATGAAGGGCTTTTCCACTTCGGAGCCCTTCCACAAGCTCGGCATGCGCGGCTCCAATACCGGGGAACTGATCTTCGAGGACTGCGAAGTGCCGTTTGACAACGTGCTCGGCCAGGAGGGCAAGGGCGTCAACGTGCTGATGTCCGGCCTGGACTATGAGCGGGTGGTGCTTTCCGGCATCGGCATCGGCATCATGCATGCCTGCCTCGACCACATCATGCCCTACCTTTCCGAGCGCCGGCAGTTTGGCGAGCCGATCGGCAATTTCCAGCTCATGCAGGGCAAGATCGCCGACATGTATGCCGCCATGAACTCGGCCCGCGCCTATGTCTATGCCGTCGCCGGTGCCTGCGACCGGGGCGAGGTGACGCGCCAGGATGCCGCCGCCTGCGTGCTCTATGCTTCCGAATCCGCCATGCAGCAGGCAACCCAGGCCGTCCAGGCCATGGGCGGCGCCGGCTATCTCGACGACAGCCCGGTCAGCCGCATCTTCCGCGATGCCAAGCTGATGGAAATCGGCGCCGGCACGTCCGAGATCCGCCGCATGCTGGTCGGCCGCGAACTGATGAAGGCGATGGGATAGGCGCGATGAAACCAACCTCCCTTCTGGCGCTGGCAGCTTTCCTCTCGGGCCTCGGTTTTACCGGCGCGGCTTTCGCCCAATCGAGCGATGCCTCCGATGAGATGATCTTCCGGCCGGAAAAGGTCGACCAATGCCTTGCCGGCAGGCAGGGCAGCGCCCGGCTCGATTGCGCCGGTCTGGCGGCCGAGGATTGCCAGCAGGTCAATGAGGGCGGCGGCACGACTATCGGCCTCGGCATGTGCTTTACCGCGGAATCCGACTGGTGGGACGCCAAGCTCAACCAGGCCTATCAGCAGCTCTCCGCGCTCGAGGCGGAGGAAGATCTGGATGCCAAGGAAAGCACCCTGCCGGTACCCGAGCGAGTGCCGGCACTCAAGGACATGCAGCGCAAATGGATCGCCTATCGCGACGCCCTTTGCGAATATGAATATGTTCAGTGGGGCGGCGGCACGGGCGGTGGCCCGGCGTCTGCCCAATGCGCATTGATCGAAACCGCCCGGCAGTATTTCGTGCTCGCCGACCGGCTGGCGGACCGGTGATCTGATGCTTCCCGCCGCCGTCACCTATCCCGATCTTTGCACTCGCTTCCGCTGGCATATTCCCGCGCGCTACAATATGGGCCGGGATAGCTGCGACAAATGGGCGGAGCGCGAGCCTGAGCGCGTTGCGATCATCGATCTGACCGGCAGCGAACGGCGCAACGTCACCTTCGCGGAACTGCGCAAAAAGGCAGACGCGCTTGCCCGCCATCTGATCGCGCTTGGAACACCGCCCGGCGCCCGGGTGGGCGTCCTGCGCACCCAATCGGTCTGGACGGCGGCGGCCCATATTGCGGTCTGGAAGATCGGCGCTATTTCCATGCCACTGTTCAAGCTGTTCGGCGAGCAGGCGCTTCTGAGCCGGTTGTCGGATAGCGGCGCGATGGCGGTAATCACCGATCCCGCCGGGGCGCAGACGCTTGCGGCGCTCAAACCGCGCCTGCCGGAACTCACCCATGTCATCGTGCCGGAGGAAGCGGCACTGCCCGATGACGCTCCGTTCACCGCCGCCGATACCGCTGCCGATGATCCGGCGCTGCTGATCTATACGTCCGGCACCACGGGAGCCCCCAAAGGTGCCCTTCATGCTCATCGCGTACTCCTGGGCCATTTGCCCGGCGTCGAGATGAGCCACGACCTGCTGCCGCAGACAGGGGATGTGCTCTGGACGCCGGCCGACTGGGCCTGGATCGGTGGCCTGCTCGATGTGCTAATGCCAGGCCTGCATCACGGCGTGCCGGTGGTTGCCGCGCGCATGGACAAGTTCACGCCGGAAGGCTGTGCCGAAATCATCGATCGGGGCGGGGTCAAGAACGTCTTCTTCCCCCCGACCGCGCTCAAATTGCTCAAGGCTTCGGGCACGAAGCTCGGGCACCTGCGCACGGTCGCTTCGGGCGGCGAGCCGCTGGGCTCGGAAATGCTTTCCTGGGGAAAGGAAGCGCTGCACGTGACCATCAACGAGTTTTACGGCCAGACCGAGTGCAACATGGTGGTCTCGTCCTGCGCCTGCCTGTTCGGGCCGAAACCGGGCGCGACCGGCAGGCCGGTGCCCGGGCACGATGTCAGTGTGATCGATCCGCAGGGCAATCCGACGACAGGCGAAGGCGATATCGCCATTCGGCAGGGAACGCCGGTGATGATGCTCGAGTACTGGAACAATCCCACTGCTACCGCCGCGAAATTCCGCACCGCGCCCGACGGATCGCGCTGGCTCCTGACCGGCGATCGCGGCGTATTCGAGGATGGTTTCATCCGCTTTGTCGGCCGTGACGATGACGTCATCACCTCTGCCGGCTATCGCATCGGCCCGGCTGAGATCGAGGATTGTCTGCTGACCCATCCGGCGGTTGCCCAGGTCGGTGTTGTCGGAAAGCCGGACCGCGAGCGCACCGAGATCGTCAAGGCCTATATTGTGCCGCGGCCGGGCTTCGAGCCCTCACCGGAGCTTGCGGCAGCGCTGCAATCCCATGTCCGTACCCGCCTTGCGGCTTATGAATATCCCCGCGAGATCGCCTTTCTGGGCGCCCTGCCGATGACCGTGACCGGCAAGATCGTCCGCAAGGAATTGCGGGCACGGGCAGAAGCCGAACTGACTGTAGAAAAACAAAGTGAAAGTGTCTGACCATGGCTAAGCTAGCCTCCTCCCTCTCTACCAAGTCCGATGCCTATCGGAACAATCGGGATGCCAATCTGACCCATCTGAAAACGGTTCAGGATGCCGTCGACCTTGCGCTTGCCGGTGGCGGGGCGGCGTCTCGCGAGCGTCATGTTTCCAGAGGAAAATTACTGCCGAGAGACCGTGTGCAATCCCTGCTGGATCCCGGTTCTCCCTGGCTCGAGATCGGCGCCACCGCTGCCCATGGCATGTATAGGGGCGACAGCCCCTGCGCCTCCATCATCGCCGGCATCGGCCGTGTTTCCGGTCGCGAGGCCATGATCGTCTGCAACGATGCGACGGTGAAGGGCGGCACCTATTACCCGATGACCATCAAGAAGCATCTGCGCGCCCAGGAAATCGCCGAGGAAAATCGCCTGCCCTGCATCTATCTGGTGGATAGCGGCGGCGCCAACCTGCCCAACCAGGCCGAGGGCTTCGCCGACAAGAACCATTTTGGCCGTATCTTCTTCAATCAGGCCAACATGTCGGCCAAGGGCATCGCCCAGATTGCCGTCGTCATGGGGTCGTGCACCGCGGGCGGCGCCTATGTGCCCGCCATGAGCGACGAGGCGGTGATCGTCAGGAATCAGGGCACGATCTTCCTGGCCGGCCCGCCGCTGGTAAAGGCGGCAACCGGAGAGATCGTCGAGCCCGAGGAACTGGGCGGCGGCGACGTGCATACGCGGCTCTCCGGCGTTGCCGATCACCTGGCCGACAACGATACCCATGCACTGGCGATCGCCCGCCGGATCGTCGCCAATCTCAATACCAAAAAGCACCAGCCGCTCGATGCCATCGCGTCGGAAGAACCGGCCTACGATCCCGACGAGATTCTCGGTGCCGTACCGGGCGATCTCAAGACGCCTTACGACATTCGCGAGGTGATCGCGCGCATCGTCGACGGCTCGCGTTTCGACGAGTTCAAGGCGCGCTATGGCACGACCCTGGTCTGCGGGTTTGCCCATGTCTTCGGCCTGCCGATCGGCATCGTCGCCAATAACGGCGTCCTGTTTTCCGAAAGCTCGATCAAGGCCGCGCATTTCGTCGAGCTTTGTTCCCAGCGGAAAATACCGCTGGTTTTCCTGCAGAACATCACCGGCTTCATGGTCGGCAGGCGATACGAGCAGGGCGGCATCGCCAAGGACGGCGCCAAGATGGTGACCGCGGTGGCGACCACCAAGGTGCCGAAATTCACCTTTCTGGTTGGCGGTTCCTTCGGTGCCGGCAATTACGGCATGTGCGGCCGTGCCTATGGCCCGCGCTTCTTGTGGACCTGGCCCAATTCGCGCATCTCGGTCATGGGCGGCGAACAGGCGGCGGGCGTACTGGCGACTGTCCGGCGTGACGCCATCGAGCGCAAGGGCGGCACCTGGTCGGCCGAGGAGGAAGCCGCCTTCAAGCAGCCGACCCTCGACATGTTCGAGGAGCAGGCCCATCCGCTCTTTGCTTCCGCACGGCTGTGGGACGACGGGATCGTCGACCCGCGCAAGACGCGCCAGGTGCTCGGCCTGTCGCTTTCTGCCGCTCTCAATGCCCCGATCGAAGACACGCGCTTCGGCGTGTTCAGGATGTGAGGTCCATGATGTTCACCAAAATCCTCATCGCCAACCGCGGCGAGATTGCCTGCCGCGTGATCCGAACCGCAAGGCGGATGGGCATTGCGACGGTCGCGGTCTATTCCGATGCGGACCATGAGCATGGCGCGCCGTTGCATGTGCGCATGGCCGATGAAGCCGTTCCGATCGGCGGCCGCGACGCGGCGACGGGCCGCGAACCCTATCTTCTCGCCAGTCGCATTCTGGAGGCCGCCAAAGCGACCGGCGCCGAGGCGATCCATCCAGGCTACGGCTTCCTTTCCGAAAATCCGGATTTCGTCGAAGCGGTCGAAAAGGCGGGCCTGGTCTTCATCGGCCCGTCGGCGAAATCGATCCGCGCCATGGGCCTGAAGGACGCGGCCAAGGCGCTGATGGAAGAGGCCGGCGTACCGGTCGTGCCCGGTTATCACGGCGACAATCAGGATGCGGGCTTCCTGGCGCAGGAAGCGGAAAGGATCGGCTATCCCGTCTTGATCAAGGTGCGTGCCGGCGGCGGCGGCAAGGGCATGCGCAAGGTCGATGACCCGAAGGAATTTGTCGCCTCCCTTGAGGGCGCCATGCGTGAAGGCGAGGCGAGTTTCGGTGACGGCCGTGTGCTGATCGAAAAGTACATCACTTCGCCCCGGCACATCGAGGTGCAGGTTTTCGGCGACAATCATGGCAATGCCGTCCATCTCTTCGAGCGGGACTGTTCGTTGCAGCGCCGCCATCAGAAGGTGATCGAGGAGGCACCGGCTCCCGGCATGACCGAGGAGATGCGTGAGGCGATGACCTCCGCTGCCGTCACCGCCACCAGGACGATCAACTATAGCGGCGCCGGCACGATCGAGTTTATCGTCGATGGCTCCAGGGGGCTGCGGCCCGATGGCTTCTGGTTCATGGAGATGAACACCCGCCTGCAGGTCGAGCACCCCGTTACCGAAGAAGTCACCGGCATCGATCTCGTCGAGTGGCAGTTGCGCGTCGCCGCGGGCGAGGCGATCCCGCTCAAGCAGGACGAGATCAGGCTTTCCGGCCATGCCTTCGAGGCGCGCCTCTATGCCGAAGACGTGCCGAAAGGCTTTCTGCCGGCAATCGGTACGCTCGAATATCTGCGCTTTGCAAACCATGCACGGATCGAAACCGGCGTCGAGCAGGGCGACCGGATCTCGCCCTATTACGATCCGATGATCGCCAAGGTTATTTCTACCGGAAAAGATCGTGGTGAGGCGCTTGAAATGCTGCATGCCGCACTGCGGCATAGTCACGTGGCGGGCACCGTCACCAACAAGGCCTTCCTTTCGGCGCTCTGCCGACATGAAGGCTTCGCGGCCGGCGAGGTCGATACCGGCCTGATCGCCCGCGACCTCGATACGCTGCTGGCAATGCCCGATCGAAGCCAGGAAGCTGCTGTTATTGCAGGGGTTTATCAATTTCAAAAACCTGCGACTTCGCACAAGGGAGAACCGTTGGACGCGCTGGCCAATTTCACGCTTTGGGGCGATGCGAGCCTGCCGGTATACCTTGAACACGGCGGAATACGTCATTCCCTGATGCTTTCCCTATCGGACGATGGCCAGTATTCATGCCGCACCCTGACTGCGGCATCGCCTGCGGCATGGACGCTAGACGGGGTTTCCATCAGCGATGACGGCACACATATTGGTTTAGTTTCCAATGGAAAAGAGTGTGCCGCAGACATCGCGGAGTGGCCCGGCCATGTCGCGGTTTTCATGGCCGATGAGACGTTTGAATTCACCCTTCCGGATCTTTTGCAGGGTGCCGGCGACGAGGCTACCTCCGCCGACAGTCTGATCGCGCCCATGCCCGGCCTGGTCAAGAAGCTGACCGCGAGCGCCGGCCAGGAGGTGGCCAAGGGGGATCCGCTCATCGTGCTGGAGGCGATGAAGATGGAGCACACGCTTTCTGCTCCCCGCGATGGCGTTCTGGCCGCCGTCAATGTCTCGGAGGGCGACCAGGTGGTCGACGGCACGGTATTGATCGCGCTTGCAGCAGAAGGGGCAGCCGAGGATGAGGCCGGCAATGCCGGGGCCGCGGCGTGATCACTCTGCATCACTGCCACGAGGCCCGCTCCATGCGCACGCTCTGGCTGCTGCATGAAATGGGGCTCGATTTCGATCTGCGGATCTACCCTTTCGGCAAGGCGCTGCGGGCGCCCGAATACCTTGCCATCCATCCGCTGGGCCGGGTTCCCTGTCTTGAGGAGGATGGCCTTGTCCTGTTCGAGACCGGCGCCATAACCGAATATCTCGTTGAAAAGTACCCTGAAAAGGGATTGGGCCGGCTGCCGGGCGCTGCCGAGCGCGCCCATTGGCTGCAATGGCTTCACTACGCGGAAACCGTTGCCGTGCACGGCGCGACCCTGACCCAGCAGCACATCGTCATCTATGAGGACAGGGACCGTTCGCCCTTTGTGATGAAGCTCGAACGCCGCCGGCTGGAAAAGGCGCTGGAAGTACTCGACACCCATCTGGCCGATGGGCGCGAATACCTGCTGGAAAGCGGGTTTTCCGCCATCGACACGAATGTCGGCTATTCGGTCTATGTTGCGCGCCATTTCACGCCTTTGCAGGTTTTTCCCCATCTCGCGGCCTATTACAACCGGCTTTCGGCGCGGCCCGCCTTCGCGAAGAGCCTGCCCGAAACGCCCGCCCTGTTCCGCCAGCCCTTCTATGATCTGCGGGATGATCTTGCCTCCTGAAAGGTATTTTCCCAATGAAAGAAAAAGTCACCCTCTTCGAAGTCAGCCCGCGCGACGGCCTGCAGAACGAAAAACGGCTGATCCCCACGGCCGACAAGATCGCCCTCGTTGACCGGCTTTCCGATTGCGGTTTTGCCAAGATAGAAGTCACTTCCTTCGTCTCCCCGAAATGGGTGCCGCAAATGGCCGACAACGCGCAGGTGATGGCCGGCATCCGCCGCGCGGCCGGAATTTCCTATGCGGTTCTGACCCCCAATCTCAGGGGCTATGAGGCCGCCCGCGCCGCCAAGGCAAGCGAGGTGGCGATCTTCGCTTCCGCCTCCGAGGCCTTCTCGAAGGCCAATGTGAACTGCACCATCGCCGAATCCCTCGAGCGGTTCGCCCCGATCGTCGAAGCCGCTAAGCAAGACGGCATGCCGGTGCGCGGCTATGTCTCCTGCGTCACCGACTGCCCCTTCGAGGGACCGGTGGCGCCGGCGATGGTCGCCCGCTCCGTCGCCTGGCTGCGCGAGGCCGGTTGCTACGAAGTCTCGCTCGGCGACACGATCGGCCACGGCACGCCCGAGACCGTCAGTGCCATGCTCGATGCCGTGCTCGGCGAAATGCCGGCGGAAAGGCTCGCCGGCCATTTTCACGACACCAGGGGCCGCGCGCTCGACAACATCGCCGTCAGCCTCGAGCGCGGCCTGCGCACCTTCGACGCCAGTGCCGGCGGGCTCGGCGGCTGCCCCTATGCGCCGGGCGCCGCCGGCAATGTCGACACGCTCCGCGTTGTCGAACTGGTCGAGGATCGCGGCTTTGCGACCGGCATCGACCGGGTCAAGCTCGCCGAGGCCGCCGCCTTCGCCGCCGCCCTGCGCGCGCCGTCCCCGGCCTGAGGACGGCCCGACCCGGGGAACGCTCCATTGCCGCCCCGTTGCCGCCCATATGCCCACCCGAAGAAGGAAGAGCCGATATCCATGACCCATCAGCCGGTAATGACAGCCCAGGAAGTCAGCGACTACGTGCTGGAAATCTTTAATGAATCTTCCATCTACAACTGGACGGTGGAGGCCGTTACCCCCGGCGCGGTCGCGCTTTCCATGCTGGCCGACGAGCGCAGCATCCGCCCCGGCGGCACGGTCTCCGGCCCGACGCTGTTCGCCTTCGCCGATGTCGCGGCCTATATCCTGATCCTCGCCCATATCGGCAAGGTGGCGCTCGCCGTCACCACCAATCTGGCGATCAACTTCCTCAACAAGCCGCTGCCGGGAAGGCTCACCGCCACCGGCCGGCTGATCAAGCTCGGCAAGCGGCTCGCCGTCTGCGAGATCCATATTTTCGGTCCCGACAGCGGCGACGGAACCGGCCAGACCCTCGTCGCCCAGGCGACGGCCACCTATTCGATCCCGCCGCGCTGAGGCAGCGCGGCGTGCACCCTTCGCCCCTTGGGGGGGGCGAAGAGGCGGAAAACACTTCGCTTCAAATCCGATGACGGTTTCGGGCCGGCTATTGCTGGCGACCTGAAAACAATTCTCAATTGTTGAGTTTCCGCCGGGACGTCCGTCCCGGCGTCCGTTCACGCGCTTGCGCTTCCGCTGGTCGCGGAAGCTTGTGCTGCCACGGAGGGGCACGCCCTTCGAGCGTAGCTCTCCGGGCATTCGTAACACGAAACGATTCGCTGGATCGTTTCGTGTTACGAATGCTTACAGCATCCGCTTGACGCTACTCGTCCCCCATCTTGAGCGCCTGGATAAACGCTTCCTGGGGGATTTCCACCCGGCCGAACTGGCGCATTTTCTTCTTGCCGGCCTTCTGCTTGTCCAGGAGCTTGCGCTTGCGCGTCGCGTCGCCGCCATAGCATTTCGCCGTGACGTCCTTGCGCATCGCCGAGATCGTCTCGCGCGCGATCACCTTGCCGCCGATCGCCGCCTGGATCGGGATCTTGAA
>JAGRLT010000160.1 GCA_020441665.1 Nitratireductor sp.
AACGTCCCAGGCGCTGACGCTCGATACTTCCGGCGAATTGCAGCGTTTGGTGGCGGCGCGATAGCCGCCCGACCATTTGGTGAAGGCGAGGATCATGCGACAGTCGGGGTTGTCGCTCGAGACGATCCAGGCGCCGGAGACCGATTCCCGGCTGACCGGCTCGCCGCTTGCCTGGGGCGGAGCAGTCGCGATCTGGGTCTGGTTGCCGGGCACCGTCGGCGCCCCGGGCTGGGACTGCATCTGGTTCGGATCCTGGTTCGGATCGAGGGCCGCTGTCTGATTGGGATCGTTGAACGGATCGCCGGAGGGCGGCGGCAACTGTCCCGTATCGACGCTGCCGACCGGCGCCGACGGAAGGCGCTGGGGGTCGCTGCCGCGCGGTGCGAGCGAGTTGAGCGAACGGTTGCAGCCCGTCAGCGCGAGCGCCAGCGCCATCAGGCAGGCCGTTGATCTTAGATGACTGGTCTTTCCCATACCCTTGCCCCGCAGCATGCCGCGCCTTTCGCCAGAATGGTCTTGCGG
Source organism: Nitratireductor sp. (assembly GCA_020441665.1). Taxonomy (GTDB): domain Bacteria; phylum Pseudomonadota; class Alphaproteobacteria; order Rhizobiales; family Rhizobiaceae; genus Salaquimonas. The sequence continues at coordinate 523 of JAGRLT010000160.1, forward strand.
CTGCTATGCCGTTAAGTTGCGCCCGAAATATGGTCACAAAGCTTTTTTCGGGCGTTGTTTCGAAGCGGTGCAGAAGCCTAGCGCCAGAGCGGGCAAGACAGATGTGCACAGCCGTTCTGCCGATTATGGTAAACCAATGCTGAACGGAAACTTAACGGTTGGGAAGAATTCAAGCGGCCAGGTGCAGGCCCATCCGGCGCGGCCTCAATGCTCGGCGAGGTGCAGATAGGCCTGGTCGCCCCACAGTTCGGTGACGGTCTGGTTGCGGCCGCAGGCCCAGCGGTAGTATTTGTAGCGGGCGGGATTTTTCTTGTAATAGTCCTGATGATAGTCCTCGGCATCCCAGAAGGCGCCCGCGTCGAGGATCGGGGTGACGATCGGTTTGCCGAGGGCGGTCTGCGCCTCGGTCCTGGTCTTTTCCGCGATCTTGCGTTGCTCCTCATCGGCCACGAAGACGGCGGTCATATAGGCGTGACCACGGTCGCAGAACTGGCCACCGGCATCGGTCGGATCGACGGTTCGCCAATAGGTTTCCATCAGCGTTTCGTAGCTCACCTGCGTGTCGTCATAGACGATCTTGGCGCCCTCGAGATGCTGGCCGTGATTGTGATAGGTCGGGTTCTGCATCTCGCCGCCGGTATAGCCGGAGATGACTTCACGGACGCCGGGAACGTGTTCGAAGTCGCTTTCGACGCACCAGAAGCAGCCCCCGGCGACGATCGCGGTCTTCTCCTCGGCGAGCGCCGGCGCGGCGAGCGCGGGCATGAGAGCCAGCAAAGCCAGCGGGGCGGCAAGGGCGGTTTTCAGCAGACGGGCAAGGGTATGGCGGCGCGCGGACATTCTGATCTCCTGTCGGGTTACGGCACGACATAGGACAGGCGCGCCGAAAACCGAAATGACAGTTTCACACAACTGCGTGAGCGGGCGGGACCTGGAACCGGGAGGGCTCGGAGAGTGCTTCCGACGTCGACCTGTTCGCCGTCAGCTATTCGACGATGAGGCCGAGCTTGCGGCGAAGGCGCTCCATGCGCAGCGTGAAATAGGGGCCGCGATCGGGCGGCGGTGTCGCTGCAAGGGCCATGCGGCAAAGCTGTTCCTTTTCCGCCTCGTTCAACCGGTGCTCGAGCGTTTCGCTCAGCCGGTCGATGACGGTTGGAACGGTGATGTTCTGGTCGAGCGCCCACTTGGCGAAGATCAGGGTTTCCTCCACCTTCTCCCCGTCCGCGATTTCCGCGATCTGGCGGGCGACGCCTTCCTCAAGATGCGGCGCCACGCCCTGTTCCTCGGTGGCGATGGCGAGCAGCACGATGGCGGCGGCGTGCAGGGGATCGTCAACGGAGCTGAGAACCGACGCCTCCGCCTTCTTGCGAAAGGCGTTGCGGCGGATCCGGCCGCGCACCCGCATGGCCATGTCCGCGGCTTCGTTTGCCGCCTTGCCGGCATTCTTGAGGACAAAGAAATAATAACTTGCGGCGGCGACGATGCCGATCATTCCCAACAGAATATGCATGTTTTTTCCACTGGCTGAGCAACCCCTTGCCCGCATTGCTAACAATACCTGCTTTACTACGCGTTAATTCGGGAGGCCGTGCCGTCGCACACAAGGCGGGGGATCTATTGCGTCCGGTCGAGCACCTCAACCGAAAGGACGGTGGGCAGGTGGCGGGCGATCTCCGACCAGGTCTCGCCGCGATCCGTGCTGGCGAAGATCGAGCCGGTATTGGTGCCGAAATAAACCCCCGGCGCCGGCTGTCGGTCGGTCGCCATCGCCTGGCGCAGAACGGTGAAGAAGCAGTTCTGCTGCGGCAGGCCGCTGCGCATCGCCTGCCAGCTTTCGCCGCCATCGGTCGAGCGCCAGACCGCGGCCGACGCCTCCGGCGGATAGCGGCCCTGGCTGTCGCCGTTGAGCGGAACGGTCCAGATCATGTGCGGGTCGCGAGGATTGACGGCGATGGGAAAGCCGAAGGTGGACGGCAGGCCCTGCGTGATGTCGTGCCAACTGCGGCCGCCATCGGGGCTGCGGAAGACGCCGTGATGGTTCTGCTGATAGAGAATGTCCTGGCCGGCGACGCCCGGCGCGCGAACCATGTTGTGGACGCACAGGCCCGTCTTGCCGTCGCGGGGTGCGGCGGGGTGGTGGTGATGGCCGCAGCTTTCCGCATTGGCGAGCCGGTTGCGGCTCTCCCAGGTCCTGCCGCCGTCCTGCGTTGCAAAGACGCCGGCCGCCGAGACGCCGAGCCAGACCTTGTCCGCATCCTGCGGGTCGGGCACGATCGTGTGCAGGGTCAGGCCGGCGGCGCCGGGGTTCCAGCTCTCGCGGTCGGGATGCTCGTTGAAGCTTGCGACGGATGACCAGGTCACCCCCTTGTCGCTGCTCGCATAGAGCCTGCCGGGCTTGCAGCCGGCATAGAGCGTGCCGTGGCTCAGGCCAAGCGACCAGACGGCATCGGCCTCGCCGTCGAAGGGCCGCTCGCGCTCGACCCAGCCGATCATCTCGGCAAATTCGGGGTCGTTCGCCGCCCAATCGTCGATCTTGCCCTTGGAGAGCTGGGAGAGTTCCCAGTTCAGGCCGCCATCCTGCGAGCGCCAGACGCCGGCGCCCTGCCATTCGCCGCCGCCGCCCGCCCACAGGGTGCCGGTAGCCGGATCGCCATGGACGTGGTTGATCGGCCAGCCGCCGCAATGGGGTCCGGTCATCCGCCAGTCGTTGCGGGCTTCATCGGAGGCGAGCAGGAAAGCACCCTTGGTGGTGCCGATCAGCACGGTGATCTTGTCGGTCATGATCCAATCTCCTCAATTGGAGGGCGCGAACAGTTCGGGCCGGCCTGCGAGCGCGCGTATGCGATCTTCGCCGAACCGGCATTCGGAGGGGCCGGCCACATAGGGACCGATGGCATAGGAATCGAACCGGATCGTGGCGCCCTCGGGAGAAAAGTGCCAGCGATGCATGTCGGTGGCATGGGCGGCGACGGTGCCGGGATAGGTTTCCTCCAGTTCATGCAGGGCTGCTTCGACCGCCTCGCCTTCGGCGGAATCGGACCGTTCGGCGGCGATCTGCCGGGCGCATTCAGTGGCGATCGCGGCAAGGCCGTCCTCGCCGAACAGCGCCTTGGCGTCGAGTTCGGCGCCGGTTTGCCGGTCGATGGTCACCGAGGTGGTCCAACTGTTGGGGTGGGCGCCGCCGGAATAATCATGGCTCCAGGCAACGGCCGAGAGCAGCCGGTTGTCGAGGCGGGTCACCTCGACATCCACCTCGTGATAGAACGGCGTCGGCATTTCGATGTCGTCCTCGACCGGCTTGCCGAAGGGCGTATCGGCGATTTCGGCGTCGAGCCAGGTATTGTAGGCAGCTTCGGCGCTGCCGGTCGCGGCGTCGGCAAAGCGAAATCCCTGCAACACCACATCATAGTGGCGCGTATCGCCCTGCTGCCAGTTGAAGAACGGCACCATGCCGTCGGACTTCTGGCCGAGAAGACCGGCCCGACTGGCGCTCGCCTCGGCAAGGCAAAGGGCGACCGGGCCGCAATTCGCGTCGCGCCAGGCGAGCCAATCCTTCTGGCCCCCGAGCAGGGTCCGGCGGGCCTCGGCGCCGAGCCGGTCGCGGAGGGAAAAATACGCCGTCTCCATCCGGTCGTTGGCGGCCCTCGCGTCATCGTCGCCGCAGATCGCCCTGTCGATTTCGGCGGTGGCCCTGGCGCAGTCGAAGGCCTGGGCAGGGCCAGTTGTCAATATCAGGATGCTCGTGGCAATCGCCGGACCGGTGCCGGCGAGGCAGCACAGCAAGGAGAGTGGAACAGGGCGCATGGTCGGGCTCCGGCGGAAACGGCCATGGAGCGCGCGTTTCAGGAGGTTGTCAACGCACTTTGAAGGGCCGCAGGGCGCAGCCCGAGGACAGGCAATGGGAAAGACGATTGCCGGCTCAGACCCGCCGTTCGACCATCATCTTCTTGATCTCGGC
>JAGRLT010000161.1 GCA_020441665.1 Nitratireductor sp.
CCCGATTCGATCATCTCGTGATAGAGGTCGTTGCCCTCGCGGGTGCGCTCGCCGACGCCGGCGAACACCGAATAGCCGCCATGGGCCTTGGCGATGTTGTTGATCAGTTCCTGAATGAGAACGGTCTTGCCGACGCCGGCGCCGCCGAACAGGCCGATCTTGCCGCCGCGGGCGTAAGGCGCGAGCAGGTCGACAACCTTGATGCCGGTCACCAGGATCTGGGCTTCGGTCGACTGGTCGACGAAATCGGGAGCGGGCTGGTGGATGGCGCGTTTCGCCTTGGCCTTGACCGGGCCCGCCTCGTCGATCGGCTCGCCGATGACGTTGACGATGCGGCCGAGGGTCTCATCGCCCACCGGCACGGAGATCGCCTCGCCGGTATCGACCACGGCCTGGCCGCGCACGAGACCCTCGGTGCCGTCCATGGCGATGGTGCGCACGGTGTTCTCGCCCAGATGCTGGGCGACTTCGAGAACCAGGCGGCTGCCATTGTTGTCGGTTTCGAGGGCGTTGAGGATTTCCGGCAGTTCACCGTCGAACTGCACGTCGACGACGGCACCGATGACCTGGGTCACGCGGCCCCTGGCGCCCTTCGCGGGAGCGCTTCTGGTCGCGGCAGGCGCCTTGGCGGCGGTCGTCTTGCTCGTCGTCTTGCTGGCGGCAGGCTTCCTGGCCGGTGCCTTCTTTTCGGTAGCAGCTTTTGCCATTTTCTATCTCTCCGGATTTTACAGCGCTTCGGCGCCCGAGATAATCTCGATCAGTTCCTTGGTGATTTGGGCCTGACGCTGGCGGTTGTAGGAAAGCGTCAGCTTGTCGATCATTTCGCCGGCATTGCGGGTCGCATTGTCCATGGCGGACATGCGCGCGCCCTGTTCGGAAGCGGCGTTCTCGAGCAGGGCACGGAACACCTGCACGGAAATGTTGCGCGGCAGCAGCGCGCCGAGAATTTCTTCCTCGCCCGGCTCGTAGTCATAGACGTGATCGGTGCCGCCGGCTTCGCCCGCGCCGTTCTCCTGGGGGAAGGAGGCGGGGATCAGCTGCTGGGCGGTGGGCACCTGGCTGATCACCGACTGGAATTCGGAATAGAACAGGGTACACACGTCGAACGCGCCGTCGGCGAACATTTCGAGGATGCGTTTTCCCACCTGCTCCGCATCTTCGAAGCCGATCTGGCGGGTGTTGCGGAAATCGATCCGCTCGACGATCCGCGGGCCGAACTCGTTCTTCAGGGCATCGTAGCCCTTCTTGCCGACCGTGTAGATCTTCACTTCCTTGCCGGCGTTCTGAAGCCTGCGGGCATGGTCGCGGGCAAGGCGGGCGATGGAGGAATTGAAGCCGCCGCACAGGCCGCGCTCGGCGGTGGCGACGACGAGCAGGTGCACATCATCCCTGCCATTGCCGGCGAGCAGCGGCGGCGCGCCTTCGCGGCCTTCCAGGCTCCTGGCGAGACCGGCCAGAACCCTGGCCATCTTGGCGGAATAGGGTCGCGCCGCCTCGGCTGCGGACTGGGCACGGCGAAGCTTCGCCGCGGCCACCATCTTCATGGCCTTGGTGATCTTCTGGGTCGCCTTGACCGAGGCAATGCGGTTTTTCAGGTCCTTGAGAGAAGCCATAACGCTCTATCCTTCGATCCAGTGCCCTTTACGCGAAGCTCTTGGCATAGGCATCGATGGCTGCCGTCAGTTTCTCCTTGATCGCATCGGTCAGCGCCTGTTCGGTGCGGATCGCATCGAGAATGTCGGCATGGCTGTTGTTCATATGGGCCAGCAGGCCGCGCTCGAACTTGCCGACGCTGGAAACGGGCAGCTTGTCGAGATAGCCATTGACGCCGGCAAAGATGACCGCAACCTGTTCTTCGGTTCTGAGCGGCGAAAATTGCGGCTGTTTGAGGAGCTCCGTCAGGCGCGCGCCGCGGTTGAGCAGGCGCTGGGTCGCGGCGTCGAGGTCCGAGCCGAACTGGGCGAAAGCGGCCATCTCGCGGTACTGGGCGAGCTCACCCTTGACCGAACCGGCGACCTGTTTCATCGCCTTGATCTGTGCCGAGGAACCGACGCGGGAGACCGACAGACCGACGTTCACGGCCGGCCGGATACCCTGATAGAACAGGTCGGTTTCAAGGAAGATCTGACCATCGGTGATCGAGATCACGTTGGTCGGAA
>JAGRLT010000162.1 GCA_020441665.1 Nitratireductor sp.
AAGGATATGGAGGGCAAGACGATTGCCCATTCGGTTGGCGAGACCGGCACCTCCTATCTGGGTGTCTTTTGCGAGCTGAATCAGGTCGATTGCGATAAAATTTCGAAGGTGCAAATGGATTCACAATCGCGCGTGCCGCAATTCCTGCAAAAGCAGGTCGATCTGGTCAGTGTATACAAGACCAACGACCTGCCGGTGCTCGAGGACAGGACCGGCCAGAAATTCCCGACACTCGACATGGCGGAATATGGTCTCGCCATTCCGGGCATGGCGGTGGTTGCCAGCGACGATGGAATCGCCAACAAGGCGGAGACGCTCAAGGGGTTCCTTGCGGCAAATGCCAAGGCCATCGAACTGACGCGATCCGATCCGGACGCCGCGGTAGCAGCGCTCAAGACGGTCTGGTCGGCCGGGCCGTCGGACAAGGTGGTCCGCGAACAGATCGAGGCTACCTCGGCGTCGATCCACGGAGTGGAGGGTCACCCCATCGGGTGGATCGACGAAAAGACGATCACTGACGCGCTGAAACTCATCGGCAGCGTGGAAGATATCGGCGAAATGAAGCCGGCCTCGAGCTTCTATACCAACGAACTTCTGGCGCAGTGAGGCCATGGTGGCGAGCACAGACACGATCAGTGCCGGCAGCACGGCGACAAGGCAGGGTAGCAAGATGGCGAAAAAGAAATCGCGGGAGCCATGGCTCGAGCGGTACTCGGCGGTCCTCCTGGCGGCGTTCGTACTCGGTGGTTGGCAGATTCTGGTTCCGCTTGCGGGCCTGTCGGAATTCGTTCTGCCAACGCCGCTGGCGATCGCCAAGCGGATGGTGTCCCAGTTCTCCCTGCTCGCCACCCATTCCTACGTAACGCTGTTCGAGGTTCTCGCAGGCTTTGCCATAGGCGTGTTGGTCGGCGTTCCGCTCGCCCTGGCAATATTCTATTCGCGCGCCTTTGAGCGGGCGATCTATCCGCTGCTCGTCGCGATGCAGACCGTTCCGAAAGTGGCCCTGGCGCCGCTTCTCGTATTGTATCTCGGCTACGGATGGGCGCCGAAAATCACGCTGGCGTTTCTGATCTCGTTCTTCCCGATCGTCATCTCCACCGTTGTCGGATTGCAGAGCCTGGACAAGAATCTGGTCAGTCTGGTGCGCTCGATGGGCGCCAGTGAATGGCAGACTTTCTTCAAGGTACGGCTGCCGGCCGCGCTGCCCAACATATTCGGCGGGTTCAAGGTCGCCATTTCGCTTGCCGTGATCGGTGCGGTGATCGGCGAATATGTGGCCGCGGAGCGTGGCTTGGGCTACCTCCAGCTACAGGCGAATTCGTTGTTCGACACAACGCTCAACTTCGCGACGGTGGTGACGATCTCAGTGCTTGGCGTGGTGCTCTATTATGCGATCGACTTCATCGAACGCCGGGTGTCCCACAAGCGCGATGCCGCGAAATAGCCGGTCTCCGGTATCCCCGAAGCAGAACAAAGGCAGAGCCAATGAACGCCACTGTCCAGCCAGTCAATGCCAGCACCGGAACCGGTGCCGCGGTCAATATCGACAGCCTGTCGAAAGTCTACAAGACGAGGGAGGATGACGACCTGCTTGCCCTCGACAGGATCGATGTTCAATTCGAACCCGGCAGTTTCGTTGCCGTGGTCGGCCCCAGTGGCTGTGGCAAGAGCACGCTGCTGTCGCTGATGGCAGGCCTGACCGACGCGACAACCGGCGCCATCGTCATCGACGGGGAAGGCGTCAGCAAGCCTCATCCCAAGGTCGGCGTCGTCTTCCAGTCGGACCTGTTGCTCTACTGGCGTACGGTTCTTGACAACATCCTGTTGCCGATCGAGATCAAGAAGCTCGACCTCGCCCGATACCGTTCGCGGGCCGAGGAACTTCTCGCCCAGGTCGGCCTCGAGGGGTTCGGCAACAAGTTTCCCTCGGAGCTTTCCGGCGGCATGCGGCAGAGGGTGGCGATCTGCCGCGCGCTGATCCAGGAGCCCGGCCTGCTCTTGATGGACGAACCGTTCGGCGCCCTCGATGCGCTGACGCGCGAACAGATGATCATGGATCTGCAGGCGATGTGGCTTCGGGTACGCAACACGGTGCTGTTCATCACCCACGGTATCGATGAGGCCGTGTTCCTGGCCGACCGGGTTCTGGTGATGTCCCCGCGTCCGGGCCGCATCGATCTCGATCTCAAGATCGACATGCCGCGTCCGCGCCAGTGGGGCAATGTGCATGAGAACAAGGCCTATAACGGCTATGTCCGGCAGATTCGCGAGATATTCGAGGCCAAGGGAATCCTGGTCGCGCATTAGGTGCCGCCGGCAGGCGTGGGATCGCGGTAGCGGTCCTCTGCCGCCGGAAAACTTTTATTTTATACGGTCAACCGACTTTCCGGTGAGGGCGCCGACGCATCAGGCGCCTGGCGTTGCGTTCCGCGTGACAAGGGCATTGGCCTGGATGCCGTCCGGCAGGGCGGGCCGCAGCGATAGCTGTTCGACAATGTTTTGATGCCCGGCAGCCTGTGCGAGCGCGGGTTTGCGCATCCCTCACCGCGAGCGCAGGGCGGTGTCCGTCCTCGGCGCGTCTCTCATGGCTTCATGATTTGCCTTCTTTCAACGGTACTGGAGGCGGCGCCCGATCGGTTCAGTGGGTGAAAGGCAAGCTTGAGCATATAGGCTAGTTTTTGTCGCTGCTGCGCAAACAAGCGTCTTCTTGAGCCGATAGGGAAAAAGGTCCATCTTGCATGCGGAGTAATCGAACAACAAAAGGGGACCAGGATAATGGGTCATATTCGTCGGTTGTTTCCCATTGGTAAACTGGCATCATGCCTGTTGCTGGGCCTCGGTTTGTTCCCCGCCGCCTCAATGGCACAAACTACTTCGGACACTGAAGCGCAACTCTACGCTCCGCCGACGAAGATCACCTTCACCTCCTGGACCGGTCCCTATATGCGAAGCCAGATGCTCGGCTTCGTGCGGCCCTACGAGGAACAGGCCGGCAATGTCGAGGTCGATGTCGAGCGCTACAATGGCGGTATCGACGAGATTCGCGATCAGGTCGAAAGTGCCAACGTCACCTGGGACGTGGTCGACCTGACCCAGGCCGATTCGCTTCGCGCCTGCGATGAGGGCCTTCTCGAGGATCTGTCGGATATCCAGCTTCCCGACGGCGTCGACGGCACGAATTTCAAGGACGATTTCGTCGACGGCGCGCTGAACCGGTGCGGTGTGGGCGTCATCGTCTGGGCGACCGCCTTCGCCTACAGCAAGGATGCCTATGGGGAAAATCCGCCCTCCACGATCGCGGATTTCTTCGACGTCGGAAAATATCCCGGAAACCGATCGATCCGGCATGATCCGACGGTCATCATGGAATGGGCGCTGATGGCCGATGGCGTCGCGCGCGACGCGGTCTATGCGACGCTGGAAACCGACGAGGGCGTCGAACGGGCGCTGAAGAAAATGGACGAGATCAGGCCCGGCCTGCAAATCTGGCGCGCCGGCCGCGAGCCCGTACGCCAGCTCAATGGCGGCGATGCGGCCATGTCGATGATCTGGGCGACGACGGGCGCTGTCGCCTCCCGCGAGGAAGGCGCCAATTTCGAGATCGTCTGGGACGGCCGGGTCATCGAACTCGATCTGTTCGGCATCCCCAAGGGCAGCCGCCACAAGGAAGCGGCAATCGATTTCATCAAATTCGCCAGCAGTTCGCAGTCCCTCGCCAACATGGTGACGAACCTGCCGAACGGCCCGACGCGCAAATCCTCGCTCGGCCTTCTGTCCGATGACGTTCTGGCGCAGATACCCAATGGCCCCGCCTATGACGACAAGGCGTCGATCCGGTCCGATGCGCAGTGGTGGTCGAAGAACCATGCAAGGCTCGAACTGGCCTTCAATGACTGGCTGGCCAGAACCGCCCGCAAGGGCGCCTCCGGCACGGTCCGGTGAACGATTACGACAGCCATCGGGACAGGAGAGGAACATGAACAGCAGTCAATCACAGGATGCCTCGAACAACCTGGTCGCCAAAACCGGCCTGTTCGCCGGAATGAACGTCTTCATGGGCGCCGCGTCCATGGTCATGATCCTGGCCTTTGTCGGGTTCACGATCATGGATGTCGAGGATTCGAGCGCCGTCTTCGCCGCCGGCAAGGATTTCGTCACCGGCACGATGGACTGGTTCTACGTCCTGGTGATCAACCTGGCGCTGTTCTTCGTCTTCTGGCTCCTGATCAGCCGTTTCGGAGACGTGAAGCTCGGGAAGGACGACGATACGCCGGACTTTTCCACCTTCTCGTGGATCGCGATGCTGTTCAGCGCCGGCCTGGGGTCGGGCCTGATCTATTGGGGCGTCGCCGAGCCGATGTACCATATCCAGGACAATCCCTATCTCACGCGGGCGGGCATCGAGCCCAACAGTACGGATGCCGCCACGCTCGCCATCCAGATAACCGATTTTCACTGGGGCCTGCATGGCTGGGCGCTCTACGTTCTGGTCGGTCTCTGCCTTGCCTATTTCTCCTACCGCAAGGATCTGCCGCTGACGCTGCGAACTGCGCTCTATCCGGTTCTCAAGGAAAAGATCTACGGTCCGTGGGGACACGTGGTCGACCTGCTGGGACTGTTCGGAACGATCTTCGGCCTGGCGACGTCGCTCGGCCTCGGCGTCACGCCGATCGCGGCGGGGATGGAAAATCTCGGCTGGATATCGAACACCCTGACCAACCAGTTGATCCTTGTCGCGATCATCACGGTTCTCGGCACGGCTTCCGCCGCTTCCGGCGTCGGCAATGGCGTGCGCATCCTCAGCGAGATGAACGTCTGGGCCTCTTTCGGGCTTCTGGTCCTTTTCCTGATCCTCGGCCCGACGGCCTTCATACTGGGCATGACGCTGACCAGCGCCGGCGAGTATCTGTGGAACGTCATCCCGATGGGATTCTGGATCGACCGCCTGCCGGGCCGGCAGTGGCAGAGCTGGTGGACCATCTTCTACTGGGGATGGTGGGTCGCCTGGTGCCCGTTCGTCGGGCTGTTCATCGCGCGCATCTCCAAGGGCCGCACCATCCGGCAGTTCTGCTTCTGCGTACTTCTCATCCCCACCTCCGTGGTGGTGCTGTGGATGGGGGTCTTCGGCAGCGCGGCGACCGGCGTCGACATCTTCTACAAGGCCGGGGTCATGGAAGCGGTCAATGCGGACTATGCGCGGGGGATCTTCCAGACCGTGGCGGGTTTCGGCTATGGCTGGCTGGTCGTGCCGATGACGGGGCTGATCACCATCCTGCTCGTTTCGTGGTTTGTCACCTCGTCGGACTCGGGGATCCTGGTCATGTGCACCATGCTGTCGATGGGCGACGAAAATCCGCCGGTCAAGTTCCGCATTTTCTGGGGCATCACCTCGGGCGCCGTGGCGGCCGTCCTCATGCTGGCGGGCGGGCTGAGCGCGCTGCAGACGGCATCGATCGTGGCCGGGCTGCCGATCGCCGTGGTGCTGCTGCTGATGGGCTACGGCATCATCAAGGCGCTGCATGAGGACTTCCCCGTGCTGGATACCGAGGACAAGTATCCGCTCGAATACCTCAATCGATAAGAGGGGTCGCAGGGCTCTGTCGCCGCAGCTTTCCCGTTGGAAGCATCGTTCGTGCGAAAGAGCCCTGCGCCCGCCTTGTGCTTGAGCTGTGCATGGCGGGTGCCATGCCGGCGCTTTCCGGAAGATGGTGCCATGAGAACAGCTTTTACCCGCAGGAATTTCCTCAAGGCCGGCATCGTGGCGGGCGTGGCGATCAAGATCTCGTCGCTGCCGCAGCGCGTCGAGGCGCGGCTGATCGAGACGCCGCCGAAGCCCGGTTCCGACTGGCTGAACGCAAAGGGCAAGCCGAACTACCGCCTCGACGCCATCGCCAAGGTCACCGGAGAGAAGACCTTCTCGCGCGATTACCGCGCGCGCGACCTCGACGGCTGGCCGCAGGCCCAGTCCCATGCCTTCCTGCTGCATGCGACACGCACCGACCGCGCCTTCGCCGGCATCGACCTCACGCTGCTTGGCGAGGATTTGCAGCCCGACCGTGTGGTTCTGCACGAGGATCTCGTCGCCGACGGCATCGAGATTCCGGTGCCGGGCTTTTATGGCGACGTCTTTCTCGTTCCCAACGGCCAGACGGCGCGGCTGCTCGGACAGCCGGTGGCCCTGCTGGTCTATCACGACTTTGCCCGCTACGACGCGGCCAAGCGCAGGGTGCGCTTTGACGACACCGTGGTGCGTTATGGAGAGGCCGCGCCCTCGACCACGCCGGGGCACTACGCGGCGGCGCGCTATGTGCGTATCGATGGCGGCGACCCTTACGCGGAGGACCGCTATTCATCGCTGAAGGAAACCGTCATCCGCGCCGGTTTTGCGGGCGACGAGCCGCAATGGCCGGCAGCCGGGGCGGCAGACCCCATGGCGCGCGGCATGGCGGCGGCGGCCGAGATCGGAAAGGAGATCGCGGCGGCCGGCGAGGATGTGCTGGTGCTCAAGCGCAGCTATTTTTCCCAGTCGATCGACGCTTCCGCGATGGAAGCCGATAACGGCAATGTCTGGTACGACCCTTCGACGGGCATTCTGCGCGCGATGATCGCCACGCAATCGCCCTATGAAGTGGCCGAGGTGTCGGCGCATATGCTGTCGAAGTCGGCCCATCCGCTCCGGGAAATCGACCTGAAGGTCGGTTATACCGTGGGCTACGGCACCAAGGATCATACGATCTTCCCGTTCTTCTGCGTGCTTGCCGGACTTTATGGCGAGGGCCGTCCGGTGCGGCTGGCAAACGACCGCTACGAGCAGTTCCAGACGGGCCTCAAGCGGCATGCGTTCTGGATGGACAATGTGCTGGCGATCGACCGTAAGACCGGCAAGTTTCGCGCCATGACCGGTACTTATCGCAACGATGGCGGCGGCCGGGAAAACTTCTCGGCCTCGGTCGGCGCGGTCGGCGCGACGGCCGCTCAATCGATCTACTACCTGCCGAAGAGCGATTTCTCGGCGGCCACGGTGGCCTCGCGGGCCGTCGATGCCGGTTCGACACGCGGCTATGGCACGTTGCAGACCATGGCGGCGACCGAGATGATGCTGGACGAGGCGGCCGAACTGCTCGGCATGGACGCCATGGACCTCCGGCTCGCCAACATCCTGCGCTCCGGCATGAAGAACACCCAGGGTGCCATTCCCGCCGGCGCCATGCGTCATGAGGAGATCATCGAAAGGGCCCGGGCGCATCCGCTGTGGCGCGAGCGCGAGAGCCGCAAGGCGGCGTTCGAGGCGGAAAATCCCGGCAAGAAATACGGCGTCGGTTACGGCCATGTGCAGAAGGACTACGGTACCGGCGCGGAGGCTGCGCTCGCCGCCCTCTCCTTCGATGCCGGGGGCAGGCTGAGCTTTGCCCATGTGGCGCATGAGATGGGCACCGGCACGACCACCGCCCAGGCGATCATGGTCGCCGACATTCTCGGCGTGGCGCCGGACGATACCGAATATGGCAGGGTGAAGTGGCCGCAGATGCCGCTGAACACCAAGGACCAGCCCTATACGACGCCGCAGGACGAGGAGGACCGGCTGAAGCTGGACCCGCGCTGGACCCCGTCGTTCACCTCGCCGATGAGCGCTTCCAACAGCGTCTACTATCTTGGCCACGCCACGCGCGAGGCGGCGCGGCTGCTCGTCGAGCTTGCGGTCTGGCCCGCGGCGAAAGCGCTTTGGTCGCGCGGCATCGGCGGCGGCCAGATGGCGCCGGAGGCGGTGCGCCGGGAGGATCTGCGGCTCGCTGGCGGGATGGTCAATGCGGCCGGTCTTCAGCCGCTTGCCTTCGCGGATGTGGCGGCGGAGGCGCATCGCCAGGGACTGGTCACCGGCATCACGGTGCACACGTTCAATCGCTGGCAATGGGCGGAGGCGGAGTTCGACCTCGGGGACGGCCCGCGTCGTTTCGCCATCGACGCGCTTGCCGTACGCTACGGCGAGGGTGCTCTTGCCGAGCGCAAGGCCCTGATGACGCTGGACGGCTGGCATTTCGTGGACCGCAATGCGGCCTTCTATCCGCCCGTCCAGCGCAACAATGCGGGCGTGACCTATTATGCGCCGATGGCGACGCTTGCCGAAGTGGTGGTCGACACCGCGACGGGCGACGTTTCGCTGCTCTCGCATCATTCGATCATGGATTGCGGCACGCACGTCGTGCCGGAACTCGTCTCCGGTCAGGTGCAGGGTGGTCTCGCCATGGGCATCGGCCATGTGCTGAAGGAGTATCTGCCGCTCTATGAGGACGGCCCCGGCGACGGCACCTGGAACTGGAACCGCTACGAACTGCCCATGGCGAGCGATGTCGCCGTCTGGTCGCAGACCGTCGATTTCCTGCCGCCGCTGTCCGACACGGACCCGCCGCGGGGCATGGCGGAGGTGGTGATGATCGCGGTCGTGCCGGCTGTCGCCAATGCCATCACCCATGCCACCGGCAAGCGCTTCTACAGCCTGCCGATCACCCCCGAGAAGATCCTGGAGGCGCTGGCATGACGCTCACAACCGTGAAACTGACACTGACGGTCAACGGCGAGCAGGTCGGCCCGGTCGACGTGCCGGAGACGATGATGATGCAGGACTTCCTGCACGAATATCTCGGCCTTACCGGATCGCGCATGGGCTGCGGCCAGGGCATCTGCCACGCCTGTACGGTGATCGTGGAGAAGGAGGACGGGTCGCTTTCCGAGATGCGCACCTGCATCACCGGCGTGCAATGGTTCGCCGGCAGGAAGGTGCGTACCGTTGAAGGGCACGCCAGGCGCGACGGCGACGGCGCGATCACCGAATTGTCGCCGGTGCAGCGGGCCTTCATCGAGCATTTCTCGTTCCAATGCGGCTATTGCACGCCGGGTTTCGTCGCCGCCGCCACGGTCTTCCTCGACGGGCTGAAGAAGAAGCCGGTGCGCCGTGATGCGCTCGAGCAGGCGATTAGCGATGCGCTCGGCAAGCATATCTGCCGCTGTACCGGTTACGTGCGCTATTTCGAGGCGGTGCGGGACCTGGCATTGAAGACCCCGGGCCTGGTGGAGGCATAGCGCACAATGATGAGAAAACTGCTTTGGGTCGCGGCCTGTGTCATTGTCGTCTGTGCTCTTGCGGTCGCCAGCATCTTCTTTGGCGCTTTCGAGAAGAGCGTCGTTGCCGGGGACGTGGATGAACCCCTGACGGCGGATGCGATGGCGGCGCTTGCCGAACGCGGCGCCTATGTCGCGGTCGCCGCCGACTGCTATGCCTGCCACACCGCCAAGGGCGGCGCGCCCTGGGCGGGCGGCCTGCCGTTCGAAACACCGTTCGGCACCATCTACGCCACCAACATCTCGCCCGACAAGGACAACGGCATTGGCGGGTGGAGCCGCGCGGAATTCCATCGGGCGGTGCGCGACGGCGTGGGCAAGAACGGCCATCTCTATCCCGCGATGCCTTATGCCTCCTATCGCAAGATGACGCCGGAGGATGTCGATGCCGTCTATGCCTATCTGATGACGCGCGAGCCGATGAAGGTCGCCAACAAGGCGAATGCGCTCTCCTTCCCGTTCAACATCCGCCGGGGCCTGACCTTCTGGAACCTCGTCAACCTGTCCGGCGATACGCAGGCGGAGGTTGCGGAACGCTCGGCTGCCTGGAACCGCGGCCGCTATCTCACGGACGCGCTCGCCCATTGTGGCGAGTGCCATACGCCGCGCAACGCGCTTCAGGGCATGAAGGCGGACGCCTATCTTAAGGGGGCGGATATCGAGGGTGTCCATGCGCCCGACCTCACCAAGGCCGGGTTGCAGCGCATGGGCTTCGGCCCGCATGTGCTGTCGGCTTTCATGAAGTCCGGCCTTTCCGCCCAGGGCGGCATGACCGGGCAGATGTTCGAGGTCGTGCATTTCTCCACCCAGTATATGACGACCGACGACCTCGATGCGCTTTCGGCCTATCTGTTCGATCTCGACGCCCTGCCGGCGGACGAGATGACGCCGGAGATGTCGGAGCCCGCGGCGGTCGATGCCGAATTGTCGGCGGCGGCAAAGCCCGCTTATCTCTCCCTGTGTTCGGGTTGCCATGGGGTGGAAGGGCAGGGCATTCCCCATGTCGTCGTGCCGCTGAGCACGAATGCCTCGCTCAGGCTTACCAATGCGCGCAACCTGATCCGGGTCGTGCTGGACGGCATCCCCGCCCAGCGCTTTCCCGGTCTCGAGCGGATGCAGCCGATGCCTGGCTTTGCCGCCGAACTCACCGACCGCCAGGTCGCCGACCTCGTCAACTGGCTGCGCCGGAAGTGGGGTGGCCAGGAAGCGGACATAGGTCCGCAAGAGGTTGGGCAACTGCGTCACGGCCTTGAAACCGCATCGGCCGGCAGATGATGTGCCGGCAGATGCAGTGAAAGGCAAGGCGGCTCGGATTTCGCGCCGCCGGCATGGGCGTCCGGCAAACGAATTGCGCCTGTATTCGCGCCTGGCGATCGCCGCCAATGGCCCCGCAATGCCTACTGGATGGAAACGTCGAGATCGTAGCCGACGGTCTTGTCGGTATCCCTGTCATTGCCCATCAGATAGAGGCGGATGACATAGGGACCTGTTTGCGGCAATCGCATATCCGCGACCTTGCCGTCGCGCGAACCGATGAACATGGCGACATCGCTTTCGCCCGGCGGGATAATGTTGAAATAGATCGTTCCGTCCCCATTGGTGCCGTCGACCCTGAGTTCGACGAACAGCCGCTGGCCGGCCGATGCATCCAGCCGATAATCGAAATATTCACGGCCGCGGATCGCCCCTTCCAGCATGGTGCCGTATTCGCCCGGGCGGAATTTCACCACGGCCGCCTTGTCCGCCGCCGTCGGCGTGTTCGGTGCCGGCGATCCGGCAGCAGCCTGTTGATAGGGGCTCGGCGCGCCGTTCCTGGCGAAGTCCGGCCATGACCTGTCCTCGGTAACGAAGTCGACCATCGTGGCGCCATCGCTCGCATAAGAGCACTGGAAGGTTTCGGAGCGGTTCTCCAGATAGATCGTGCCATTGACGGCATGGGTGCCGTCGGAGCGCTCGCCCTCATAGGTCGTGTCCGTGCGAGCCTCGAATTCCCGGAAGAACGACTGGGTGGCGTTGGCGCAATCCTCGCGCATATAGTCCGGTGCCTGGGCAAATGCCATGCCGCCACTCAGCGCCACGCCGAGACAGGCGGTCATGGAAAATATCGTGGTGTACATCATGGGTTACGCTCTCCTGCCGCCTATGCCGCTCTTCTGACAAGCCGGATCGCCAGCAGCAGGATGACGGCTCCGATGACCGCCGCGATGATGGCGCCGATGATGCCGCCGCCGAGCGGAATGCCGAGGGCGGGAAACAGGTAGCCGGCGATGTTTGCGCCGACGATACCGATGATGATGTCTCCCAGCAGCCCGTAGCCGCTGCCCTTGACGACCAGGCCGGCCAGCCAGCCGACGATGCCGCCGAACACGGCGAGAATCAACAAGCCGATCAACAGGCCCATTCCGCCTCCAACTGCTTCTTCCATGACGCCCTCCTGCTTGTTCCAGGCCTCGCAAGTATCCGGGCCTGTTTCGTTGCGAACCCGTATCCCGTTCCTTGCCGGGCTTTCCGGCTGCCTGGCAGCTCGGCTTGGAAGCGATGATCCCAGTATACTCCCTGTACGCGGAAGAAGGAACCTTCGGCGTGGCCCCGACGCCGCGAGGGCTGTTGCCGGCGGTTGACGGCGCGGGCGCCATATTGTCCGATGCGTCGACAGCGCAATTGGGGAGCATGCCATGGCGGGACCGCTTACAGGACTCCGGGTAATCGAAATGGCCGGCATCGGCCCCTGTCCGCTGGCGGGCCAGTTGATGGGCGATCTGGGTGCCGATGTCGTCGTCGTCGATCGCAAGGCCGGCCGGGACGACCCCACAGACATCAACCGGCGCTCGAAGCGTTCGATCGCGCTCGATCTCAAGCAGCCGGAAGCGGTCGATGCGCTGCTGCGGCTGATCGAGGGCGCCGATATCCTGATCGAGGGCTTCCGGCCCGGCGTCATGGAGCGGCTGGGCCTGGGGCCACAGGTGTGCCACGACCGCAATGGCGGGCTGATCTATGGCCGTATGACCGGCTGGGGGCAGGCCGGGCCGCTGGCGCTGACCGCCGGTCACGACATCAACTATCTTTCGATCACCGGCATGCTCCATGCGATCGGGCTGAAGGACCGGCCGCCGGTGCCGCCGCTCAACCTTGCGGCCGACTATGCCGGCGGTACGATGTTCCTGATCTTCGGGGTTCTCGCGGCCCTGTATGAGCGTGCCCGGTCGGGCAGGGGACAGGTCGTCGATGTGGCGATGAGCGATTGCGCACCGGCGCTGATGGGCCTCGTTCAGGCTATGGCAGCAAGGGGGCAGTGGCGGGAGGAGCGGCAGTCGAACCTGCTCGATGGCGGCGCGCCCTTCTATCGCTGCTATGAGACGCTGGATGGCAAATATGTCTCGCTCGGCGCGCTGGAGCCGCAGTTCTTCGCCGTCTTCTGCGATCTGGCGGGACTGGCGGAGGTGGACAAGCAAAGCCAGTACGACCGCGCGAGTTGGGCCGACAAGCATGTGCGCTACGAAGCCCTGTTCCGCACCCGGACCCGGGAGCAGTGGATGGCGGTTTTCGAGGGCAGCGATGCCTGTGTCGCGCCGGTGCTGAGCGCCGGCGAGGCGCCGGACCATCCCCACAACCGGGCGCGGTCGGTATTCGATGCGCCGGACGGCGTGTTGCAGACCCTGCCCGCGCCGCGCTTTTCGCGCACGCCGGGCGCGGTCAACGGAGCGCCGGCGCAGGCGGGCGGCGATGGCGAAGCTATCCTCGAGGCGGCAGGGTTTTCCGCCGTTGAGATTGCGGCGCTGAAAGCCGCCGGCACGGTCGGTTAGCCGGGGAGAAAGGCGCTTGCCGCTTGCAAGCTCGAAAGCGCTGCCGTAAGCGGGGCGCAAATGCACCGGGATAGCTGATCTCATGACCACCCTCATTGCCCCTTCCATTCTGGCATCGGATTTCTCGCGGCTCGGCGAGGAGATCGAACGGGTCTGCGTAGCCGGCGCCGACTGGATCCATATCGATGTGATGGACGGGCATTTCGTGCCTAACATCACCTTCGGCCCGCCGGTGATCCAATCGGTGCGCGACCGCACCGACAAGGTGTTCGATTGCCATTTGATGATCGAACCGGCCGATCCCTATCTTGCCGCCTTTGCTGATGCCGGCTGCGACGTCATCACCGTGCATGCGGAAGCGACCAGGCATCTCGACCGCTCGCTGCAGGCGATCCGCGATCTCGGACGGAAGGCCGGCGTGTCGCTCAATCCCTCAACGCCGGAAAGCGTCATCGAATACGTGCTCGACCGGCTCGATCTCATCCTGCTGATGACGGTCAATCCAGGCTTTGGCGGGCAGAAGTTCATTCCCGCCGTGGTCGACAAGGTGGCTCGGGTCAAGGCGATGATCGGCGACCGTCCGATCGATATCGAGATCGATGGCGGGGTGACCGCTGAGACGGCGCCCCTGGTCGCCAGGGCTGGGGCCAATGTGCTGGTGGCGGGTTCGGCGGTCTTCAAGGGCGGCACCGTGGAAAGCTATGCCGCCAATATCGCCGCGATCCGTGGTGCCGCCGACGGTGCCTGACGGGAATTCCGTTCCCGATCGGCATCAAACCGCAAAACCAGCTTGCGCTGAATGAGGCATTCGAGGCATCGCCATTTCTTGCAATGGCTGCGATGACGCAATATGCCTCGCGCCAGTTTTCCCAATTCTTACAGGTAATCATGTCCGACCGGCGATTGACCCATTTGCAGAAGCTCGAGGCGGAGAGCATCCACATCATGCGCGAGGTTGCGGCGGAAGCCGAGAACCCCGTCATGCTCTATTCCATCGGCAAGGATTCGGCGGTCATGCTGCATCTTGCCATGAAGGCGTTTCACCCCGGCAAGCCGCCCTTTCCGCTGCTGCATGTGGATACGACCTGGAAGTTCAAGGAAATGATCCGCTTCCGCGACGAGATCGTCGCCCATCTGGGCCTCAAGCTGATCGTCCATATCAATGAAGAGGGCGTCCGCCAGGGGATCGGGCCGTTCAGCCACGGTTCGGCGCTGCATACCGATGTGATGAAGACCGAGGCGCTGAAGCAGGCGCTCAACCTGTACAAGTTCGATGTCGCCTTCGGCGGCGCGCGGCGCGACGAGGAAAAGTCGCGGGCCAAGGAACGCATCTTCTCCTTCCGCACCACCGACCACCGCTGGGATCCGAAGAACCAGCGGCCGGAATTGTGGAAGCTCTACAATACCCGCAAGGCACCGGGGGAATCGATCCGCGTCTTCCCGCTGTCGAACTGGACCGAGCTCGACATCTGGCAATACATCCACCTCGAGAAGATCCCGCTGGTGCCGCTCTACTATGCGGCCGAGCGGCCGGTGGTCAAACGCGACGGCACGCTGATCATGGTCGATGACGAGCGCATGCCGCTGAAGGATGGCGAGATGCCCGAAATGAAAATGGTGCGCTTCCGCACGCTGGGCTGCTACCCGTTGACCGGGGCGGTCGAGAGCGAGGCGGCAACCCTGCCGGACATCATCCAGGAAATGCTGCTGACGACGACCTCCGAGCGCCAGGGCCGGGTGATCGATCACGATCAGGCCGCTTCGATGGAGAAGAAGAAGCAGGAGGGCTATTTCTGATGGCTCACCAGTCCGATCTCATCGCCTCCGATATCGAGGCCTATCTCAAATCGCATGAGGAAAAGTCGCTGCTGCGGTTCATCACCTGCGGCAGCGTCGATGACGGCAAGTCGACGCTGATCGGCCGCATGCTGTATGAATCGAAGATGATCTTCGAGGACCAGCTTGCAGCCCTTGAGAGCGATTCGAAGAAGATGGGCACCCAGGGCGAGGCGCTGGATTTCGCGCTGCTCGTCGACGGCCTTGCCTCCGAGCGCGAGCAGGGGATCACCATCGATGTCGCCTACCGCTTCTTCTCGACCGACAAGCGGAAATTCATCGTCGCCGACACGCCGGGGCACGAGCAATATACCCGCAACATGGCGACGGGCGCCTCGACCGCCGATCTTGCCGTCATCCTGATCGACGCGCGCAAGGGCGTGCTGACCCAGACGCGGCGCCATTCCTTCATCGTCTCGCTGCTCGGCATCCGCAATGTGGTTCTGGCCGTCAACAAGATGGACATGATGCATTACGAGAAGGCGGTGTTCGACGAGATCGTCGAGGATTACCGCGCCTTTGCCGCACAGCTCGGCAATGGCGAGGTGCCGTTCGAGATCGTGCCGATCCCGATGTCGGCCCTGAAGGGCGACAATGTGGTCGAGCACAGCGCCAAAATGCCCTGGTATGACGGGCCGGCGCTACTGCCCCATCTCGAAACGGTTTCGGTGCAGGCGACCGAGATCGAAAAACCGTTCCGCCTGCCGGTGCAGTGGGTCAACCGGCCCAATCTCGATTTCCGCGGTTTTGCCGGCCAGATATCGACCGGGGTGATCCGCAAGGGCGACAGGGTCAAGGTACTGCCCTCGGCGGTCGAAAGCACGGTCAAATCCATCGTCACCTATGATGGCGAGCTCGAGGAGGCGATTGCCGGCCAGTCGGTGACGCTCTGCCTTGCCGACGAGATCGACATTTCGCGTGGTGACGTCCTCTGCGAGGCGGGCAGTCCGGCGGAAGCGGCCAACCAGTTCGAGGCGACGGTTCTGTGGATGTCGGAAGACCCGATGCTGCCGGGCCGCACCTATGTCATGAAGAGCGGCACCCAGACAGCGCGGGCGACGATCACCGCGCCCAAATACAAGGTCAACGTCAACACGCTCGAACATCTGGCGGCGAAGAAGCTCGACCTCAACGAGATCGGCGAATGCAACATCGCCATCGACAAGAAGCTCGTCTTCGATCCCTATCTGGAAAACCGCGACACCGGCAGTTTCATCCTCATCGACCGGCTGACCAATGCGACGGTCGGCATGGGACTGCTGCGCTATGCGCTGCGGCGCGCCTCCAACATTCACTGGCAGGCAACGGAAATCTCCAAACCGGCGCGCGCCGCCATGAAGGCGCAGAAGCCGGCCGTGCTGTGGTTCACCGGCCTGTCGGGCTCCGGCAAGTCGACGATCGCCAATATTCTCGAGAAGAAACTGTCGGCCATGGGCAAGCACACCTATCTGCTCGACGGGGACAATGTGCGCCACGGCCTCAACAAGGATCTCGGCTTTACCGATACCGACCGCGTCGAGAACATCCGCCGCGTCACCGAGGTCGCCAAGCTGATGACCGATGCCGGCCTCATCACGCTGGTTTCTTTCATCTCGCCGTTCCGCTCCGAGCGGCAGATGGCGAGGATGGCGATGGAAGAGGGCGAGTTTCTCGAAATCTTCGTCGATACGCCGCTGGCGGTTGCCGAAGAGCGCGACGTCAAGGGTCTCTACAAGAAGGCGCGGGCGGGCGAGATCAAGAACTTCACCGGCATCGATTCGCCGTATGAAACGCCGCAAAACGCCGAAATCATCGTCAATACGGTGGAGCGCAGCGCGGAAGCGGCCGCCGACCACATTCTCGAAGTGCTGGAGGCTAGGGGTTTTCTGAGCTGACGGCATCAATCCGCCATATTGTGCCGGTCCAAACCCTTCTGTAGAAATCCGAGGGTTGACGCCGGTGGACAGACCGCCGGCGACCCGGGCCGAGCGTATGAGGTGATCGATGAAACCGTTGCTGATTCTGGTGGGTGCCGACAAGGGCGGCGTGGGCAAGACGACGACGTCCCGGGCGTTGCTGGATTTCCTCGCCCGCAAGAACGTGCTCGCCCGGGCCTTCGACACGGAAAATCCGCGCGGTACGCTGCACCGCTTCTATCCGGCGATCACCGAGATCATCGATCTCGGCGAAGTGCGCGACCAGATGAAACTGCTCGATACGATGCAGTCCGCGGCGGTCAAGGTTTCGGTGGTCGATCTCAAGGCGGGCAGCCTGTCGCGGGCGCTCGACACGTTCGAGAAGATCGGCGTTCTGGAGGCGGCGCGCGGCGGCGAATTCGACCTGGCGCTGTTCCACGTGGTCGGGCCGTCGATCGCCTCGCTCGACGAGATGGGCGAGATCGCACAATACACCAAGGGTATCTCCTACATCGTCGCGCGCAATTTCATCAATGAAACCAACTTCTTCGAGTGGGACGAGAAGACCTTCAAGAAGTATTTCGCGGGGCTCTCCAATGCGCGGGAGATCGAGGTTCCCAAGCTCAACGAGATGGCCTATGAGCAGGTCGATCTTGCCGGCGTCACCTTCAGCGATTTCATCAACAACCGGCAGCCCAATGGCCGCAGCGGCGATTATTCCTTCGTTCTGCGCGGCTATGTGCGCAAATGGCTGAGCGATCTCGACGCCGAATTCGACAAGCTCGATGTGGTCAAGGCGCTGCTGGCGCCGCAGGCCGGCGCCTCCGCCGAAGAGGGCGCCTCCACTGAGGAGAACGGCGACGCCTGAGCGGCTTCGGCCCGACTATGCTGAGGTGAACCGATCGCCCATTCGCTCGCCATTGTCTGTTCCGACGAGCCGCGCAATGGCAAGACGCTGCTGGCGCGCATCCTGGCCGACGCGCTGTCGCTTTCCGGTGCCGCGTCGATGCGCATTTTCGACACGGATTTTCCCAACGGCGTCCTGGCGGGCTATTTTCCGCAGAGCAGCCGGGTGATCGATTTTCGCAAGACCGCCGAACACGTCATGCTGTTCGACACGATCATCGGCGAGCCGCAATACGATTATCTGATCGATCTCGATGCGAGCCTGCTGGACCGGTTCTTTCGCCTGTATCGCGATATCGCCTTCGATGCCGGCGCGGCCGAGCAGGGCATGCGGATCACGGTCTATTTTCTGCTCGACCGTACGCTTTCCTCGGTGGAGGCCGCCGCCGAAACCCGCCAGCTTGCCGGGAAGGTCGCCTTCGTGCCGGTGCGCAATGAGGCGATCGGCAATATCCTTGCCGTGCCGCAAGGGGCGAAACGGTATCACGCCATCGAGAAGAGCCGGGAAATCCTGCTGCCGCGCCTGTCGGTCGACGCACTTAATCTGATCGAAGGGCCGGATTTCAGTTTCGGGGCCTTCATCGCGCGCAATGGCGAGGGTTACCCACTGGAATTGAAAGTCGAACTGTTTCAGTTTCTCGAAACGATCTATAACCAGCGTCGCAGCGACGAAAGCGGTATGCCGGTCGCACTTTGACGTGGCGCTTCGATGCCGGCCCGCCAACGGGCTTGATGAAACCAGATGAAGAGATCAGAGGGGCACAACCGTTCATGGCTTCCAATGTCCATCTGACCGGGCTTGCGCGCGAACTGGCCGAGCGCCAGCGCGCCGGCCGGCCGGTGCGTATCGGGCTGGTGGGGCTCGGCGAGATGGGGACCGACATCTTCACCGGCATAGCCCAGATGGACGGGATCGAGATCGCCACCGTGTTCGAGCGCACGCCGGGCCGCGCGTCGCAGGCCGCGAAGATTGCCTGGGGCGATGACGGGATGATCCGCAATGGCGAAAGCCATGATGCGATCTCCTCGGCGATCGAGGCGGGCAGGATTGCGGTCACCGCCGATCTCGACCTTGCGCTGTCGCACGATCTGGTCGATGTCGTCATCGACGCGACCGGCGTGCCGGAGGCCGGCGCGGATATCGGCATGCGGACGATTGCCGCCGGCAAGCACCTCATCATGATGAATGTGGAATGCGATGTCTGCATCGGGCCCTATCTCAAGCACGAGGCCGACCGGGCCGGCGTGATCTATTCGGTCGGCGCCGGCGACGAACCGTCGTCGACGATGGAGATCATCGAATTCGTCACCGCCATGGGCCATGAAGTGGTCTGTGCCGGCAAGGGCAAGAACAATCCGCTCAATTTCGAGGCGGTTCCCGACGATTACGAGGAAGAAGCCCGGCGGCGGAACATGAATGTGCGCATGCTGGTCGAATTCGTCGACGGTTCGAAAACCATGGTCGAGATGGCGGCGATCGCCAATGCGACGGGGCTGGTGCCCGACATTCCGGGCATGCACGGGCCGCGCGCCACGGTGAGCGAGCTGGCGTCGACGCTGATCCCGAAGGCCGATGGCGGCGTTCTGTCGAAGACCGGCTGCGTCGACTATTCGATCGGCAAGGGCGTGTCGCCCGGCATCTTCGTCATCGTCAAGGCGAAGCATCCGCGCATTCACGAGCGCTTTGCCGATCTGAAGATGGGCGAGGGACCGTATTACGCGTTTCACCGGCCCTATCACCTGACCTCGCTTGAAGTGCCGCTGACGGCGGCGCGCATCGTGCTGCACGGCAAGGCCGACATGGTGCCGCTGCCGCGCCCGGTGGCCGAGGTCTGCGCCGTCGCCAAGCGCGATCTCAAGCCCGGTGAAGTGATCGATGCGGTCGGGCAATACTGCTACCGATCCTGGACCATGACGGTGGCGGAAGCACGGGCGGCGGATGCCTGGCCCTGCGGCCTGCTCGAACAGGGCAGGGTCACCAAACCCGTCGCGAGAGGAGCGCTGCTGACCCGCGACAATGTCGCGATCCGCCAGGACAGCCGCATCGCCCGGTTGCGCGCCCGGCAGGACGCGATGATCATGGCGATGGATCAGGCGGCCGAATAGGCCCGCTTTCGCGCGCTTGCTGCGGCGAACCATCGCGTTTTCCCCGCCTTGAAATGATCCCGTGAGCGGCCAAGTCTGTTTGTACTTTCGCCATGAAGCGTCTAGAAACACGCCCGAATGGTTATCGGAGCGCCGTGGGGGCGCAGGATTGCAGGACTGAACAGGCGTGAGCGAACGACCCCAGACCCCGTTGCTTGATACGGTCAACATTCCGGCCGATCTGCGCCGGCTCGACGAGACGCAGCTCAGGCAGTTGGCCGACGAATTGCGCGCCGAGATGATCGACGCGGTGTCGGTGACCGGCGGTCATCTGGGGGCGGGGCTCGGCGTCGTCGAGCTGACGGTGGCGATCCATTACATCTTCAACACGCCCGACGACCGGCTGATCTGGGATGTCGGCCATCAATGCTATCCGCACAAGATCCTGACCGGCCGGCGGGACCGCATCCGCACGCTGCGCCAGGAGGGCGGGCTGTCGGGCTTCACCAAGCGCGACGAGAGCGTCTACGATCCGTTCGGCGCGGCGCATTCCTCGACCTCGATCTCGGCCGGCCTCGGCATGGCGGTGGCGCGGGAGCTTTCGGGCGGCGCCAACAATGTGATCTCGGTGATCGGCGACGGCGCGCTGTCGGCCGGCATGGCCTATGAGGCGCTCAACAATGCCGGCGCGATGGATGCGCGGCTGATCGTCATCCTCAACGACAACGACATGTCGATCGCGCCGCCGACCGGCGCGATGAGCGCCTATCTCGCCCGCCTCGCCTCGGGCCGCACCTATATGGGGATGCGCGAACTCGGCAAGAAGCTCACCGCCTATCTCGGCAAGACGATCGACCGGGCGATCACGCGGGCGGTCGAGCATGCCCGCGGCTACGTCACCGGGGGAACGCTGTTCGAGGAGATGGGCTTCTATCATATCGGCCCGATCGACGGGCACGATCTGGCGACGCTGGTGCCGGTGCTGCGCAATGTGCGCGACAATGCGAAGGGCCCGGTGCTGATCCATGTGGTGACGCGCAAGGGCAAGGGCTATCCGCCGGCGGAGGAAGCGGCGGACAAGTATCACGGCGTGTCGAAATTCGACGTCATCACCGGGGCGCAATCCAAGCCGCCGGCCAATGCGCCGAGCTATACCAAGGTGTTCGGCCAGGCGCTCGCCCGCGAGGCGCAGGAAGACGAGAAGATCGTCGGGATCACCGCCGCCATGCCGGACGGCACGGGGATCGATATTTTCGGCAAGGCGTTTCCGAGACGCGCCTTCGATGTGGGAATTGCCGAGCAACATGCCGTGACCTTTGCGGCGGGCCTTGCAAGCGAGGGCTACAAGCCGTTCTGCGCGATCTATTCGACCTTCCTGCAGCGCGCCTACGACCAGGTGGTGCACGACGTCGCGATCCAGCGGCTGCCGGTGCGCTTTCCCATCGACCGGGCGGGCTATGTGGGCGCCGACGGCGCGACTCATTGCGGCGCCTTCGACACCACCTTCCTGTCGACCCTGCCCAATTTCGTCGTCATGGCGGCAGGCGACGAAGCCGAGCTGAAGCACATGGTGCGCACGGCAGCGGCCTATGACGAAGGGCCGCTTTCGTTCCGCTATCCGCGCGGCAACGGGGTGGGGGTCGATCTGCCGGAGCGCGGCAGTCTTCTCGATATCGGCAGGGGCCGCGTCCTGCGCGAGGGCACGAAAGTGGCGCTGCTCTCCTTCGGCGCGCGGCTTGCCGAATGCCTCACCGCCGCCGAGCAACTGGGCCAGGCGGGCCTGTCGACCACGGTTGCCGATGCGCGCTTCGCCAAGCCGCTCGATATCGCGCTGGTGGAGCGGCTGGCGCGCGAGCATGAAGTGCTGATCACGGTGGAGGAAGGCGCCATTGGCGGTTTCGCGGCGCAGGTATTATCGCATCTTGCCAAGGCCGGCCTTCTCGATGGCGGGCTCAAGATCCGGCCGCTCTTCCTGCCCGATGAATTTTCCGACCACGCCTCGCCGGGCGCGATGTATGCCCGCGCCGGCCTCGACCATGAGGGCATCGTGCGCGCGGCGTTCGAGGCGCTCGGCCGCCAGGATGTGGAGAGCGTGCTGCGTGCGTGATTTTCTTTTGGGTTAAATAATTCTAATATTTGAAATTATCTTTTCCGACAAAATAGTTTGGAAATAATTTCTATTTTTCTTTCGTTGATACTAATTTTGCCATAATTGTCGTCTAGTCAATGCTTGCACAGGGGCGCTCATTCAGGATCCGGGAGGATTTCTAATGAACGCGACCCGTCGCACCGTTCTCGGTGCCCTTGCCGCCACCACTGCGCTCAGCACTGTCCGCCTCGCATCTGCCCAATATCCGGGCCTGCCGGTGAGCCATACCCGCCGCGACGTCAACACGCTTGCCGCGGACGATCCGATCATCACCACCTACCGAAATGCGGTCGCCGAGATGCAAGCGCGTCCCGACGGCGATCCGCTGTCCTGGGAGCATCAGGCGAGCATTCACAATAATTTCTGCCCGCACGGCAACTGGTTCTTCCTGCCCTGGCACCGCTGCTATCTCGCTCAGTTCGAGGATGTCATCCGCCAGGTCGCCAACGATCCCGAATGGACGCTGCCCTATTGGGACTGGACGCGCAATCCGCAGATACCGGCGCCGTTCTGGGGCGCGGACAATGCGCTCAGCCATCCGCGCAGCGCCGGTCCCGCGACCAGCATGCCGTCTGAATTCGTCGGCGAACCGGTGATCCGGCAGATCATGGCAAAGCCGACCTTCGAGGAGTTTGCCAGCTTCAAATCGCTTGCCCCCTATGGCGGCACGGATGGCGGATACGGACAGTTGGAACAGCAGCCCCACAACAGGGTTCACGGCGTTGTCGGCGGGGACATGGCCACCTTCATGTCGCCGCGAGACCCGATCTTCTGGCTGCACCACTGCAATGTCGACCGCATCTGGGCGAGCTGGAACGCGGCGGGCAATGCCAACACCTCCGATCCCGTTCTTGCCGATTTCACCTTTGCCGCCGACCAGCCCGATCATCTTGGCGACGTTCATGCCAGCCAGTTCGTCAATCCCGACGGCTCGCCGCGGATTTTCACCGTCAATGAGGTCTATGCGACGCAGCAATTGATGTATGTCTATGACCGGCTCGAACCGGTGCCGCAGACCAATACCGTGATCGCGATGCAAAGCCTTGCGGCACAGCGGATGGCGGCGGAAACGCTGAGCGCCAATCTGCAGCGGTCGGTAGCGGCTGGTGTCGCGCTCGAAACGGCAGTCGCCATAGAGCCGGCCGTGGTCGATGCGGTGGCCAATACCGGCCGCATCCGTTCGCTTGCGGTGCCGCAAAACAGCAATTTCGCCATGCCGCGGCAGATTTCCACGGCCAAGCTGAAAATCCGCGGGCTCAAGGCGCCGGCCGGGCCGGATACGGCCTTCCGGGTCTTCATCAACTGCGATTATGTCGGCCTTGAAACGCCCATAAACGATCCCCACTATGTCGGCTCTGGCGCGTTCTTCATGAACGGGGTCAGCGGCGAAGGCCATCATCATCAGGGTGGCGTGGATTTCGTGCTTGACCTTACCGAGGCGCTCGATGCGTTGCGACGGTCGGGCAATGGGGTCGGAGGTCAGATACGGCCACAGGTCCTGGCCATCACCAGTGACGGCAAGGGCACGGAGCTTGCAATTGACGGTGCGTTCGACATCACGGTTGAGACAGTGGGCTAGAGGCCCCGCCATTGCGCTGGCTGTTGCGGTGGCTGCGGCGTTCGCCAGCACCGCCTGCTCACAGGAGGGTGCCGGCATGTCCGATCCGGTGATGCTCGGCGAGGCCGCGAAACCGCAGCCGACGCTGACGCTCGACCTTGCGGCAAGCAAATCCGGCACGGTCGGCAATGCCCTGCGCGCCGGCGGCACCGATGTCCGGCTGGTCGACGTCACGGTCGAGGGCGCGTCGGTCACCGGGTTCCGGATCTTCGTCAACAAGCCCGATGCCAGTGAGGCGACGCCGATCGAAGAGGCTTCCTATGCCGGCAGCGTCGCCTTCTTCCCGCTGCCGGTTGCGGGTCAACCCTCCGGTACCTTCGTCATCGATATCGATCCGGCGCTTGAGCGGATGGTTTCGAAGGAGATGGTGTCGATCGACGATCCGCTGACCGTGACGCTGGTGCCGATCGGCGCGGAGGATGCGCGCATCGGGCTTGGTTCCTCGGAGCTTGTGACGCCGGGTGGGTAAAGGTCAGCCCCGGATCAATTCCCCTTGATCAGCGTCTTGAGATCGAACTCGGCGTCGGCTGCCTGTTCGGGCGTGACGGTCCTGCCGAGTTCGAGGATCTTCTTGCCGAACATATAGGCCTTGGAATCGTTGATCGCATCGACGGCGAGAAAACCGTCTCCCTTGAAATACCAGATCGACCGGCCGCCGGGATGCGCGCCGGGCCGCACCACGGTGCGGTCATAGCCGATGTTGAGGCCGGCGATCTGCAATTTCATGTCGTACTGGTCGGACCAGAACCAGGGCACGGGAGGGTAGGGAGCGTCGCTGCCGGCAATCACCCTGGCCGCGTGTTCCGCCTGTTC
Source organism: Nitratireductor sp. (assembly GCA_020441665.1). Classification (GTDB taxonomy): domain Bacteria; phylum Pseudomonadota; class Alphaproteobacteria; order Rhizobiales; family Rhizobiaceae; genus Salaquimonas. The sequence continues at coordinate 24,223 of JAGRLT010000162.1, forward strand.
GATGGCGTTGCCGACCGATTCGAGGCGGATGCGGTTGCCGTGGAAGTCGAAGGAGGCAACGTCGCCGGCGGCGTGGATATCGGGGTTCGAGGTGCGGGTCGCCGCATCGACCTCGATGCCGTTGCCGCATTTGATGCCGGTCTGGCGGGCGAGCGAATCGTTGGGGATGACGCCGATGCCGACAAGGACGAGGCCGGCGGGGATTTCCGTGCCATCGGCCAGAACGGCCTTCGTCACCCTGCCGTTTTCGCCTTCGAGGCGCGACAGGGCGGTGTCTTCGAGAATGGTGACGCCCTCGCCCTGATGCATGGCGCGCACCGTGTCGGCGGTTTCGGCCGAGGCGACGCGCTTCAGGATGCGGTCCGCCATTTCGACCACCGTCACCCTGAGACCTCGCCGGGCAAAGACGGCTGCGGCCTCCAGGCCGATATAGCCGCCGCCGATGATCACGGCATCCCCGGCTCGTGCCAGGGCGCCGGCAATCGCGTCGGCATCGGCGAGATCGCGCAGGGTGAAGACGCCCTGGAGATCGCCGCCGATTTCAGCGGGCAGGGTGCGCGGGGTCGAGCCGGTGGCGATCAGCAATTTGTCGAAGCCGAGCCGTTCGCCGTCGATCTCGATCTCCCTGGCCTCGGGATGCAGGCCGCAGACCTTGACCCCGGTGCGACAGACTACGCGATGCTCGTCAAACCATTCGGCCGGCCGCAGCAGAAGGCGGTCGGCTTCCATCTCGCCGGTCATGTATTTCTTCGACAGGGGCGGGCGCTGATAGGGCAGGCTCGCCTCCTCGCCGATCAGCAGGATTTCGATCTGCGGATCGAGATCGCGCAGTTTCGCCGCAAAGGCGATGGCTGCCTGTCCGGCACCGATGGTGATGGCTCGCCTGGTCATGGTGCTGCTCCCTGCTGCTTCACAGCGCTGCCTTGTTGCGCTGGTTTGTTGCCCCGGTTTATTGCCATGTGCGCGCTGTGGCCATATCAATCAGCGACATATTTTCCTTCCGCAGGCAAGGTGGAAGCCACTTCACGGCAGATCAACCATGAAACCCACCAAGATCAGCGTTTCGCCGGACCGCCGCGTCATGACGCTTGTTTTCGAACATGGCGAGAGCCATTCGATCGAGGCGGAACTGCTGCGGGTGCGCTCGCCCTCCGCCGAGGTGCAGGGCCACGGCCCGGACCAGCGGGTGCTGGTTTACGGCAAGCGCGGGGTGGGGATCATGAAAATCCACCCGATCGGCAATTATGCGATCCGCATCGAGTTCGACGATCTGCACAATACCGGCATCTTCACCTGGGATTATCTCGCCGAACTCGGACGCAACCGCGCGGCAGAATGGCGTACCTATGAGGCCGAACTTGCGGCAGCGGGCAGGAGCCGCGATCCGGTGCGGCTGCCATAGCGGCCGCCGGCGAAAAGACCGCTATCGCCGGCTGGAACGCCAGTCTTCCAGAAACCCGTCCGCGTCAAAGGCCTTTTCGAAATCGCCCCGGATCCGCTGCCACTGGAAGCGGATCGAGTTCATGACGATTTCCTTGTCGAGCTTTTTCAGTTCATCGTCGATCGGCGCCCAGCGGATCAGCGCCCTGGGACTTTCCTTGAAGGCGCCTTCTCCCGCCGCGGCATGGTTCCAGTCGATCAGCGCCAACCGATCGGCAAAGGCTTGCGCCAATTGCCCGCGATCGCCGGTAAATTCGGGATCCGAGAAGCGGTCCGCCAGCACCACGTCGAAGGCATCGAGCGCGATCGCGCGGGCTTCCTTCTCGTTGCCGGTCACAGCCGCGACGCGTGCCGCCATGAAGGCCGCGAGATCCGACAGACAGGCCGCATAGACCTGCCATTTGGCGATGTTGAGGGAGGCGATGAAGACGTCATTCTCGAACATTTCCGGGTATTTCATGCCCATCCGAGTCTTGACGTATCCGTAGAGAGTCTTCTGCGCGATGAAGGCCGAGCGCGTCGCCAGGAAGGCGTTGAAACGGTCTGCCGAACTTATCGCCTCAAGTCGTCTTCCTGGTGAAAGATGCCCCTTAATCATTTGAAAAAATTCGGAAATTTTCTTCATTTCGAGCCGAATTCCCAATTATTTCATTATACCAAGGTGGCACGGGATAAGATGATAAACCATTTGTTAAGGCCTCTTTTTTTGTGCAACTTTGCCGCAGATTGCCCGGTTTGGGAGAACCGGGCCGTCACCTGCCCTCCGACTGTCAATGGATCGGGCCAAACCGGATTCGTTGAGGGGGGAATATCAACCGGACCGGCGCGGGACAAGCTTTCCGCTGCTTGCGTCCCAACTGGGGAGGTAGATTTGGCTGACAATTCTGCTCAAAACCGTGCGGAGCACTGGCGAAAAACCCGGAACCTGACCATTCTCATTCTGGTTCTGTGGGTGCTTTTCGCCATCATCATTCCGTACTCCGCCGCCGCGCTGAACTCCATGTCGTTCCTTGGCTTCCCGCTGGGATACTGGTTCTGCGTACAGGGCTCACTCATCGCCTTCGTCTTGATGATCTGGTTCCAGAACTGGCGCCAGGATGCCATCGATGACGAACATGGCGTAAGCGAATAGGGAGGAATCGTTATGGAAGGCGGTTTCACCAAGAACCTCGGCAAGGTCTATGCGTTGTATACGCTTGGCTTCCTTGTCTTCTTCGCATTCATGGCCGTGCTCGAAAGCCTGGGCTTCAGCGCCGAAACCATCGGCATCGGCTTTCTTCTGTTCACCATCGGCATCTATGCGCTGATCGGCTGGCTTTCGCGCACCGCGGAAGTCGATGCCTATTATGTCGCGGGCCGCGAAGTTCCCGCCGTCTATAACGGCATGGCGACGGCTGCGGACTGGATGTCGGGCGCGTCCTTCGTGGCGCTGGCCGGCGGCGTCTATTTCGGCGGCTATCCCTATCTCGGCTTCATCGTCGGTTGGACCGGCGGTTATGTGCTCGTCAACTCGCTGATGGCGCCGTATCTGCGCAAGTTCGGCTGCTATACGGTGCCGGACTTCATCGGTACGCGTTTCGGCGGCAATTTCGCCCGTGTCTGCGCGGTCGTGGTTCTCGTCGTTGCCTCGTTCACCTATGTGACGGCGCAGATCGCCGCGACGGGAACGATCGCGGCGCAGACCCTCGGCGTTCCGTTCGAGTATGGCGTCTATATGGGGCTGCTCGGCATTTTCATCTGTTCGATGCTGGGCGGCATGCGCGGCGTGACCTGGACCCAGGTGGCCCAGTATATCGTGCTGATCATTGCCTATCTGCTGCCGCTGATCTGGATGTCCAACCGTCTCGGCTACGGCATCATCCCGCACTTCTCCTATGGCGAAGGTGTGCATCGGATCGCCGAGCTGGAGAGCCAGTATGGCCTCCAGAAGGCGGCGGAAAACATTGCCGGTGTATCGGTGCTGACGACGCCGCAAAACGCGCCGTCGGGCGGCGGCTGGAAGATGATCACCCTTGCCATCTGCATGATGGCGGGCACAGCTTCCCTGCCGCACATCCTGATGCGCTACTTTACCACGCCGTCGGTGCGCGCTGCGCGCAAGTCGGTCGCCTGGTCGCTGCTCTTCATCCTGATGCTGTATCTGTCGGCACCGGCTTTGGCGACGCTGACCAAGCTCAACCTGCTTGACCCGAACCTGCCGACGTCGATCATCGGCAAGCCCTTCGAGGAGGTTTCGGCCCTGTCGTGGATCCAGCACTGGTCGTCGATCGGCATGGTTGCCGTGGCCGATCAGAACGGTGACGGCATTCTCCAGCTCAACGAGTTCTTCATGAAGCCGGACATCGTGGTTCTCGCCACGCCGGAGATCGCCGGCCTGCCGGCCGTCATTTCCGGTCTCGTCGCGGCGGGCGGCCTGGCGGCTGCCATGTCGACGGCTGACGGACTGCTGCTGGCGATCGCCAACGCGCTGTCGCATGACCTGTACTACTCGGTGATCGATCCGAAAGCGGATACCCGCAAGCGGCTCATCGTCGCCCGTGTTCTGCTGGTCTTCATCGGCGTCGCCGCCGCCTATATGGCGGCACAGAAGCTGACCGGCATTCTCGGCGCCGTTGCATGGGCGTTCGACTTCGCCTGTTCGGGCCTGTTCTTCCCGCTCGTCCTCGGCGTGTGGTGGAAGCGCGCCAATGCGGCCGGCGCCATTGCCGGCATGGTCGCAGGGTTCGTCGTCGGCTCCTGGTATCTCTACATGGTCTTCAACGGCCTGATGGATCCCTGGTTCCAGATCGACCACCTGCGCTTCGGCATCATCGGCATGCCGGCAAGCCTGATCGCCATGGTCGTCGTGACGCTCCTGACCCCTGCGCCTTCGAAAGAGGTTCAGGACATGGTGGACGAGGTTCGTATCCCCTCCGGGAAAACCATCCTCGGCTCGCACTAGGCGGCGCCAACAAGATCAAAGGGGGCGGAGTTTCAGCTCCGCCCTTTTTTCTTGCCTGCAACTTGGCTATTGCGGTGCGGTTTTCTGACGCGAGACGGTTTTCATGAACACCATTCCCCTCGAAGCGCTGCCAGTATGGGCGATCATCGCCGATTATGCTCTCGGCCTGATCATGTGGACGCTGGTCGGGCGCGCCGCCTTTCGCCTGTTCATGGCGGAGGACAGCCCGTTCTTCTTCAACCGCATTTTCATCCGGCTCACCGATCCGGTGATGAAGGCGTTCAGATGGGTCACGCCGTCCTTTCTGGTCGATCCGCTGAAGCCGCTCTTCGTCGCCTGGTTCTTCTTCATGGCGCGCTTCTATCTCATGCCCTGGCTGCTCGGCTATTCGGTGATGGGCATGCTGTCCTTCCCGCTGGAGGGGGAGGTGGCCGCCGTGATCTGGAAAATCCTCCGGCCGGGCTGGTAGGGCCGTTCAATCCGTGCGGATGACGGCCAGCCGGGCATAATCGCGGTACAGGCTTTCGAATTCCATGGTCGCGTTGCCGGCAAGGTCCGTGAGCACGGCTTCGAGGCCGGTTCGCGGTTCGACGTGGAATCTCGCCAGCCAGAGGCGCAACAGGCGGCCGAAGATCGCCGGCATCCCGTCCTGACGACCGAAATCGGCAATATGCACGCTGCCGCCGGGCGCCGTGGCGGCAAGGCCTGCCCGCAGGGCGGAAGGCCAGTCGGGGATCATCGACAGGCTGTAGGAAAAGATCACCCGCTCGAAAGTCGTGGTGCCGAACAGGGTTTGCGGGTCGAAGGCCTCCGCATTGCCCTCGGCGAGGGCGATGCGGGACGACAATCCGGCACGGCGGACGGAATGGCGGGCGGTTGCGAGCATTTCAGGCGAAATGTCGAAGCCGTAGAGCCGGGCATCGGGATAGGCGCGGGCGATGCGGATGAGGTTACGCCCGGTGCCGCAGGCGATTTCCAGCACCTTGCCGCCCGGCGGAACCTCGAGCCCGGCGATGAGCCTGTCGCGGCCGAGCAGGTAATATTTGCGGCTGAGATCATAGATGTGGCGTTGCCGGCGGTAGACGGTGTCCATAAGGCAGCCATGGCCGCCGGGCCCGGCCTGGAGCGCGGTGCCGGCGGTGCGTGTCGCGATGGTGCCGGCCGGTCGCGCGTGCTCGGTCATCTGCATTCCCGCTTACGCCAATGAATAAAGATGGAAGCCGCCATAGATCGCCGAGCGGTCGGCGCGGCTCATCGCGAGGCTCTCGGCCGGATGATAGCGCCAGCGTGCGAGAATTTCGGGCAAGACGCGGCCGGGCAGCAGGCTCGGCTCCGCTGCCGTGCGGAAGACCACGCGGGCACCCGGCCTGGCGGTCCGGGTGATCTCGGCCCACAATTCGTTGAGCTGGGTGTCGGTCATCCAGTCCTGGGCGTCGAGCAGGACGTAGCAGTCCTGGCTTTCATCGGCCTCGCCGGCGAGGAAATCGGTGACGGATTCATGGAGCACACGGACCCGGCCGGCGCGCTGGCGGATCGCCTGGAAATGGCGGGCCTGCAGATAGGGCGGCAGCGGGCCGCTTTCGCCACCGGTTTCACCATAGCCGCGGCCAAAGGCCTGCCAGGCGAAATAGTTTTCCGACAGGGGAAAATCGCAGGCGAGCCTTTCAAGCCGCCGGCGCAGAACCGCCGACATGTCGCCATTGCCCGAGGCGGCGAGCGCCGCATACTGGGCCGGCGGAATGCCGAGGCCGAACAGCGAGGCGCGGCGCGAGGTCGCCCAGCGGATCAGCCGCTTGTCGAACAGCGGGGCGAGCGCGGTGTCAAAAAAGCCGCGTTGTTCCTCGAGCGAACGCGCGGCGAGAAGGTCGCCGGGATCGATGCCGTACAGGCGGGCGATGCGGTGGGCGGCGCCGATGAACCCTCCCAGCAGGCCGTGGCGATAAAGGTTGCGCGAAAACAGCGTGATGCGGCGGCGGCCGGTCAGCCCGCGCCTTTCCCAATAGGCGCGGCTTTCGGCATCAAGATGCGGCTTGATGAAGCGCTGATAGGCGGAAAGATTGGTCTTTTCATCGGCTTTGCCGAAGAAACGGTAGAAGGCGTCATAGCCCGGCAATTGGCGCGCGGCGGCGAGTTTGAGGCGGGTCAGTGCCACATGGGCATGGTTGAGATCGACCGCCGTTACGTGTGCCGGATCGGCGGTAAGGTAGGACAGGATGTTGCAGCCGCCCGAGGCGATGGCGACGATCCGGTCGTCGGGCCGGATCGCCAGCGCCTTCAGGTCGATCTCGGGGTCTTCCCAGATCTGCGGGTAGACGAGCCCCTTGAAGAGTAAGGTGAACAGGCGCTCGGAAACGCCGTTGGCGCTGAGCCGTGCGTTCCGATGAACGGCGCTGGCGAGCAGTTTCGTATTGGCGGCGGTTTTGACGGTCATGGCGGCCTCCGGTCGAATCGTCGCCCCTCGATAGGGTCGGGCCGTGTAGGTTTGATGACAGCGATTCCATCTCGGCGTGAAAGGCTCTAAGAACGCCGGTATGACCAAGGCGCTGATGTTTCAGGGAACCGGATCGGATGTGGGCAAGACCGTGCTCGTTGCCGGGCTTTGCCGTGCGCTGAAGAAGCGCGGCCTTCGCGTCCTGCCCTTCAAGCCGCAGAACATGTCGAACAATGCCGCCGTCGCCGATCCCGACGGAGATGGGACGGGCGGCGGCGAAATGGGCCGGGCGCAATGGCTGCAGGCGCTGGCCTCGGGCGTCGCGCCTTCGGTGCACATGAACCCGGTGCTGCTCAAGCCGCAATCGCAGACCGGCAGTCAGATCATCGTGCAGGGCAAGGTCCATGGCACGGCAAGCGCGCGCGACTATTTTGCGCTCAAGCCGCATTTGCTCGAAAAGGCGATGGAGAGTTTTACGCGGATTGCCGGGCGCGCCGATATCGTGCTGGTCGAGGGGGCGGGATCGCCCGCCGAAATCAACCTCAGGGCGGGCGATATCGCCAATATGGGCTTTGCCGGGCGTGCCGGCCTGCCGGTCGTGCTGGTCGGCGATATCGACCGGGGCGGGGTGATCGCCTCGATCGTCGGCACCCACACGATCCTGCCGCAAGACGACCGGGGCCGCATTGCCGGCTATCTCATCAACAAGTTCCGGGGCGACCTGTCGCTGTTTGATGACGGGCTTGCGGCGATCACGCGCTTTACCGGCTGGCCGTCCTTCGGGGTGTTGCCGCACCTTGATTGCGTGCGGCGCCTGCCGGCCGAAGACAGCGTGGCGCTCGACCGGATGATGCGCGGCAAGGGCGGCGGGCTTAAAGTGATCGTTCCGGTGCTGGGCAAGATCGCCAATTTCGACGATCTCGATCCGCTGGCCGCCGAGCCCGGCGTCGATCTCGTCCATCTGCGCAGGGGAGAGGCCTTTCCGGAGGATGCCGCGCTCGTCATCCTGCCCGGTTCGAAATCGACCATCGCCGACCGGATCGAGTTCCGCGACAATGGCTGGGATCAGGGGCTTCACGCCCATGTGGCGCGGGGCGGGCAGGTGATCGGCATTTGCGGCGGCTATCAGATGCTCGGCAGGAAAATCAGCGATCCCGCCGGCATCGAGGGCGCGGTGCGGGAGGTCGAAGGTCTCGGCCTGCTCGACATCGAGACCGTGCTCGAAGGCGAGAAGACCGTTCGCAATTCGGCGCCCAGGCTAGCCGAAAACGGCATTCCGCTTGAGGGCTATGAGATCCATCTGGGTCGCACGGAGGGGCCGGATTGCGGCCGGCCGGTCATCATAAGCGACCGGGGCGCCGATGGCGCGCGGTCCGCCGATGGCCTCGTATCGGGCTGCTACCTGCACGGGCTGTTCGGCTCGGACGGCTACCGCAGGCATCTGCTGGCCGGATTCGGCGTCGAAAGCGATGGCAATTACCGTGCCGGCGTCGAAGCCGCGCTCGATGCCCTTGCCGAAGCGATGGAAGCGCATCTAGACGTGGACGGGCTGTTGCGGCTTGCCGCGCCGGTCGGAATTTGACGCAGATCGCGTCGCAATTCGATTGACGGTTTTCGCTCCCGCGCGTTACAACGAAAAGATCGACCGGTTCCCGGCATGGCCAAAGGCCTCGGGATCAAAAGGGAACAGGGAAGGATGGACCCAAGCAGGGCATCCCCAACCTGGCCGACCCCGCGACTGTATTGCGGCGAGGGCGTTTCGAAACCACTGGCAGTGCCGTGCCTCGACAGGTGCGACACAATGCCGGGAAGGGGGAACGACCGCTGGAGCCGTGAGCCAGGAGACCTGCCAGTCGGTATGGCGGCAAGAGCCGCCAGGATACCATCTGAGCAACACGGAGGTTGTCATGCTCGCATCCACTACCGCCCAAACTGGCGCCCCGGTCGGCATTCAGGCCGGTACTTTTCAGCTTTCCCTGTCGCAGCGCGTCGCCACGGCGGTCTTTGCCGGCCTGCTGGGCTTTTCGCTGCTCTATGTGACCGCATTCGCCAATGCCGATGTGCTGCACAATGCGGCCCATGATGTGCGTCACGCCATCGTCGCGCCCTGCCACTAAGCAAGCACGATGATTTCCCGTATTCTGATCGCCGCGCTCGCCGCGGGCGTTCTCGCTGGCCTGTTTGCCACCGTGGTGCAGGCATGGCGCGTCACGCCGCTCATTCTCGAGGCCGAACGGTATGAAAGCGCGTCGCCGGCGGCGCATTCTCATGATCCTTCCCACGCGCAGGCCCACGACCATGGTGCCGCGGCGGGCGAGGGTGCTGGCGTGGCCACACAAGCGCAAGGCGGGGAAGCTGCCGAGCCCTGGGCACCCGCCGACGGGTTCGAGCGCACCGCCTATACGGCGCTTGCCAATGTCGGCATCGGCATCGCCTTCGCGATGATCCTGACTGCCGCTGCCCTCCTGCTCAACGTGCCGCTGACCGCGCGCAACGGGCTTGCCCTCGGCGTGTGCGGGTTCATCGCCTTCGTGCTCGCGCCCAATTTTGGCCTGCCGCCGGAACTGCCGGGCATGCAGGCGGCCGGCCTGGCCGAGCGCCAGATCTGGTGGGTGGCGACGGTCGCGGCAACGGCGGCGGCGCTCGCCATCTTCGCCTTCAGGCGGCATTGGTACTGGATCGCGGTCGGGCTGGCGCTGATCGCCGCGCCGCATCTTTATGGCGCGCCACAGCCGCTCAGCCATGAATCGGATGTTCCGGCCAATCTGGCGGCGGATTTCGCCATCGCCACAATGGTGAGCTCGGCGCTGTTCTGGCTGTTCCTGGGGGCCGTGCTCGGGGCGCTCGCGCACCGCATGACCGGCAACCGCTCCTCGAACGGCGCTTCTAACGGCGCTGGCAAGAATGGCGAGGCGGTGGCATGAATTCCGGGTTCCTTCCGGCAACCAGCCTCTTTCTCGGCGGCGCGCGCTCCGGCAAGAGCCGCTTTGCCGAGGAGCGCGTGCATGCGACCGGGCTCAAGCCCTATTATCTGGCGACCGGCCGGGCGATGGACGATGAGATGTCCGAGCGTATCGAGCAGCACCGCCAGCGCCGCGGCAAGGATTGGGAGACGGTGGAGGAGCCGCTGGCGCTTGCCGATGCGATCCTGCAGACAGCGCTGCCGGGCAGGGTCGTGCTGGTCGACTGCCTGACGCTGTGGGTGACCAATCTGATGCTGGCGGGGGCCGATGTCGGCCGGGAATGCGAAAGCCTGCTCGATGCCCTGCCGGAGGTCGATGCGCCGATCGTCTTCGTCAGCAACGAGGTCGGCCTCGGCATCGTTCCCGACAACCGGATGGCGCGCGATTTCCGCGACGCGGCAGGCCTCGTCAATCAGGCGGTGGCGCGGCATTGCGATGAGGTCTGGTTCATCGCGTCCGGCCTGCCGCTGCAACTCAAACCGCAGCGCTAGGCTGCGATCCGGCCTGAAGGCGGGCCAAGAACGATGAACGAAACTCAGAAAATTCCCGCGACCGTGATCACCGGCTTTCTCGGTGCCGGCAAGACGACGCTGATCCGCAATCTGTTGCAGACGGCCAATGGCCGGCGCATCGCGCTGATCATCAACGAGTTCGGCGATCTGGGCGTCGATGGCGAGGTGCTGAAGGGCTGCGGCGAGGAGACCTGTTCGGAAGACGATATCGTCGAGCTTACCAATGGCTGCATCTGCTGCACGGTGGCGGACGATTTCGTGCCGACCATGACGGCACTGCTCGAACGCGACCGCAAGCCCGACCACATCGTCATCGAGACGTCCGGCCTCGCCCTGCCGCAGCCGCTGGTCAGCGCCTTCAACTGGCCCGAAATCCGCGAGCGGGTGACGGTTGACGGCGTGGTGACGGTGGTCGACAGCCGGGCGGTGGCCGATGGCCGGTTTGCGTCCGATATCGACCGGGTCAATGCCCAGCGCGCCGAGGACGAGGCGCTCGACCACGAAAGCCCGCTCGAGGAACTGTTCGAGGACCAGATCACCTGTGCCGACATGATCATCCTCAACAAGGCCGATCTGGTGGACGAAGCGGCGCTCGACGGCGTGCAGAGCCAGGTCGAGAGCGGCATCAAGCGGGCGGTGAAGGTGGTGCGGGCGGCGAACGGCTCGCTGCCGGCTTCCGTGCTGCTTGGTCTCGGCTCGGCGACGGAGCTCGAAGTGCACAATCGCAGGTCGCATCACGAACTGGAGCATGAGGCGTTTCAAGCCGAGCACGGTGACGATGCCGAGCACGGGCATCCCCATGGGCATGACCACGACCATGATGAATTCGAAAGCTTCGTTTTCGAACTGCCGGAACTGGCCGATCACCGTGGTGTCGCCGATGCGCTCAAGCCGGTGATCGAGGCCCATGACGTGTTGCGGCTGAAGGGGTTCCTGGCCATTGCCGGCAAGCCGATGCGGCTGGTGGTGCAGGCGGTGGGCAACCGCATTGACACGCATTTCGACCGGGAGTGGCGGGCGGACGAAGCCCGCGCAAGCCGGCTGGTGGTGATCGGCCTCGAAGGGCTTGACCGGCAGGCGATCGAGACGGCGCTGACGGCCGCTCTCGCCTGACGCCATGCATCTACTGCTGGCCCAGAAAGGTGCGATCCAGGAAGGCGAGGAGGCGGTCGATCTCGGCCAGTCGCCGGGTGATATCCTGTTTCTGTCGGCTGCCGACACGGAGCTTGCGAGCCTCGCCGATGCGGCGCAAGCGGCTGATTTTCAGGGCCTGCGGCTCGCCAATGTGATGCAGCTTTCGCATCCGATGTCGGTGGATGTCTATGCCGATGCGATGGTCGCCGGCGCCAGGCTGATCGTGGTGCGGCTGCTGGGCGGGCGGCGCTATTGGGAGTACGGCGTCGAAACGCTGCATGCGCGCGCGCTGTCCCATGGCGTCAAGCTCGCCTTCCTGCCGGGGGACGACAAGCCCGATCCAGAACTGCTGGAATATTCCACGGTCGGCGCCGATGCGGCCGAACGGCTGCGGCAATACCTCGTCGAGGGCGGGCCGCAGAACGCGGCGGCCTTTCTCGATTGTTGCCGCCATCTGACGGGAGAGGGCGAGGCACCGCCCGATGCCGTGCCGTTGCTCAAGGCGGGGCTGTGGTGGCCGGGCCGGGGCGTTTGCGATCTCGCGGCGATCGAGGCCGAATGGCAGGCCGATGAGCTGACGGGCCGGCCGGTGATCGCGATCTGCTTTTATCGGGCGCTGGTGCAATCGGGCGGCCTGCAGCCGATCGAAGCGCTGGTCGATGCCCTCAAGGCAAAGGGTCTCAACGCGCTGCCGGTGTTCATCTCCTCGCTCAAGGACGGGGTAAGCCAGGAGACGGTGCGCAGCGTCTTCGCGCGCGCGGCGCCGTCGGTGGTGCTGGCTTCGACGGGCTTTGCCGTCTCATCGCCCACCGGCGGGCATGCCGGCACGGTGCTGGACGAGACCGGCGCCGTGGTGTTGCAGATCGTGCTTTCCGGCGGGTCGCTGGAAGCCTGGCGAGGGTCGAGCCAGGGGCTTTCGGCGCGCGATCTCGCCATGAACGTGGCGCTGCCGGAGGTCGATGGCAGGGTGCTGTCGCGGGCGGTTGCCTTCAAGGCGGCAAGGCGGTTCGATGTCCGCGTCGAGGCCAATATCGTGCGCCATGAGGCGGAAGCGGGTCGCGTCGATTTCGTTGCCGATCTTGCCGCGCGCTGGGCCCGATTGCGGCGCACATCCGTAAAGGAGCGGAAGGTTGCGATCATCCTCGCCAATTATCCCAACCGCGATGGAAGGCTGGGCAATGGCGTCGGGCTCGATACGCCGGCCGGCACGGTCCGGGTACTGCGTGCATTGCGGGATGCCGGCTACGGGATTGGCGACATGCCGGCCGATGGCCCCTTTGACGGCGATGCGCTGATGCGCTTCCTGCAGGACGGGCCGACCAATGCCGGAAACGACGGGCGCGAAATCCGGATTGTCCTGCCGCTAGAAGCCTATCGGGAGTATTATGCCCGTCTGCCGGAGAAGGTGCGCGGCGAAATCGACGCGCGCTGGGGCGCCCCGGCAAACGATCCCTATTTCGTCGGGGAGCGGAACGGCTTCGCCCTGCCGCTGGCGCGGCTTGGCAACATCGTCATCGGCATCCAGCCGGCGCGCGGCTATCACATCGACCCGGCCGAGACCTATCATTCGCCGGACCTCGTGCCGCCGCATGGCTATCTCGCCTTCTATGCCTGGCTGCGGGAAGCGTTCGGCGCCCAGGCGGTGGTCCATATGGGCAAGCATGGCAACCTCGAATGGCTGCCGGGCAAGGCGCTGGCGCTGTCGGAGACCTGCTATCCCGAGGCGGTGTTCGGCCCGATGCCGCATCTCTATCCCTTCATCGTCAACGATCCCGGCGAGGGCAGCCAGGCGAAGCGGCGAACCTCCGCCGTCATCGTCGACCACCTGACGCCGCCGCTGACGCGGGCGGAAAGCTACGGCCCGCTGCGCGATCTCGAAGCGCTGGTGGACGAATATTACGAAGCCTCCGGCAACGATCCACGCCGGCTGCGCCTGCTCAAGAAACAGATTCTCGACCTCATCGCCGATATCGGCCTCGATGTGGATGCGGGGATCGTGCCGGCCGATGGCGAGGAAGCCCGGCTAGAGAAGCTTGACGGATATCTGTGCGAATTGAAGGAAATGCAGATCCGCGACGGGCTGCATGTCTTCGGCGAGGCGCCGTCTGGCCGGCTGCTGACCGATCTCGCCGTGGCGCTGGTGCGCGTGCCGCGCGGCGACGGACAGGGGGCGAATGCCAGCCTGCACCGGGCGATCGCGGATGATCTGGGGCTTTCCCCTCAAGATGCAAGTTCCTTCGACCCGCTCGATTGCGACATGGCAAAAGCGTGGGATGGGCCGAGGCCGGAGGTGCTGACCCGATGCGACGACCAGCCCTGGCGTACGCAGGGCGACACGGTGGAGCGGATCGAATTGCTGGCGGCAGGGCTGGTCGCGGGCGCGATGGCCTGCCTGCCCGAATGGCATCGCACCGCCGCCGTGATGGCGCAGGTCCGCGAGCGGGTTCTGCCGGATATCGCGGCCTGTGGCGCAGGCGAGATCGGCGGTCTTCTTGCCGGCCTTGACGGACGGTTCGTGCCGCCGGGCCCGTCGGGTGCGCCATCGCGCGGCCGCAACGACGTGCTGCCGACCGGGCGTAACTTCTTCTCCGTCGACAGCCGCGCCGTGCCGACCCAGGCAGCGTGGGAACTGGGCCGCAAATCGGCGGAGCTTCTCATCACCCGCTACCGGCAGGATCATGGCGACTGGCCGGTATCCTTCGGCCTGTCGGCCTGGGGCACGTCGAACATGCGCACCGGCGGCGACGATATCGCGCAGGCGCTCGCACTGATCGGCGCCAGGCCGGTCTGGGACGGCCTTTCGCGCCGGGTCACGGGCTATGAAATTGTCACCCTTGCCGAACTCGGCCGGCCACGGGTCGATGTGACGCTGCGCATTTCCGGCTTCTTCCGCGATGCGTTTCCCGCCCAGATCGAATTGTTCGACAAGGCGATCCGCGCAGTCGGCGCGCTGGAGGAGGAAGCCCGCGACAATCCGATCGCCGACAGGATGCGCCGCGAGACGGAAAGCCGCATCGATGCCGGCGAGGCGGAAGAGGTGGCGCGACACAAGGCCGGCTACCGGATCTTCGGCTCCAAGCCCGGCGCCTATGGCGCCGGGCTTCAGGCGTTGATCGACGAGAAGGGCTGGGAGAGGCGCGGCGATCTCGCCGAGGCCTATCTTGCCTGGGGCGGCTATGCCTATGGCGCCAGGGATACGGGCAGCGAGGAACGCGACACGTTCCGGCAAAGGCTGTCGGGCGTCGAGGCGGTGATCCACAATCAGGACAATCGCGAGCACGACCTGCTCGATTCGGACGACTATTACCAGTTCGAGGGCGGCATGACGGCGGCGGTCGAGCATGTTTCGGGCGCCCGGCCGAAAGTCTATCACAACGATCATTCGCGGCCCGAGCGGCCGGTGGTGCGGGCGCTGGAAGAGGAGATCGCGCGGGTGGTGCGCGGCCGCTGCGCCAATCCGAAATGGATCGAGGGCGTCATGCGCCATGGCTACAAGGGCGCGTTCGAGATGGTGGCGACGGTCGACTATCTGTTCGCCTTTTCGGCGACAACGGGGGCGGTCGCCAACCATCATTTCGAACTGGTCTACGATGCCTATCTCGGCGATGAGAAGGTGCGCGATTTCATCGCCCGGTCCAACCCGGCGGGCTTGAAGGAAATGGCGGAGCGGTTTCTGGAAGCGGAGGCGCGCGGCCTGTGGACACCGCGCTCCAATTCGGCGAAGTTCCTGCTCGATGAAATTTCCGGCGGTAGCGCCGCCAGCGGGGAAAAACCGGCATGAGTGTCAAACCGCTTCTCGCTGCCTTTCGCGACTATCTTTCGCTGCGCGACGAGCCGGTCATGCGCGAATGGCTGGATGGGTTTGGCTGGAACCTTTCCGAGCGCAATCTTGTGCCGAAGCCTGCTGCCGCAAGCCGTCATCTGGCGGCGGCGGGCGATTGCGCGGGGCGAGCGGAGGCGGCGCTGCTGGCCGCTCTTTCCGAATTTTCCGGCCGGTTGAACTGGATGCAGATGTATACGGCGGAGGATTTCGGCCAGGATTTTCTCGATGACTACGCCCATGTGGAACTGATCGGCCCAGAAGGCCATTTCATGAGCGAGGAGATCGCTGCCGGGCTGGTCGTCTACGGGCCGGGGCTCGACTATCCCGATCACTGGCATGTGGCGGAGGAAATCTACATTCCGCTCACGCATGACGGCTTGTGGAGTGCCGATGGCGCGCCGCTTGCCGCCAGGAAGGCGGGCAGTTTCATTTTTCACCAATCGAACATGCGCCATGCAATCAGGGCCGGCAGCGCGCCGCTGGTCGCCCTGTGGGTATGGCGCAATGGCGACCTTCGCCAGAAGGCGGACTATTGAGGAGCAGGCATGGCTGAAAAATCCGAACGACTGAAGACTATGAGCGAGGAAGAACTCAACGCCCGCCATGCCGAGAAGATGAAGAAGAAGAAGGCGGCGCGCGACAAGATCATCGCCACCAAGACGATCGAGAAGGGGCTGGTGATCGTCCATACCGGCAAGGGCAAGGGCAAGTCGACGGCGGCCTTCGGCATGGTGTTCCGCGCCATCGGCAACGGCATGCGGGTCGGCGTGGTGCAATTCGTCAAGGGCAAGTGGGGCACCGGCGAGCGCAAGGTGCTGGAAGCCTTTCCCGATCAGGTGGAGATGGCGACGATGGGCGAGGGCTTCACCTGGGAGACGCAGGACCGGCAGCGCGACATCGCGGCGGCGGCCGAGGCCTGGGAAAAGGCCAAGGCGATGATCCTGGACGAAAAACTCGACATGGTCCTGTGCGACGAGCTCAACATCGTGCTGCGCTACGACTATCTCGACATCCATGAAGTGGTCGATTTCCTCAGGGAGAAGCCCGAGATGAAGCATGTCGTCATCACCGGCCGCAACGCCAAGGACGAGTTGATCGACTTTGCCGATCTCGTCACCGAGATGGAGATGATCAAGCATCCGTTCCGCTCGGGCGTGAAGGCGCAGGTCGGGATCGAATTTTAGCCGTCTTATCGAGGGGAGATTGTCATGGGCCTGTCGGGAAGCTGGCAATTCTGGGCACTGCTGTCGGCGGGGTTCGCCGCCCTGACGGCGATTTTCGCCAAGGTCGGTATCGAGGGGATCGACAGCGACTACGCCACCTTCATCCGCACGCTGGTCATTATCGGCATGATCTCGCTCTTCCTGTCGGTCACCGGCAAATGGCAGAGCCCGGCCGGCCTGCCGGCACGGGCCTGGCTTTTCCTTGTCCTGTCGGGGATTGCGACCGGGCTTTCCTGGCTCGCCTATTTCCGCGCGCTGCAATTGGGGGAGGCGGCAAGGGTGGCGCCGATCGACAAATTGTCGATCGTTCTGGTGGCGGTTTTCGGCGCCGTCTTTCTCCAGGAAAAGCTTACCGGCATCAACTGGCTCGGGGTCGCGATGATCGCCGGCGGCGCGATATTGCTGTCGTTCAGGGTGTGACCGGCCTTACCCGTAGCCAAAGGAAGGATTGAATTTGCCCGGAGGGTCCGGCATGCTCGGATGATCGCTGCGGGAGCGGGGAACGGGGTATGATGCCTGATAGACTGTTGGAACGATTCAGCCGGATGATGGGCAACAATCCGTCGCTCAAGAAGGTGGCGGACGACCTGCGGCTGACCAGCGAGCTCATCCTGCTGGTGCGGATGATCTTTGCCGATGGCGAGTTGAAGGCGGTGGAGCTCGACGCCTTCAAGAAACTGTGCTCGTCGGCCTTCGGCCTCAATGAAGAGGACATTCCGGGCGTGCTGAAATATCTCAAGGATTTCGGCTATGAGACGACCGCCTGGGACGCGGCGGCGATGTTCAAATCCTACAGTCCCGAGCGCAAGCGCGAAATGCTGCTGCATCTGCTCGAAATCGCCAAATCCGACGGCCAGGTGCATGAGAGCGAGGCCGAGATGATCCGCCGCACGGCTGATATTCTCGGGCTGACGGCCGAGGAAATCCACACCATGCGGGCCGGATGACGGCGCGCAGGCACCCGACGAGACCCTAGTTCCCCGCCCTGATCGCCCTACCTTGATCGCAGATGTCGCGAAGGGCATGGGAAAGGGCGGGAATGTGTTTGACCCGTTGCCGCGCGACCGTTAGGTTGCCCTCACTATGACGGTGCCTCGTGTCCCTGGCGGGACCGGAGGGGCTGAAACCGATTTCGGTGCGGCTGACCCAATCAGGGGGCCAAGTCCGAAGCTGTCAGACTGATCAGGGTGCCGGCCCCGCGCCGCGCCTCTCCATTCTTCAGCACGTCCGGGTTTTGCCATCGCCGTTGCCATGAACCGGCTGGAGAAACCCATGCGCATGCTTCTTTCCGTGATTATCCTTCTGGCCGGTGCGGTACCCGGCCATGCCCATCTCGGCCATCTGGGCGAATTTGCCGGCCACAGCCACTGGGTGGCGCTGGGCGCCGGGGTTGCCGCCGCCGCGCTTGCCGCGCTGATCGCCCGGCACAAGGAAAAGCAGTCGGCGCAGGAAGCAGCCGCCGACGAGGCGGATGGGCAAGAGGGCGAAGCGGAACCCGCCGGAGCGGAAGCGTAACCATGGCGTTGAACCCTCTGCCCGCCGATACGGGCATCATGATCTGCGGTCATGGCAGCCGCAACCAGAACGCCGCCCGGGAATTTGCGACGCTTTCCGAAGGGCTGAAGGCGCGCTATCCCGATCTGCCGATCGAGTACGGCTATCTGGAATTCTGCAATCCGGTGATCCATTCGGGCCTCGACCGGTTGCGCGAACGCGGCATCAAGCGGGTGCTCGCCGTGCCGGGCATGCTGTTTGCCGCCGGCCATGCCAAGAACGACATTCCCTCCGTGCTCAACACCTATGCCGCGCAGCACAAGGACATGGCGATCGAATATGGTCGCGAATTGGGCGTCGATCTCAAGATGATCCGCGCCGCCGGCGAACGCATCGAGGAAGCGATTGCCGGCGCGGGCGACCATATCGCTCGCCATGAGACCCTGCTGATGGTGGTGGGGCGGGGTGCATCCGACCCCGACGCTAATTCCAATGTCGCCAAGGTGATGCGCATGCTGTGGGAGGGCATGGGCTTCGGCTGGGGCGAGACCTGCTATTCGGGCGTCACCTTCCCGCTGGTCGAGCCCGGTCTCGAACATGCCGCGAAGCTCGGCTACAAGCGGATCGTCGTCTTTCCCTATTTCCTGTTCACCGGCGTGCTGGTCAAGCGCATCTACAGCTATACGGATGCGGTGGCCGAGCGCCACCCGGAGATCGAATTCGTCAAGGCCGGCTATCTCAGCGACCACGCATTGGTGCTCGATACGTTCGAGGACCGGCTCCATGAAATCCTGGACGGATCGGCGGTGATGAACTGCCAGATGTGCAAGTACCGCGAACAGGTGCTGGGCTTCGAGGCGGAAGTCGGCCTGGCGCAGGAAAGCCATCACCACCATGTGGAGGGGATCGGCGGCGGGCTCGAAAACTGTCCGTGCCAGGGCGATTGCGATGCATCCTGTCGCGACGAGGCCTTCTGCAGGGAGCACGGCCTGCCCTGGACGCCCTTGCACACACATGAGCATGATCATGACCATGGGCACGAGCACGGGCACCACCATGACCATGGTCACGATCATCATGATCACGGGCACCATCACCATGATTATGACCACGACCACGACCACGACCATCACCATCCTCCCTATCCCCATGCCGATCATCCGCACGGGCCGCGTTCGATGAAAAAGTGAGCGGCGATGGGGCTCGACTATATCCGCGACCCGGCTGAGATTTACCGTCTGTCCTTCGAGACGGTGGAGGCCGAGGCCGATCTTGCCGGCATGAGCGAAGCGATGCGGCGCATTGCGGTGCGGCTGGTGCATGCCTGCGGCATGGTGGATGTGCTCGACGATCTGGCCTATTCGCCGGGAGCTGCAGAGGCCGGGCTTGAAGCGCTCAGGAACCATTGCGCGGTCTATTGCGATGTGGAGATGGTCAAGGCCGGCATCATCGAGCGCAATCTGCCGGGCGCCGCACGGCTGGTCTGCATGCTCAACGATCGGCGTGCCGGACATTCGGGCCGGGTGGAAGGCAATACGCGCTCGGCTGCCGCCGTCGATTACTGGGACGAGCTCGAGGGCTCGGTCTGCGTCATCGGCAACGCGCCGACGGCGCTGTTCCGCCTGCTCGAACGCATGGACGAGGGGGCTGGCACACCGGCGCTGATCGTCGGCATTCCGGTCGGCTTCATCGGCGCGGTGGAATCGAAGGCCGAACTGGCCCGCGATCCGCGCGGCGCCCAGTTCATCACCGTGCATGGCCGGCGCGGCGGCAGCGCCATGGCCTCTTCCGTGGTCAATGCGCTTGCCTTTCTGGCGACCGGAAGGTCCTGACCATGGCCAGCAAACCCGCCAAAGCCAGCGCACCAGCCAATCCCTGGCTCCATGTCATCGGCATCGGCGAGGACGGCGCGGCGGGCCTGCGCGCCGATGCGCTTGACGCCCTTGCCGGTGCCGAGGTGATCATCGGCGGCAGCCGTCATCACAAGCTCCAGCCGGAACTTGCGGCGGAGCGCATCGAATGGCCGAGCCCGTTCCGCCAGGCGATCGGCCAGGTGCTGGGGCTGCGCGGGCGGCAGGTGGCGGTGCTCGTCTCCGGCGATCCGCTGTGGTATTCGGCGGGCGCGCTGTTGCAGCGCCATGTGCCGGTCGAGGAGATCCGCTATTATCCGCAATTGTCGGCCTTTCAATGGGCGGCGGTGCGGATGGGCTGGAGCCTCGCCGATGTGGAAACCGTGACGGTGCATGGCAGGGCGGCAGAACAGATCATTCCGCATTTCGGGCCCGGTGTGCGGCTGCTGGTGCTGACCCGCGACGGCGACAGCCCGAAGGAGATCGCGCAACTGCTCAAGGCGCGCGGGTTCGCCCAAAGCCGGCTGACCGTGCTCGCCGCCCTTGGCGGGCCGAAGGAAAAGCGCATCGATGGGGTGGCGGCGAAATGGCGGCGTAAGGCGCCGGACTTCCATCTTCTGGCGGTCGAATGCGTCGCGGATATGGGTGCCGAAGCCTTTTCGCGCACCGGCGGCCTGCCCGACCACGCCTTTGCCCATGACGGGCAGATGACCAAGCGGGTGGTGCGCGCGGCGACGCTTTCCGCACTGCTACCCTATCCCGATGCGCTGCTGTGGGATATCGGCGCGGGTTGTGGCTCGATTTCGGTCGAATGGATGCGGGCGGCCCGTGGCGCGATGGCGATCGCCATCGAACCCGACGGTAAACGGCGCGGCCTGATCGAGCGGAACCGTCTGGCGCTGGGCGTGCCGAAACTGCGCATCGTCGCCGGCGAGGCGCCGGGGGCGTTGAAGGGCCTGCCGCAACCCGATGCCGTTTTCATCGGCGGCGGGCTGACCGACGGCAAGGTCTTCGAAACGGCCTGGAAGGCGTTGCGCGGGGGCGGGCGGCTGGTCGCCAATGGCGTCACGCTCGAAAGCGAGGCGCGGCTCGTGGCGCTGTGCGAAAAACATGGCGGCACGCTGGAACGGATCGCTGCGAGCGAAGCGGTGGCGATCGGCCGTTACCGGGCGATGAAACCGCTGATGGCGGTGACGCAATGGACCGTGATCAAGGGGACGGTTGCGAAAGGCGCGAGCGAGGCCCGGTCATGAAGTGCCGCAACCGCAAGGGCGTCCTGTACGGGCTCGGCGTCGGGCCGGGCGATGCCGAACTCATCACGCTGAAGGCGCATCGCATTCTGACCTCAGCACCGGTGGTCGCCTATCCGGCGCCCGATGACGGCGAGAGCTTCGCGCGCGCGATCGTGGCGTCCTACCTGCGCGCCGAACAGGTCGAAATCCCGATCGTCATCCCGATGCGGGTCGAGCGGTTTCCGGCGCGGGCGGTTTATGACGCGGCGGCGGAGCGGATTGCCCGCCATTTGTCGCGCGGCGAGGATGTGGCGGTACTCTGCGAGGGCGATCCGTTCTTCTACGGCTCCTTCATGTATCTGTTCGAGCGGCTTTCGGGCCGATTCAAATGCGAGATCGTGCCCGGCATTTCCTCGCTGACGGCTTCCGCTGCTGCGCTGCAACGCCCTCTTGCGGCGCGCAACGATGTATTGGCGGTGCTTCCCGGTCCGCTGCCCGACGAGACCTTGCGGGTGCGGATCGCCGCAAGCGACGCGGTGGCGATCATCAAGGTCGGCCGGCATTTTAACCGCATCCGCGCGCTGCTCGACGCGATGGGGTTGACGGATCGGACCGGTTATCTCGAACGGGTGACGCTCGAAAACCAGCAGGTCCTGCCGCTCGGCGATGTCGCCGCCGACCGTGCGCCGTATTTTTCCATGCTGCTGATCTACAAGGGCGCGGAAGGCTGGGTGCAGCACCAGCCCGTGCCGCTGCAGGTGCTGGAGGGCGGGGAATGAGCGTCGTGCCGCTCATCGTCGCCCTGTCGGATACCGGCATCGCGCTGGCGCGGCTGGTCGCTGCGGTCGCAGGCGGCACAATCGTCGCGCCGCAGGGGCGGATCGAAGCGGCGCCGGACGTGCAGCCCGTTTCCTCGATTGCCGAGGCGATCCGGGATGGCTTCCGGCAGGGATGCCCGATCCTTGGCGTGATGGCGTCAGGCTCGCTGATCCGCATTCTGGCGCCGCTTCTCGCCGACAAGCAGGCGGAGCCGCCGGTTGTGGCGATCGCCGAGGATGGCGGTTCCATCGTGCCGCTGCTGGGCGGCCATCATGGCGCCAACGATCTGGCGCGGCGGATCGCCGAGGCGCTGGGCGGCCATGCCGCAATCACCACGGCAGGCGATCTGCGCTTTGCCGTCGCGCTGGACCAGCCACCCGACGGCTGGGTTCTTGCCAATCGCGAAAACGCCAAGGGGGTGATGGCGGCGCTGCTGGCGGGAAAGCGCGCCCGGCTTGAAGGCAATGCAACCAAGTTGGCCGAATGGCTGACACAAAGCCGCATCGCGTTTTCCCGCGATGGTGATGGTGATGACGATGTTCGCCTGATCGCGACGACACGGCAAGGCGAGGCTGAATCGGGTCCGCTCGACCTGGTGTTCGTGCCGCAAGTGCATGCACTCGGCATCGGTTGCGAGCGCGGTGCCGAACCGGCGGAGGCGATCGGGCTGGTCGAAACGGTTCTGAGGGAAGCGGCGATCGCGCCACAATCGGTTGGCCTTGTCGTCTCCCTCGATGTGAAGGCGGATGAGCTTGCGGTCCGGGCGGTGGCGGATCATCTCGGCGTGCCCGCGCGGTTCTTTTCCGCTGCGCAATTGGAAGCCGAGGCGCCGCGTCTGGCAAATCCCTCCGATGTGGTGTTTGCCGAGGTCGGCTGTCACGGCGTAGCCGAGGGTGCGGCGCTGGCGGCCATCGGCCCGGGCGGGGTGCTTGTCCAGCCGAAGAAAAAATCGAAACGGGTGACCGCCGCCCTGGCGCGCGCGCCATACCCCTTCAGGAAAGAAATCATCATGCAAACAGGCAGGCCGCGCGGGCGGCTTTTCGTTGTCGGCATCGGCCCCGGCCAGGAAGGCTGGCGCTCGCCCGAGGTGACCCGGATGATCGGCGAGGCGACCGATCTCGTCGGCTATTCGCTCTATCTCGACCTCATCGCGGAAATCAGCGCCGGCAAGATCCGGCATGATTTCGACCTGGGCAAAGAGGAAGACCGGGTGCGCCACGCCATGGAACTTGCCGGCGAGGGCAGGGACGTGGCGCTGGTCTGTTCGGGCGATGCCGGGATTTACGCCATGGCGACGCTGGTTTTCGAACTGCTCGAAAAGGGCGGGCTCACGGATGCGGCAAAGCGCATCGGCATTGCCGTCTCGCCCGGCATTTCGGCCCTGCAGGCCGCCGCCGCGCGTGCCGGCGCGCCGCTCGGCCACGATTTCTGCACCATCTCGCTGTCGGATCTGCTGACCCCCTGGGAGGCGATCCGGGTACGGGTCAAGGCCGCCGCCGAGGGTGATTTCGTCATCGCCTTCTACAACCCTGTCTCCAAGCGGCGGCGCACGCAACTCGCCCATGCCCGCGACGTGCTGCTTGAGCATCGCCCTGCCGATACACCGGTCATTCTCGCCACCAATCTCGGCCGGCAGGAGGAGAAGGTGCGCGTCGTGCCGCTCGGCGGCCTGCAGGTCGACGATGTCGACATGCTGACCGTGGTGATCGTCGGCTCGTCGCAGACGCGCACGGTTTCGACCGGCGACGGCAGGACCTGGGTCTACACGCCGCGCGGCTATGCGGCAAAACAGGGAACGGGGATTTCGGCATGACCGTCTATTTCATCGGCGCGGGGCCGGGGGCGGCCGATCTCATCACCGTGCGCGGCCAGAAACTGGTCGAGCGCTGCCCGGTCTGTCTCTATGCCGGCTCGCTGGTGCCGGCGGAGATCGTCCAATCGGCGCCCGCGGATGCGCGGGTGATGGATACCGCGCCGATGCATCTCGACGCGATCATCGGAGAGATCGAGAAGGCGCACGGCCTCGGACAGGATGTCGCGCGGGTGCACTCCGGCGATCCGTCGATCTATGGCGCTACGGCCGAACAGATGCGCCGGCTCGACGCGCTCGGCATCGATTATGAAATCGTGCCGGGCGTGCCGGCATTCGCGGGCGCGGCGGCGAAGCTCAAGGCCGAGCTCACCCTGCCGGAGATCGCCCAGACGATCATCATCACGCGCACCGGCATGAAGGCGTCGGCCATGCCGGAACACGAGACGCTGGAAGTGCTCGGCCAATCGCGGGCGACGCTCGCCATCCACCTGTCGATCCGCAATCTCGATTATGTGCGCCGGACGCTCAAGCCCTTTTATGGCGAGGATTGCCCGGTCGTCATCGCCTACCGGGCGACCTGGCCGGACGAACTCTATATCCGCACCACGCTTGCCGGCATGAAGGAGGCGGTGCGCCAGCACAAGATCACCCGCACGGCGCTCATCCTGGTCGGCCGGGTGTTCGGCGAAGCGCATTTCCGCGACAGCGATCTCTACAATGCCGATTATGCCCATGTGTTGAGAAACCGGGGCAAAAAACAGGCGAGAACCGGCAACGCAGATGCCGCGCGACCTTGACTGCGGAAAAAAACCTGAAAGGCTAGGGCAAGGCGCTCAGATGGAGGGTAAATCGGTGTTTCGGCTGCTTGGCATTCTGTTTCTGTGTTGGGCCCTGCTCGATTTCGGCCTGGACAAATACGGCCATGTCGATCTCTACCGCGACTGGCTCGGCGTCGCGCTGCCGGGGTCGTTCAATGCGTTCCGGGCGATCATCGCCGGCATTATCGGCGCCGGCCTGTTCAAGCTGGGCGATACCGCGGGCAAGGCCCGGCCGGTCGCCGAGTAGCACGCCCCGGCGCGCGCCTTGATCTACCCTGCGGCGCCGTCCGCGGGCGGTCTCCCGCGCTGCCATCCGATCAGCCATCTTTGGTCTGGCCGTTTTCAGAACCGTCTCGCCCGATCATGATCACCGGCAGGGCGCGCCGTCGCGCCGCCTCGATCTTGGCATAGGCGCCGCTGCCGCCCGAATTGCGGCAGACGAGGTGGCTGATCGCATGGGTTTCCATCAGGGCGATCTCCGATGCGGCATCGCCGGGCGGAATGCCGAGCACGATGTCATGGTGTTCGAGCGGCAGGGGCCGGGCCGGCGGATCGACCATGCGCACCAGATAATAGACGTCGGTGCGCGCGCCGAAGAGGGCGATGTGCTGGGAGCCCAGCGCCAGCAATGCCCGCGCGCCGGCCGGCAGGGCATCGCGCGCTTCCTCAAGCGAGGATACCTCGATCCAGCGGTCGCCCGGCTGCTTTCGCCAGGGGTCGCGCTGGTGGCGCTCGAAGGCGATGCCGGTGATCTGTGCGGCTCTTTCCGCATTGGCGGAAATCCGCTGGGCGAAGGGATGGGTGGCATCGATCAGCCGGGTGAATTGGTGGATGGCGAGATAATGCGCAAGGCCCTCGGCGCCGGAATGTCCGGCCGAGGAGAAGCCGCCGCTGCGCAGCTTTCCGGCAAGCGGCTTCGGCTCGGCGGTGCGCCCGGCAAGCGCGGTGGTGACGTCATGGCCCTCCGCGACAAGCCGCGCTGCCAGCTCGGCGGCTTCCCGTGTGCCGCCGAGGATGAGGATTTTCTGTTGCCTCTCAGCCATCGAAGGCGCCTGTGCGGGCGAGCAGCCTGCCGTCGCGGGTAAAGACCATGACTTCGACCGCGACCGGCGCACCACGCAGAACGGCAAGGGCCTGATCGCGGGCCAGTGCGGCGATGTGGCCCGGCAGATCGATATCGGAGCCGGCGATTTCCAGCGCCTCCATGGCGGTGTTGGCGGTACGGATCGCGGCGGTTTTCCTGTCCGAAAGACCGAGCCCCGCCGCCCGACCGGCAAGCCAGTCCATGTCCACCTGGCTGCGGCCCGAATGCAGGTCCATGGCGCCGTTCGCGAGCTTGGCGAATTTGGCGAAGCCGCCGGCGAGCGTCAGCCGGTCGATCGGGTTCTGGCGCAGATATTTGAGTACGCCGCCGGCAAAATCCCCCATGTCGAGCAGGGCTTCCAGCGGCAGTTTGTAAATCGCGTTGGCGGCATCCTCCGAGGTCGAGCCGGTGGCGGCAAGGGCGTGGTGAAGGCCGTTGGCGCGGCAGACATCGATGCCGCGATGGATCGAATGGATCCAGGCCGAGCAGGAAAAGGGATGGACGATGCCGGTGGTGCCTAGGATCGAAATGCCGCCGACAATGCCCAGACGGGGGTTCCAGGTGTGGCGCGCCATTTCTTCTCCGCCCGGCACGGCGATGGTGATGGCGATATCGGGCGCGATGGCGTGTTCGGCGCAGAGCGTTTCCGCAACCTCCCGCATCATCCGGCGCGGCACCGGGTTGATCGCCGCCTCGCCGGGGGCGATCGGCAGGCCCGGCTTGGTAACCGTGCCGACGCCCTTGCCGGCATGGAAGGTGATGCCGGTGCCGGGCTTGCCGCGCGCCACGGTCACCGTCACCAGCGCGCCATGAGTGACATCGGGATCGTCGCCGGCATCCTTGATGATGGCGGCGGTGGCGCGACCGGCCTCGAGTGTTTCCCTTGCCAGGGCGAAGGCAGGAGTCTCGCCCCGGGGCAGGGTAATCGAGACGGGGTCGGGAAAGCGGCCGGTCAGCAGCGCGGTCAGCGCTGCCTTCGTCGCGGCGGTGGCGCAGGCACCGGTGGTCCATCCGCGCCTGAGCGCGCTTTCCGCCGCCGGTTTCTCCTGCCGTTGCACCTTGTTCATTCGCGTCTTATAGGCGACGCGATTGCGCAGGCCAACGGCGATCCGCTATGGTTTTTAGCGGGCTTCCGAGCGAGAGACAGGACAGGTAGCGTGAACAGCAAAACCGAGGACGAATTCCGGCCGGGCACGGTCTGGCTCGCAGGCGCGGGGCCGGGCGATCCCGGCCTGCTGACCGTGCTGGCGGCGCGCGCCATAGCAGAGGCCGATGTCATCGTCTATGACGCGCTGGTGAACGAGCGGATCCTGGCCGGCGCGCGGGCGGATGCCGAATTGCGCTATGCCGGCAAGCGCGGCGGCAAGCCGTCGCCGAAGCAGCGGGACATCTCGCTGGCGCTGGTCGATCTGGCGCGCGAGGGAAAGCGGGTGCTGCGGCTCAAGGGCGGCGATCCCTTCGTCTTCGGCCGTGGCGGCGAGGAAGCGCTGACGCTGGTCGAGCACGGCATCGCCTTCCGCATCGTGCCGGGGATTTCCGCCGGCATTGGCGGGCTCGCCTATGCCGGCATTCCCGTCACCCATCGCGACATCAACCATTCGGTGACCTTCCTGACCGGCCACGACGCCAGCGGCGTGATGCCCGATGCGATCGACTGGGCCAGCGTGGCGCGGGGCGCGCCGGTGATCGTGCTGTATATGGCGATGAAGCACTGGCCGAACATTCGAGAACGCCTGATGGCCGAGGGGCTCGTGCCGGCGATGCCGGTCGCCTTTGTCTGCAATGCGACGCTGGAAAACCAGCAGGTGCTGGAAACGACGCTCGAAAAATCGGTTGCCGATCTTGCCGCGTCGGGTCTCGAACCGCCGGCGATCGTGGTTGTCGGCGAGGCGGTGAAACTGCGCCGGGCGCTCGATTGGCGCGGGGCGCTTGCCGGCAGGAAGCTCGAAGCCAATCCGCTGAAGCGCGGCACGGTTTCGAAGGCTGTTTGAGAAGCGCCTCCGTTGAACGCTACAACCCGGCAAAAAAGACTGATCCTGGCAGCGCCCGCCTCGGGCAGCGGCAAGACGGTGCTGACGCTGGCGCTGCTGCGGGCGCTGGGCGAGCGCGGCGTCGATATTCGCGCCGCCAAGGCGGGACCGGACTATATCGACCCGGCGTTTCATGCCGCCGCCTGCGGTGCGCCCTCGGTCAATCTCGATCCCTGGGCGATGGCGCCGGGGCGGTTGCAACACCTCGCCGCCGGGCAGGGCGGCAGCCATCTGATGATCGAGGCGATGATGGGGCTGTTCGACGGTGCGGCCGATGGCAGCGGCTCGGCGGCGGAGCTTGCCGCGATGCTCGGCATACCGGTGCTGCTGGCGGTCGATGCGGCAAAGCAGTCGCATTCGATAGCAGCCCTTGCGGAAGGCTTTGCCCGTCACCGCGACGATGTGCGGGTTGCCGGCATCGTGCTCAACAAGGTGGGCAGCGCGCGGCATGAACACCTGTTGCGCGCGGCGCTTGAACCGCTCGGCCTACCGGTGATCGGAGCCGTGCCGCGCGACGAGCGGCTGGTGCTGGCGGAGCGGCATCTGGGCCTGGTGCAGGCGCAGGAAAATGACCGGCTGGAAGCCTTTGTCGACAGCGCGGCCGGGCTTGTTGCCGAATGCTGTGATCTTACGGTGCTGGAAAGCCTGTTCGAACCGGCAAGCCCCGTGGCGGCGGAGGGCGGCGTGCTGCCGCCGCTCGGCCAGCGGATCGCCATTGCACGGGATGCCGCCTTTGCCTTTTGCTATCGCCACATGCTGGAAGACTGGCGGGCGCAGGGGGCGGAACTTTCCTTATTCTCGCCGCTCGGCGACGAGGCGCCGGCAGGCGACGCCGATGCGGTGTTCCTGCCGGGCGGCTATCCCGAACTCCATGCGGGTCTATTGGCCGAGGCCGGTGGCTTCAAGGCCGGCATGC
>JAGRLT010000015.1 GCA_020441665.1 Nitratireductor sp.
CCAGCGTCAAGGACCGTATCGGCGTCGCGATGATCGAGGCGCTGGAAGCTGCCGGCCGCATCACGCCGGGCCGCACGGTTCTGGTCGAGCCGACCTCCGGCAATACCGGCATCGCGCTCGCCTTCGCAGCCGCCGCCAAGGGCTACCGGCTGATCCTCACCATGCCGGAGACCATGTCGCTCGAGCGCCGCAAGATGCTGGCGCTGTTGGGCGCAGAGCTTGAACTCACCGAAGGCGCGAAAGGCATGCGCGGCGCGATCACCCGCGCCGAGGAACTACAAGCGTCCATGCCGGACGCCATCATTCCGCAGCAATTCGAAAACCCGGCCAATCCCGAGATCCACCGCCGCACGACGGCCGAGGAAATCTGGAACGATACTGACGGCGCGGTCGATATCGTTGTCTCCGGCATTGGCACTGGCGGTACCATCACGGGCGTCGGTCAGGTGCTGAAGAAGCGCAAGCCCGGCCTGCAGATGGTCGCTGTCGAACCAAAGGATTCGCCGGTGCTCTCCGGCGGCAACCCCGGCCCGCACAAGATACAGGGCATCGGCGCCGGCTTCGTGCCGCCCGTGCTCGACACCGAAATCTTCGACGAGGTGGTCACTGTCTCGAACGACGACGCGGTGGCGAATGCGCGCCTGCTGGCCCGCATCGAGGGCATCCCGGTCGGCATCTCGTCTGGCGCGGCACTTCAGGCAGCGGCGGCTGTCGGCTCACGGCCGGAAAATGCCGGCAAGCTGATCGTGGTGATCATCCCCTCCTTTGCCGAGCGATATCTCTCCACCGTTCTTTTCGACGGGTTGGGCAGCTCTTGACGCGAGCGCCGCGCAGGGTTGGCGTCGAGGCGGTGTCGACCGGTAAGTCGGCGCCGATTGCCACCAAGTCGGGTTTTTCGGGTATCGACAAGCGCCCGCGCCAGGGTGCCGTGGCCGTTCATCGGCTCGGCCTTGAAGGCGACGATATCGTCGACACCGAAAATCACGGCGGGCTCGATCAGGCGGTCTATTGCTACTGCAGGCAGGATTACGACTGGTGGAGTGCGGAACTCGGCCTGGAGCTTGCCGCCGGACGGTTCGGCGAAAACCTCACATTGAGCGGCATCACGACCGCCGACATCGCGGTGGGCGACCGGCTGACAGGTGGCGGCCTTGTTCTGGAGGTCACCTCGCCGCGCATTCCCTGCGTCACCTTCGCAGCCCATATGGACGACAGCCAGTTCGTCTCGAAGTTCTTCCGCGCCAACCGTACCGGCTTCTATTGCAGGGTCATCAATGAGGGCGCCGTCGCGGCGGGCGACGAACTTGATTTTTCTCCTTTCGATGGCGAGCCGGTGCCGATTACCGAGCTTGTCGAGCGCTACGGCTACCGCAAGCTCGACGCAGCCACGCTCGCCCGCTTCAGGGCGGCCCCTCTGCACGGCGAGACGGCCGCTTTCCTGGCCGAACATTACCGCTGACAGCCCGCCTCGCCGGGGTGAATTGTCTTTCGTCCGCGCCGGCGTAAGAATACCGCCAGGCTGGAAGGGAGGACGATGATCGGTCACCGGCTGGGCAATCGCG
>JAGRLT010000163.1 GCA_020441665.1 Nitratireductor sp.
CCCTTGGGCTGGCCGGTGGTGCCGGAGGTGTAGAGAATGTAGAGCGGATCGGTGGCGGCGACCGGCACGCATTCGACCCTCGTGCCGGCCGAACGGGCGGCGCCGACCGTCGCGGCATAGTCGAGATCGCGGCCTTCGACCAGGGTGCAGGCCTGCTGGTCGCGCTGCAGGACGATGCAGGTGGCGGGTTTCGAGACCGCCATGTCGATCGCCTCGTCGAGCAGCGGCTTGTAGGCGACGATGCGGTTGGGCTCGATGCCGCAGGAGGCGGAGACGATCATCTTCGGCTTGGCGTCGTCGATGCGGGTTGCCAGTTCGCGGGCGGCAAAACCGCCGAAGACGACGGAATGGATGGCGCCGAGCCGGGCACAGGCGAGCATGGCGAAGGCGGCTTCCGGCACCATGGGCATGTAGATGATGACGCGGTCGCCCCTGCCGATGCCATTGTCGCGCATGACGGAGGCGAGCGCCTCGACCTCGTCCTTCAGCTCCTCATAGGTGATGGTGCGCTTTGAACCGGTGATCGGGCTGTCATAGATGATCGCCGCCTGTCCGGCGCGGCCGCGCTCCACATGCCGGTCGATGGCGTTGTAGCAAGTGTTGCAGGTGGCGCCGGTGAACCAGCGGCCATAGGCCCCGGCGTCGGCGTCGAAGATTTCTTCCGCCGGCGTGTACCAGTCGATTTCGCCTGCCGCCTGTCGCCAGAAGGCTTGCGGGTCCTTCCGCCAGTGTTCATAGATTGCGTGGTATGTCGATGCCATCACAGCCTCCCGATCGCGCCATGGCGGGCCGAACATTCAAGCGCCCGGCTCAAGCCCGGATATCCCGATTATCGCTTTCTCCCCGACCCGGTTTACACGGGGCGGCGTTACATATCCATCCAACGAAAGGTGAGGGTTTGGGATCGCAAATCGGCCATTCGTTGTGAAAATCTGCACAATGCGCCGGCGCGCGCCGGTCATGGCGAAGCGCACTCCAGTTCGGCAATGTAGGCTGCCAGCCCTTCCGCCCATTCGCCATAGCCCCTGGCCGAGGCGTGGAAGCCGTCGACGGCGAAGTTTTCCGGTGCCGGGTTCCATTCGGAGACCGGCGCCAGCGCGCCGCGCTCGCGGCACAGCGTCTTGCCGTTATGGTCGATGATGCGCGACCGGATGCCGAGGATGCGGTTGAGCGGTGTCGGCAGGGCCGGCACGGTTTCGAGATCGAGAACGCCGCCCCAGATGATCGTCGCTCCGGGCCATCTGGACTTCAGCGCATAGAGAAGTGTGCCGAACTCGCGGCGGAAGCGGCGTCCCGAATGGAAGTTCTTGGCGTCGTTGGTGCCGATGTTGAGACAGACATAGTCATAGGGCTCCGCTTCCAGATGCGGCACGACATGATCGCGGATCTGACCCGATGTGGCGGAATTGTTGCCGGCGATGCGGAGATGAACCGGCCGATCGAGGCGTGCCGCCAGCAGGTCCGGCAATCGGCCGCCGAGGCTTTCCCCGATCGTCTGCGCGCCGACGCCGGCAGCCGACGAATCGCCGATCAGCAGGATCGACAGCGGTTTGCCCCTGTGCCGGCCGCTGCTTTGGGTCCGGCCATCGGTTTGCGGCGGAGCAAGGCGGGTCGATCGGCGGCGCACGCCGAGCCCCTGCCAGACATAGACGGGAAAGGCGAGCCAGGAAATCAGCACTTCAAGAGGGGTAACCATGGCGCCGATATAGACGCGGTGGCGGCAAACGCCAACGGACGATCTCGCATGGAAGGCATGAAAATGCCGGCGCCGCCGAGAGAGGAAAGGGTGGCGGCGCCGGCATCCTGCCCTTGCCGCCTGTGCGGCAGGGGGATTTCGGCCGCCTACATGTAGGGCGAGAAGCAGGTCTTCCAGCCGCCCGAATAGGACATGTACTGGTTGGTCTGGACGACGTAGCTCTTGTAGCGCGCCTGGCAGCTGGCGATGTGGGCCTGCAGATTGCCCTGATCCACAGGCATCGGCTGCGGCATGGGCTGGGCAACCGGCATCGGGGTAGGCATAGGGGCGGGGTGTGCCACCATGATGCCCGGCTGCTGGACGATGACCTGCGGCTGTTGCGGCTGGGTCAGTCCGCCGACAAGTCCCATGCCGATACCGGCGCCGATGCCGGTGGCGAAGCCGTTGCCGAACGGTCCTGCGCCGCCGCCTCCGCCGCCGCCACCTCCACCGCCACCTCCACCGCCGCCACCACCGCAGCCGCCGGGATTGAAGCAGGGCTGGATTCCGGGCGGCGTCCAGCCGCCGCCGGCATGGGCGGTATTGGCCGCTGCAACCAGTGCCGTTGCGAGAAGGGTAGCGGCGAGCGCCGCGTGCATTTTGTGTCTGATATCCATGATCATGCTCCCTGGATTTTAAGCCCCGACAGCAATGATCCGGCCGGGGGCCCGGCAAGGATGATCGCTAGTGGGGAGCATGCATCGCGGCGCCACGCGGCACCGTGCAATGAGTCACAGGATGGGGATTGCAGGACGGGCGGATCAAAAATGGCGGTCAGCCGATCCGTTTCGAGGCGGCCTATTGCGCCTTGCCGGAGAGCTTCTTTGCCAGCTGCTCTATTCTGCCGGCGATCTCGGCGACCTTGGCGGAGGTTTCCGTCTCGCTGGCGGTGGCGGCCTCCGCCGCGCTGGACGACCGGTCGCGCGCCTCGGCCAGTTCCTTTTCGAGCCTGGCCATCTTCCTTTCCATCTCGACGAGCTCGTCGGTGACCATGATGCCGGCCATCACGGTCAGCCGCTGGTCGCCGATCTCGCCAAAGGAGCCCTTGAGCTGGCCGACATAGGAATCGAGCTTTTCAGCCAGCGATCTCAAATGGGGTTCCTGACCCTCCTCGCAGGCTATCCGGTAGTTCTTGCCGTTGATGACAACGCTGACGCTCGCCATGAAATCTTCTGCCTTGGGGTCCCGCCCCTGGATACTGTCGTTATTTGCCGTGTTCGAGAACCGAGCGGATCTGCTCCATCGCGTCGACCAGCCGGCGCGAAACCTCGCGGTTGGCGCTTTCGAGCCGCTGGGCGCGGGCCTCGGCGGCGTCCAGCGATTCGGCGAGCCTGGAACGGTCGGCCCCCATGCGCTGAACTTCGGCCTCGGCGCCGGCAAGCCGGCCTTCGCGCTCGATACGGGCATCGACCGCCGCGTCCAGCGCCGCCACGGCGCCAGCCAGTTTTTCCAGAGCTGCGGATAGTTTGCCGCTCATGCCTCTCCGGTCTTTGCCCGGGGCTGGTGCGGTTTTCCCGAAGCCGGCGGTGAATGCCAAAAACCACACCGTCTTCAGGAAACTTTGCCACCCCAGCGGGTCGAATCGTTACAATGCCAATCGGTTACCGCCGAAACATTAGACGGCGGACAAAGAAAAGGTCAATCAATGCCGTTCCACTCCGGGATTCGAGCCGACAAAGCCTGTGGATGGAATGTGGCCGAAACGATCCGTGCCGGGCCGCAAACGCGCCGCAATTGACTCCCCGCCGGCACCTGATATGAGTGCGCCCGGCTTTGGGGACCACCTGTCCAAGCGGCGCCCGGTGCGGCCGCGCGACAGGTTCAATCGGAACCTTTCCCCCTGACACAACGATCCTTGATGAAGAGCGCGATGACAAGCACGATGGCAAAACTCTCCGATATGGCCAATGCCATTCGGTTTCTTTCGATGGATGCGGTCGAGGCCGCGAATTCCGGCCATCCGGGCCTTCCCATGGGGGCGGCCGATATCGCCACGGTGCTGTTTACCGAGCACATGAAGTTCGATCCGAAGGCGCCGGACTGGGCCGATCGCGACCGCTTCGTCCTGTCGGCGGGGCATGGCTCGATGCTGCTCTATTCGGCGCTCTATCTCCTCGGCTACGAGGATATCGACATCAAGCAGATCAAGAATTTCCGCCAGCTCGGATCGAAGACCGCCGGCCACCCCGAATATGGCCATGCGGCGGGGATCGAGACCACCACCGGGCCGCTCGGCCAGGGCATCGCCAATGCGGTCGGCATGGCGATCGCCGAGCGCAAGCTGTCGCAGGAGTTCGGCAGCGACCTGGTCGACCATCACACCTATTGCCTGGTCGGCGATGGCTGCCTGATGGAAGGCATTTCCCAGGAAGCGATTTCGCTTGCCGGCCATCTGAAGCTCGGCAAGCTGATCGTGCTGTGGGACGACAACAATGTGACGATCGACGGCAAGGTTTCGCTGGCCGATTCGACCGACCAGATCGCCCGTTTCAAGGCATCGGGCTGGAACACGCTCAGGGTAGACGGCCACAAGGCGGAGGAAATCTCCGAAGCGATCGAAAAGGCCAGGGCGTCGGAAAAGCCGACCATGATCGCCTGCAAGACGGTGATCGGCTATGGTTCACCCAACAAGGCGGGAACATCCGGCGTGCATGGCGCGCCGCTGGGCGAGAAGGAAATCGCCGCCACGCGCGCCGCGCTCGGCTGGAAATGCGCGCCCTTCAAGGTCGATACCGAGGTGCTCGATGCCTGGCGGATCGCCGGGCTCCGTTCCGGCCAGAAGCGCAAGGAATGGGAAAAGCGCGTCAAGGCGATGGATGCGGAGACGCGCGGCCAGTTCGACCGGCGCATGCGCGGCGAACTGCCGGCGGCACTGGACGAGGCGATGACGGCGCTCAAGCAGCAGCTTGCCGAAGAAAAACCCAAGATGGCGACGCGCAAATCGTCGGAACTGGTGCTTACCTCGATCAACAAGGCGGTGCCGGAAACGATCGGCGGATCGGCCGACCTGACCGGCTCGAACAACACCAAGACCGAGGACACCGCGCCGATCACGCCGGATGATTTTTCCGGCCGCTTCATCCATTACGGCATTCGCGAGCACGGCATGGCGGCGGCGATGAACGGCATCGCGCTGCATGGCGGGCTGATCCCCTATTCGGGCACGTTCCTGGCCTTTGCCGATTATTGCCGCCCGGCGCTCAGGCTTGCCGCGCTGATGGGCATTCGCGTCATCCATGTCATGACGCATGATTCGATCGGTCTCGGCGAAGACGGGCCGACGCACCAGCCGGTGGAGCATCTCGCCTCGCTGCGCGCCATCCCCAATCTTCATGTCATGCGGCCCTGCGACACGATGGAAACGGCGGAGTGCTGGCAGATCGCGCTCGCGGCGCGCAAGACGCCGTCGGTGCTGGCGCTCACCCGGCAGAATCTGCCGGCGCTGCGCACCGATTACAGCGTCGAAAACCTGTCGGCGCGTGGTGCCTACACGCTTGCCGACTGCGACAATGACGAGCAGGTGACGATTTTCGCCTCGGGCTCGGAGGTCGAGATCGCGATGGAGGCGAAGGCGCAGCTTGCCGCCGAGGGCATCGAGGCCCGCGTCGTCTCCGTTCCCTGTTTCGAGCTGTTCCGGGCGCAAAGCGCCGAATACCAGGCCGAGGTGATCGGCACCGCACCGGTCAAGGTGGCGATCGAGGCCGCCATCCGCCAGGGCTGGGACAGCTTCATCGGCACTGACGGCGTTTTCATCGGCATGTCGACCTTCGGCGCGTCGGCGCCCTATCAGGACCTGTATGCGCATTTCGGCATTACGGCGGAGGCGACGGTCAAGGCGGTGAAGGCGCGGCTGAAATAGTGCCTGGAAGGCCTGTCGGCCGGTCTCTGCCCGCCTTGCGGGCCGGCTGGCAAAAAAGTTTCGAAGCCAATCGATTAAATTCCCGCGACCCGATTGGCAGGCGAACCGACTGCGGTTAAACCGCGCGCAGAACATTCCTATCCCGGCCGGTCGCGGCCAGCGGTCACTCACCTGGAGGTGTCATGTCGAAGAAAGTCAGAATTGCGATCAATGGATTTGGCCGTATCGGCCGCAACGTCGCCCGGGCGATTTTCGAGTCCGGTCGTGACGATATCGACATCGTTGCGATCAACGATCTGGGCCCGGTCGAGACCAATGCCCACCTGATGCGCTACGACTCCGTGCATGGCAGGTTCCCCGGTCAGGTGACCGTATCGGGCGACCGCATCCATATCGGCCGCGAGAGCTTCAAGGTGCTGGCCGAGCGCGATCCCAAGAACCTTCCCTGGAAGGAAATGGACATCGACATCGCC
>JAGRLT010000164.1 GCA_020441665.1 Nitratireductor sp.
AACGCCGGTCGGCGACGAGGAGGATTCGCATCTCGGCGATTTCATCGAGGACAAGAATGCGCTGCTGCCGATCGACGCGGCGATCCAGGCCAATCTGCGCGAGACGACGACGCGGGTGCTGGCTTCGCTCACCCCGCGCGAGGAGCGCGTGCTCAGAATGCGCTTCGGCATCGGCATGAATACCGACCATACGCTGGAGGAAGTCGGCCAGCAGTTTTCGGTAACCCGCGAGCGTATCCGCCAGATCGAGGCCAAGGCGCTCAGGAAACTCAAGCATCCGAGCCGCAGCCGGAAGCTCAGGAGCTTCCTGGATCAGTAGGCGCCCATTGTCAGAAGAATGTCTGGACCCGGCCATCGTGCCGGGTCTTTTGTTCTGATGTATTATTCTGTTTTTGAAATCCGATTTGTGAAAAAATAAAATCCGGTTATACTTTCTGACAGTCGTAAGATGGGAGCAGGAGGCTGCGATGAGGAAAGTATTGTTGATTTCAGCTTTTTTGTCTGGAGCATTCGCTGCGCCAGTCTTTGCAAACGATAAAATGCGCGACGTGGCAACCTATGAGGAATGGCTGAACCTGGCGAAAAACTGTCAAAGCCATTCAATCTGCAAGATCATTCAACTTGTGAATGTCGAATTTCAAGGCACGCGTTTCGAGGGGGTCCGGATCGACAAGCCGGGCGCAGCGGAAGTTTTCTTTCGCAGTCAGGATATGGAGCAAAGAGGCTGGTATTTGTGTCACTACAATGATCTGGTTTCGGCGAGCCCGACAATCACCTGCTACCCATTGTAGGCTTTGACCTGGCGAGACGGAAAGCTCCGGCCATCAGGCCGGGCGGGAAGCTGGAGCCTTTCAGGCCCAGCTGGATCGGCGGCGTCGGGCATGCATCCGGCCCGTTGAAAGACGAGGAAGTCCCCGTCTTTTTCGGTGCCATATTCATGCTATAGTCGGCCCATGAACGTACCCCTTACCCATGCAGCCGAAGGGCTGGAACGGCGTGCCTTTACCGTGCGGGACGTGATCCGCATGGTGGAGATGGGCGTGCTCGGGCGCGACGAGCGGTTCGAACTGATCGGCGGGGAGATCGTGCCCATGAGCCCGAAAGGCATACGCCATGAGACCATCAAGCAATGGCTCAATGAAAAGCTCGTCCGGCAACTGCCGGACAATCTGCAGACCATTCCCGAAACGACGTTCTATCTTTCCGAAGATACCTTCATCGAGCCGGATTTCGTCATCTATCCGCGTGAAAGCGGGCTGAAGAACCTGTCGCCCGGTACCTGTCTCCTGGCGATCGAAATCGCCGATTCCTCGCTTCATTACGATCTGGGCCGCAAGGCGGAACTCTATGCCGAATTCGGGATCGATGAAGTCTGGGTGATCAATGCCGCGACGCTTGAAACCCGCATCCACCGCGCGCCTGACAATGGCCGCTATGCCTCAGTCACCGACATCGCCAGGGGCGCGTCGATGGAAACCGCGCGCGTTCCCGGCCTTGTCGTCACCCTCAAGGATGTTGCCTGATCCCATGTCTTTCCTGAAAAAACTCTTTGGCGGCGGTGGTGGTGGCGAAGCGACCAGCCATGCGGCCGAAATGCATGAAGGCTATGTGATCGAGCCGATGCCGATGGCCGACAATGGCCAGTATCGGCTCTGTGCCGAGATTCGCAAGGAAATCGATGGCGCGATGAAGACCCACCGCCTGATCCGGGCCGATCTGTTTCCCACCGCCGATCAGGCGGCGGAAGCCGCGCGCTCGAAGGCCCGCCAGGTGATCAAGGAGCAGGGCGAGCGGTTGTTCGGCTAACCACCGAACCTGCGGCGGCCGAAAGCGGCAGCCTTGCGGTGAAGGGGGGTGGAAACCGTGGCGCGGATCGCCTCCTGCCGCTCCTTTCGCTGCTCTTCCTGCAGTTGTTTTTCCGCCTGGCGCCGGGCCAGGTGTTCGCGCCATTGGCGCTGCCGTTCGTCGCGCTCGCTATGGTCCGGCAGGGCATTTTCGGATGCCCGCACCACCTGTCTGCGATGGACCATGGTCTGTTCCATCTCGCCTTCAAATTGCACGCCGGCGAGATTCTTGCTCTGCCAGACCAGTTCGCAATCGGCCTTGATGCCGTCGATCTCGATATGCACGGTGAAACGGCGCGGCAGGGCAAGCGGGTCGAAGAGTTCGATCAGCGCACCATGCTTGCTGATGTTGCGAATGACACAGGGGCAGGCGGCGAACTGACCCCGAAAGCCGATCATGCCGCGCTTGAGGACGCGCATGCGGCGGCTCTGGCGCAGATCCTGCGGGTCGCCACAGGAGCCGCCGCCGTCGGCAGGGACCGGGGGCGGCATGCTGCTGGCCAGGTTGTTTGCGTTGTCGAGCGTCATGGGCACACCTTTTGAGACTGCAAACAGGATAAACAGCCATGATTAACGCAAATCCACGCGCGGATTACCAAA
This sequence comes from Nitratireductor sp., assembly GCA_020441665.1. Classification (GTDB taxonomy): domain Bacteria; phylum Pseudomonadota; class Alphaproteobacteria; order Rhizobiales; family Rhizobiaceae; genus Salaquimonas. The sequence goes on from JAGRLT010000164.1 coordinate 2,445, forward strand.
TCTTGCCCCCCAATTGCGCGCATGGTTTTGTTCATGCCTGCTTGGGCATGACGGGAAAGGGGTGCGATCATGGCGCGAAGAAGTGGAAAAATATCAATCGAAACAAGGGGTCAGGGGCTTTATGAGATTACCGACGATGTGGTGCGGTTTGCCCGCGAAAGCGGTGTCGGGGAGGGTGTCCTGACCCTCTTCGTGCGCCACACATCGTGTTCCTTATTGATACAGGAGAACGCCGATCCCGATGTGCGGCGCGATCTTCTCGCCTTCCTTTCGCGGCTCGTGCCGCCATCCGACGACCCGTCCATGGCCTATCTCGCCCACACGCTCGAGGGGCCGGACGACATGCCGGCGCACATCAAGGCGGCGATCCTGCCGGTCTCGCTGTCCATTCCCGTGATCGATGGCCGGCCGGCGCTCGGCACCTGGCAGGGCATCTATCTGTTCGAGCACCGCGACCAGCCGCACCGGCGCGAGGTTGTGGCGACCGTTGGAGGGTAGACCCTCACCTCCGGGCGCATTCCCGGCAGAAGGGCGTGTGGGGAACGGCGTCGAGGCGTTCGGAGGAGATTTCCTTGCCGCATTTGGCGCATTCGCCAAAGCTGCCATTGTCGATGCGGGCAAGCGCCGCCTTGATCGCGCGGATTTCCTCAAGGCCAGAATTGCCGAGCCCTTCCATCACCTCGTCCCCCTCGCTTTCGACTGCCTGCTCCTCCCAGTCGCGGCTCTTGGGATCGTCGAGCTTGTCCTCGATGGTTTCCAGCCGGTTTTCGAGAAAGGCCAGACGGCGTTCGAGAACGCTGCGGTATTGGGTGGTATCGAGGGTAACGGATGGCATGGGTATTCCTTCTTCAAGTGCCTTCGGGGAGCCCTTTGCCGGCTCCTTGCTGCGATTCAATATCGGTATTCTTTTCAGAACATCAAATCCTGAATCAATTGGGGAAGATACTGGATGTCGGAAAGCGCCGATTTGAGCCTGGTCAAGGCGGGGCGATCGAAAGCGCCAAGATTGACGAAATTGCCCGGCTTGTGTCCGGTCGCCACTTCCCGTTCCTGGGATTTGAGCAGGCATTCGAGCAGGAAGGCATGATCGTCGATGAGCCGCGCCATCAGGCCGGTATCGCCGCGGTCGAGGGCGATCAGGCCTTCAAGACGGTGGCGGGTCGCGTGGCGGGCGATGTTGTGGCGGATCGCCAGCGCGCGGACGCCGGAGACGAGCGGAAACAGGCCATGCAGCTTGAGATCGAGCCGGTTGTTCTCGGCGCGGATATTGCCGAACAGGGTGAAGGGGTTCGACACCTGGCTTGCATTGGCGCCGAGCGCCCGGGCGAAGGGAATGCTTTGCGAGCCCATCTGGTAGGCCGTTTCGAACAGGCCTGCCGAAAGCTGCCGCGCGCCATGCACCGGCGTCTGGTCGAAGAAGATGTCGACATTGAGCAGGTTTTCGGGATTGGCATGGCCGACCCACTCGGCCAGGCGGGCCTGCCAGGTGGCGACGGAGCCGCGCCAGGCATCGTTCTTCGCCATGATGCCGCCATCGCAAAAGGGAATGCCGGCCTCGTTGAGGGTTTCGGCCATGCGGCTGCCGAGTTCGGCAAACCATTGGTCCTGCGCGCCGCCGGGATCGCCGGTTTCGAAGATGATCGCATTGTCCTGATCGGGCTTGAGCAGGCTTTCGCCGCGTCCGCCCGACCCCAGCACGATGACGGCATAGGGGCAGGGCGGCGCGCCGAAGCCGTCGGCCTGCATGCCTTGCTCTGCGAGAATGGCGGCGCGGCCGGTCATGGCGCGGATTTCCTCCGAGACGATGCGGGTGACGGTATGGGCATCGAGCTTCTCGGCGATCAGCGAATGGACCACGGCGGGAAGCGTGCCCCAGGCGCTGGCGAGATCGGCCGCGCTCGCGCCATCGTCGATGGCATCATCGAGCGCGATCGCCGCATCGGCGCGCAGTTTCAGAAGGTCGCGCGCCGACAGCATGCCGGTCAGGTTCATCGCATCGTCGGTGACGGCGAGGTGGCGGACCTTGAGGCGGCGCATGCGCGACATGGCGCGGTAGACGAAGGCGCCCTCGCGCACCGTCAGAAGCGGCGCGATGGCGACGCTCCCGGCCTTCTTGCCCAGTGCCGACGCGCCCGCCCGGGCTATCTGGCGCATCACATCGCGCTCGGTGATGATGGCGTAGTCGTCGACCGGATGGCCGCCGCTTTCACGGCGCGAGACCAGCACGGAGGAAATGCCCTTGCCGGTCATGATTTCGATCGCATCCTGCAGGCTGGCCTCGGGCCGCACGGTGAAAGGGGTGCGGGTCATCACGTCGCCGACGCAGTGCCGGTAGGCATAGGTGTCGTAGTTGCGGATGCCGCCGGCGAGCGCGGCTTCCGCAGGGTCGATCACCGGCCGCTGCCAGCCGGCATCCTCGCCCTGGCGGATGCCGGCAGTGTTGCGCATCAGGATGGCGCGCTCGGCCTCGGCAAGGGTGGTGATGCCCTTTTCCTTCAGCAGCGGCACGAGTTTGAGAAAGATCTCGGCCGCCGCGATCGAATCGGACAGCGCGCTGTGGCGCTGGTCGATCCTGATGTCGAACCAGGCGGCGAGCTTGTCCAGGGTCGGGTCGTGCAGGTCGGGCAGCGCGATCGGCGCCAGCAGGCGGACGCAGAGCGAGCGCGGCTTTTCCCAGGCAAGCCCGTGGCGCGCCGCTTCATGGGCGAGCACCGTCAGGTCATAGGCAATCGTGTGGCCGATCATGATGCGGTCCCTGATGAACTCGATCATGCCGGGCCAGGCCTTTTTCAGGTCGGGGGCGAGGCGGGTCTGGGCGTTGGTGATGCCGTGGATCGCGGTCGATTCCGCCGGCACCGGGATATGGGGATCGATGATCTTGTCGACATGGGCATGGCTGTCGATGCGGCCGCGATTGATCCTCAGGGCGCCGATCTGCACGATGCGGGCCTCGGCGGCGTTGAGGCTCGTGGTCTCGACATCGAAGGCGACGGCATCAATCGCCATCAACTGGGTTGCACCGGTGTTGTGAGCCATGCGTGTCAACCTTTATCCCTCTTGCGGTCTGCCGATGCGCGCGCTACTGGCGCTCAGCCGTGCGCGGATAGGCGCTGTCGGAAAATTAGTGTAGCGGAAAGCATTATCAGGCAACATACAGCATACGGTCGGTGGCGATACTGTGGAGCGCGCGCGTGCAGTCTGGCAATGATCCTGGTCAAACCGCGAGGTTGCAGACGATCCAGGCCCTGCGAGGGATTGCCGTTCTTTTCGTGGTGATCAGCCACGTCTTTCACGAATTGTCGCTGATGCTCACGGGCCGGGTGGAGCGCTTCAACGAGAAGCTGTTTCCGGGCGATTTCGGCGTCGATCTGTTCTTCGTCATCTCCGGCTTCATCATGGTCTATACCTGCTGGGACGCCTTCGGCAGGAAGGGTGCGCCGGCCCGGTTCATGCTACGCCGGCTCATTCGGATCGTTCCGCTCTACTGGGCGGCGACGACGCTGATGATCCTGGTGGTGATCGTGCTGCCGGCATCGGTCAAGACCGCGACGAACGATACCGGCCAGTGGATCGCTTCCTATCTGTTCTGGCCCTATCAGCGGGCGAGCGACGGATTGATCCGGCCGGTGCTCGGCCTCGGCTGGTCGCTGCAATACGAAATGCTGTTCTACACGCTGTTCGCGCTCTGCCTGTTCCTGCCGCGGCGGGTGGCGCTGCCGGTGCTGATCGCGGCCATCGGGCTGCTGCTTGCCGTTTGCGCTTTCTGGTCACGGCATGGCGGCGAAGGCGCCTTCGTGCTCTTTGCCTCGCACCCCGTCATCCTGGAATTCGTCTATGGCGTGATCATCGCGATCTTCTACTTCAGGGGTGCGAGATTTGCCCCGGCAGTAGGCATCGCGCTTTTCCTGGCGGCGCTGCTGATCCTCGTGCAGATGCCTAGCTTCAACGATCATATCGAGGCGGGGCGCGAATTCTATTACGGCATTCCGGCCGCGATGATGCTGGTCGCGGCCGTGCTGTCGCAAGGCGCCGATGAGTATCGCGTCAGACGGCCGCTGCTGATCGCCGGTGAAATTTCCTACTCGACCTATCTCGTTCATCCCTTCGTCGTCGGCGCGGCGGCGCTTGTCTTTCGCAGGCTGGAACTTGCCGAAATGCTCGACCCCGTCAGCCTGATGCTGAATTTTTCGCTGCTGGTCGTCCTGGTCAGCCTCGGGGCGAGCTATCTGGTGCATTACGGTTTCGACCTTCCGGTGACGGGGTGGCTGCGGCGACGAACCCGTCCGGCGGGGCGGGATGCGGCAGCCGGGTCCGAACGCAGTTCCCTGTGACAGCTCAATGAACCGAAAATGAATGACTGGTTCCAAACCGGTTCAGCCGGCATGGGGCATGGTCCTTTCAACCGCTTGAAGGCGCAGGGGCGAAGCGGTCGCAACCCCAACCGAAAGGACTTCGTCATGATCAGGAAATTCTTCACCGCAGGCCTTGCCACCCTCATGCTCGGCGCCGGTCTGATGACCGCCGCACCCCAGGCAGCACAGGCTGGCGGCATCACCCTTCAGGGCCCGAACGGCTCGATCCATATCGGCGAGCGCCACCACAAGCCTCAGCGCTATTATCGCAATCTGCGCATCTGCTCGCCGGGCGAGGCCGTTCACAAGGCGCGCAGCCAGGGGGTCCGCCATGCCCATGTGGACCGGGTGGGCAACCGCTTCGTGGTCGTCTCCGGCCGCAAGCACGGCCACGGGATCCTGATGGGCATCGAGCGGCGGAGCCGCCATTGCAACATCGCCTGGGTCAAGGGCGGGCATGGTCGCCGCTACTGAATCGGGAACGGTTGAGGCGCGGTCGCGCGCTTCACCCGGTTCTGAGGCAGCCGGACCGCCGCGGGAAACCGTGGCGGTCCTTGTCTTTCCGGCAAGCTATTGCTGAATTTCCCAGCTTGCGGACACCGTGACGGAATAGGTGTTTTCGCCGCCGGCAACCGGAACGACGTCGGCGGACATGGCCTCCGCCATCATCTTGCCGCGCGCCATCGGCATCGGCCGGGGCGTCTGGAAGTTCTCGTTGATCGACAGGATGGGACCGAGTTTGGCACCGGCGGCTTCGACCAGGGTTTTCGCGCGATCGACCGCATCCTTCATGGCCGCGGTCCGCGCCCTGGCGATCTCGGCGGAGGGATCGTCATTGCCGAAGCTGATCGAGCCGCCCGAATTGACGCCCAGGCTGACGCTGCGGTCGAGAATCTCGCCAAGCCGGGCGAGATCGCGAATGCGTACCGACAGGTTGTTGGTGACGGTGTAGCCGACGATGCGGGGCGGTTTCTGCGGGCCATTCGACTTCGGCGGGTCGTAGACATATTTCGGCTGGATCGAGAAGCCGGACGTCTGCAGGTCGCGGTCCTCGATGCCGGCCTCCTTCATGGCGGCGATCACTTCGGCCATGGCGGCATTGTCGTCCGACAGGGCCTGGCGGGCGGTGTCGGCCTCGCGCACCACGCCGAGATCGATCATGGCGAGATCGGGCGCCACGTTGATGCTGGCTTCACCGGTGACGTTGATCTGCGGCACCTGGCGCTCCTCGGCGCGGGCGATGTCGCCCCAGGACGAAGCGGCAAGGGGGGCGGCCAACAGGGCGGGCGCCAGGGTGAGCGGGGCGGTCAGCAGGGCCATGGCGGCGAAGTGGATCGGTCTTGGCATGGGAACTCCGGGTCTTGGGTTGTCCTTGGACATGCACACTGGAATGCATGAGCAAGGTGGCATACAAACAGGCCATTGCGGGTTGCGCTCCATGGGGGGCGCAACCGTTGGGGTCCAACCGGTAGGGTTCAATCGCGGCAAGTTTGCGGCCTTGATCGGGGTCCGCGACGTTTGTCGCGCATGATCTCACATGCGGCGTCCGCGCGGTGCCAAGCTGCCGCCGGTTTGCCTCTCTTGTCGGCCGCCGCCAGCCCCCATTCCAGCCTCTTGTCAGTCACTGGCAAAACCGGTATCCAGCGGCTTCCAACTGGAGGGGATGATCTCCCACGGGCCTGTAGCTCAGTTGGTTAGAGCCGGCGGCTCATAACCGCTTGGTCGCAGGTTCGAGTCCTGCCGGGCCCACCATTTTCCCGTTTGCACAGGCCGGAAGCGGTCTTTCCATGATCCGCCCGGCTCGATGCAGGCGCGGCGGCTTCCGGAGCCGGGCCTGAGGTCAATCGGGCGTTTCGCTATCCTGGAAGAAGCCCGCACGGCCATGGCCGGGGTCTCACTCCGATCCCAGAATCTCCGTGGGCTGCACGCTTATTTCAAGCAGGCCAAGTGCTTCCATGCCGCCCAAAGTGGAGTCGACCGCCACGGCGGCCAGCACGATGCCCATGATCCGGCTGATGATGCTGGCGCCCGTCTTGCCGATGATCCGGTGGATGCTGGAGGCCATCAGCAGGAGCGAGAGCGTGAACAGCAGAACGAGTATCAGAAGGCAGGCGGTAACGGTCTGATCGGCGATCGTGTTGCTGCTGTTCTCGGTTAGAATGACAACGGCCAGAATGGCGCCGGGCGATGCGATCGACGGCATAGCCAGCGGAAAGACGGCGCCTGCCAGATGGTCCCTTTCCGCTTCCTCGATCTCCTTGGCCGGTTTCGAATCGCCAAAGATCATGGTCAGGGCGAAAATGAAGAGCACGATTCCGCCTGCGATCTGAAACGAGCCGAGGCGAAGGCCGAGCGCCTCCAATACCCATTGGCCGGCAATCAGAAACAGCAGCAGCACGAAGGCTGCGACGGCCACACCCCGGATGGCGAACCGCCTGTGCAGTTCGGACGGCACGCCGACCGTGGCGTACAGGAAAACCGGCAGCGATCCGACGGGGTCGATAACCACGAACAGCACGATCAGTTCGCGCACGATCTCCGGCCAGTCGAGTAGTTCTGACATTATCCCTGTCCCTTGATATGCCGAAGCTGCATCATGGGCAATCGATGCCGTCTCGGCAAGGGCGCCCGCCCGTTTGTCGGGAAATCAAACGCGCCGGGTTGGTGGCATGCAGCGGATCGCTTGCCATATAGTAAGTATTACTTATAATAAGTTTTCCGTTTGATGTGTGATTGCCGATGCCTGACGACACCAATTTCGTAATCGCCGACCTGTCGCGACTGATGCGGGCCCAGTTCGAACGCCTGGTGGAGGGGCAGGGCCTCGGGCTGACCGCCGGGGAGGCGGGGGTGCTGGTTCATCTCAACCGTTGCGGCCCCATCCGGCAGCACCTTCTGGCCGCAAGGCTCGGGCTTTCCGGCATGACGGTCACCAACTATGTCGATCGCCTGCAGAAGGCGGGGCTGGTGATGCGCGGGGAGGATCCGACCGATCGCCGGGCGAAGATCGTCAGCCTCACGCCGCAGGCGGCGCTGCCGCTTGCCGAGGTTTCCAGCCTGGGAAAAGCGACCTGGCGGATTGCGAGGGGCGGGATCGACGATGACGACTGGAAACAGTTCATCCGCATCGCCTTGAAGATGCGAAGCAATCTGATTGCCGCAAGACGCAGTGAGGCTGCCGGGAAGGAAACAGCCAGTGAGTGAGCCGGTTTTGACGCCCCAGCCGATCATGAGCGAACGGCGGGTCAGCCTCCTCGGCGGCCTGTTCGTCGCGATCGGCCCGATATCCATGTCGCTCTACACGCCCGCAATGCCGGAAGTCGTGTCGAGCTTTGGCACGACCGAGACGCTCGTGAAGTTCACGCTGACCTCCTATTTCGGCGGTTTTGCCTGCGCGCAACTGGTGGCCGGGCCGGTATCGGATGCCGTCGGCAGGCGGCCCGTGATGTTCTGCTTTCTCGGTATCTATATCGTTGCAAGCATACTGTGCTTCTTTTCCTCGACCATCGAGATGCTCGTCCTTTCCAGGTTCCTTCAGGGCGTCGGCGCGTCGGCGGGCGTGGCGATCTCGCGGGCGATCGTTCGCGATCTGTATACGGGCGAGCAATCGTCGCGGATCATGAATCTTATCGGCATCATACTGGCGATCGGTCCCGCGCTCTCGCCCACGCTGGGCGGGCTTATCCTGCTCCAGCTCGGCTGGCGGGCAATATTCCTCTTCATGCTGGGGGCCGCCATCCTCACCCTGCTGCTGATGGTCCTGGGGATGAAGGAGACCGTAACGTCGCCGGTTGCGGGGATCAGCCCCGGCGGGCAGATCCGCACCTATGGGCGCCTGCTGACCAACCGGCACTTCACAACGACATCGCTGATTATTGGAGGGGCGGTCGGAGCCATCTACACGCAGGCGACCTTCCTGCCGTTCATCCTCATGGACGCGGTGGGGCTGACGCCCACCCAGTTCGGTATTGCGATGCTGTTCCAGTCCGGCGCCTTCTTCCTGGGCTCGCTGGTGATGCGCTACCTGATGAAGCGGATCAGCGCCTACAGGCTGGTCTTTCCCGGCATGATGCTGATTCTCGCCGGAAGCGCGGCGATGCCGCTGCAGCTTTTCATGGCGCCGGGCCTGCTTACGGTAATGCTGCCGGTTTCCGTCTATGTTTTCGGCATCGCCTTCGTGATGCCCGCGATCTCGACCGCCGCTCTGGCGCCTTTCGCCCGCGAGGCCGGCGCGGCTTCCGCCCTGCTGGGCTTTGTCCAGATGGGTTCCGGGCTGCTGGGCGGCTCGGTGGGTGCCCTGTTCGGCAATCCGACCCTGGCCATGGCCACCATCGTGCCGACAATGGGCGTGATTTCCTATGTTGCCTATCGCGCCTATCTGTCCAATCCGCACATCGCCGAGCCCGAGCCGCGGTCGGATGTCATCAGCGCGCCGCCTGTCGGCCGTTCCCTGTTCCGCGACTGACGGCCGCCGCTTGCCGCGGGTCGAGGCTGCGCTCCTTTGCCTGCCTCACGGCAGTGCGGCGGCAAGGATCGCCTGAACATGGGCTGCCATGGTGTCGACGAAGGTGATGCCGTCGGCTTCGAAAACCACCGCTCCAGCGCGTTCGGGGAAGGCGGGTGCGAGATCCGTGCAGCCCAGAACGACGATGGACCGCGCCGGCTCGCCAATCCGCTGCCTGCAGTAGTCGATCAGCGGGCCACGGCCTTCCCTAGCCCTTGCGGTGTAGAAATAGGCATTGAGGAGGGCGCTCAATCCGGCCACGTCCGCCTCGGAAGGCGGTCCGATCGGCGTCAGGCCGATGGCGCGGAGCGGGGCGTCGAAGAGGCCGTTTTGCGTCGTCACGGCGGTTCCAAGGACCAGCGCCTGCTTCTCCGTCTGGCCGCGCAAGGCGGCTGCGGCCGCATCGAGGATGCTCACGACCGGAATCGCCGTGCCGCGCATAATGCTGGAAAGCCGCGCATGCGGGGTGGCCGATGCGATGGCCGCGATCGCGCATCCGCCCGCATCCAGCCGGTTCAGCGCATCGCGGAACAAGCCGTCAAAGGTCCGCCAGCTTTCCGCCCGACCGGGTTCGCCACGCGCGCCGAGCGTCTCGCGCATGTCGAGCGATTCGACCATCATCGGCGGCGATCCGCCCGGGCAATGCGCCCGCGCCGCTTCGCACAGACCGGCGTAGTAGGCCGCCGTGGCAGGCCAGCCGACGCCGCCGACAATCCCGATCTTCTTCATGCTGTCTTCCACGCCGTCGGTTGAATCCGCGCCGGCGGGGCCGCCGGCATCTGGACAAAATCGTACTATTACTATATAGGATATATCCAATATGGCAACCGACCCACCCGAAATCCTGACTGCGCTGCGGGCACTGTCCAATCCCCGGCGGCTCGAAATCATGACGTGGTTGCGCGACCCGACGGCGCATTTCCCGCCGCAGCGCGATGGCGATCTGATCGAGGACGGGGTCTGCGTCGGCTTCATCACCAAGAAATGCGGCCTCAGCCAACCCACCACGACCGCCCATATGCAGGTACTGGCGGATGCCGGCCTGGTGACCTCGAAAAAGATCAGGAACTGGGTTTTCTACAAGCCGGACCACGGGCATCTGTCCGAACTGATCGAGGCGTTGGGCGACCGGCTTCTCAGCGCCGCGACCGGGGAGGATTGACAAGGGAAAGGACGGTCGGATCTACGGCAACCGCGCTCCGGGAAGAGGACGTCCGCAACTCAGGGAGATCTGAAGATGGCAATGGAGGCGAAATTCGACGCATGGTCGCAAGGCCAGAGCTACGAACACTATATGGGCCGCTGGAGCCAGCGGATCGCAGCGGCATTTCTCGCCTGGCTCAGGCCTGCCACGGACCGGCAATGGCTGGAAATCGGCTGCGGCACCGGTGCGCTCACCTCGGCCATCCTGGCGGCGGCGGCACCGTGCTCGATCATCGCCACCGACGCCTCGAAGGACTTCGTCGAGCATGCCCGGGCCGCCGTGCCGGATGAACGTGTCCGCTATCTGGTGGCCGATGCGCTGTCGCTTCCCTCGCAAGACCATTCGATCGACATCGTGGCCTCGGCGCTGGTGCTGAACTTCATCGCCGACCGGCCGGCCGCCCTTGCCGAGATGCGCCGCGTGCTGCGGCCCGACGGCCAGATCGCCTTCTATGTGTGGGATTATCCCGGCGGCGGCGTCGGTTTCATCGACGCGTTCTGGAAGGCGGCGGCCGAGATCGACCCCGAAGCCGCGGCGCTCGATGAGAGTACGCGGTTTCCGTTCTGCACCCGGGAAGGGCTTGCCGATCTTTGCCGGGCGGCCGGAATTGCCGGTGCGGAAGTGGTGCCGATCGAGATCGACACGCTCTTTCCCGACTTCGAAGCGTTCTGGCATCCCTTCACGCTCGGCGCCGGACCCGCTCCTGGCTATTGCACGCGCCTGTCCGAGGATCGGCGGATGGCGCTCAAGGAGCGGCTGGCGGCAAAACTTGGGGCCGGCGGCCCGATTTCCCTGCCGGCCCGAGCCTGGGCCGTGCGGGCGCCTCTTGGGGGATGAAGGCCGGAGAACCGGATAACCGACCGACTTCCTATCTTTCGAGCGCCGGGATCCGGCCGATTGCTGGAATTCCGCGCCGGGCCGGACGCGCCGCCGTGTGTGGCAGCGTTCTCAGCCAGCTTCCTTCAGCCGATAGCGGGACAGGATATCGGCCACGTTTTCCGCCCGTTCGTCTTCGGGGTTCAGCAGGGCCCTGTCCTGAACCCCATGCAGATGGCTGTGCATCTGTCCCATCGCGCCCTCTGCGTCGCCGGCGGCAATCGCGGCAATGATCTCGGCATGTTCCTCGACACCGCATTCGGCCGAATGGACCTGGGCGAACCGCGCGAGGATCAGCGAGCAGCGCGATACGATCTCGTTGACGTAGCTGGCCAGGATCGGCGAACCGGTCAATTCGGCCAGCAGGATGTGGAACTCGCCGGCGAGCCGGATCGACCGGGTGCCGTCCTTGCCCAGGGCATTCTGCTCCTCGGCGAGATGCGCCTTCAGCGCCTTGACGATCGGCCTGGTGTCCATTCCGCACAGGCGCCGCATCACCTCCCGCTCGAGGCATTGCCGCATGTCGAAGATGTCGTTGGCTTCCTCGATGGTCGGCTGGGCGACGGATGCGCCGCGATTTGGCCGGATGTCGACGAGCCCTTCCGCGTCCAGGCGGACCAGCGCATTGCGTACAATCGTCCGGCTGACGCCGAAGGTTTCACCGATCGAATCCTCGGGTAGTTTCGTGCCCGGTTTCAACGCCTGCTCGATGATCGCCTGTCGCAGGGAATCGTAGACGGAGATGGTGCGCTTCGGAGGTTTATGCATGTTTTCAGTTGCTTAACGATGTATCGTCTGGTTTCCTGGTCGAGTGTCACGCCCGGCGCGACAACGATAGCAGGTAATGAACACCTTGTATCGCATACTTGGATTGTATGCAATTTTCTATTTTTTTGTAGACAAACATATGACCATCTCCTAGGCTGCGCCGATCTCGGTACGGGAACGGCCGGCCGAGACTCGACCGGGGCACGCGAAGGCCCCGGTTGGCCCACGAAGCTGAAGATTTCGGATGCAGGGCGAGAGGCGATTGCATCCAGATCAGGGAGGTTATCCATGTTGACGAAGTTTGAACCCAGGTCCGTCCTGGCCGGAGCGCTGGTTGCGGCGTTTATTGGCACGGGCGCCATGGCGGAGACCGTTCGATGGGGCGCGCCGCGCGATATCGTGTCGCTCGACCCCTATTCCTATGGCGACAGCTATACCATCAACTTTCTGAACCACATCTACGAGGGGCTGGTTCGCTACAATCGCGATCTCAAGATCGAGCCGGCGCTCGCGACCTCGTGGGAGATCGTGTCGCCGACGACCTGGCGCTTCAAGCTGCGCGAGGGCGTCAAGTTCCACAATGGCAACGATTTTACCGCGGAAGACGTGCTGGCATCGCTCGTCCGCGTGAGCGACGAGACCTCGCCGCTGAAGGGCAACCTGCCGGCCTACAAGAGCGCCACCGTCGTCGACGACCACACGATCGACATCGAATTGACCGGTCCCTATCCGCTGCTGCTCAACGACCTGACCAACATCCATATCTTCGACAAGGACTGGCTGGTCGAGAACAATGCCGAAAAGCCGACCGATGTCAGCGCCGGCGTGGAAGGCTATGCGACCTTCAACGCCAACGGAACGGGTCCCTTCAAGCTCGAATCGCGCACGCCGGAAGCCCAGACGATCCTGGTGGTCAACGAGAACTGGTGGGACGAGCCGCAGCACAATCTGACCCGCATCGAGTTCCAGCCCGTTTCCTCGGCGGCCACCCGCGTTGCCGCGCTGCTGTCGGGCGAGGTGGATTTCGTCGACAACGCGCCGGTGCAGGATCTGCCGCGGCTTGAGGCGGCGCCCAATCTCAAGGTGCTGGAGCGGACCGACCTGCGCACGGTGATGCTCGGCTTCAACCGCCGGGAAGAGCTGGTTGCCGGCGGTAAGAACCCGATGAACGATCTGCGGGTGCGTCAGGCGATGCAGATGGCCGTCGACATGGATCTGATCCAGACCAAGGTCATGCGCGGCAAGTCGCGCAATGCCGGAACGCTGGTGGCGCCGTCGATCCCCGGCTACTCCGCCGATCTTGATACCGTCGTGTCCGCCGATGTGGAAAAGGCCAAGGCGCTGATGGCGGAGGCCGGCTATCCGGACGGGTTCGAGTTCGACTTCGTCTGCACCAATGAGAGCTATGTGAACGAGGAGCAGTTCTGTCAGGCGATCGCCTCGATGTGGTCGCGGATCGGCCTCAAGCCGCGCCTCGATGTTGGACCGACCGCCAAGCAGACGCCCAAGCGGGCCAATGGCAAGGCGGACGTCTACACGATCGGCTGGGCGACCCTGCCGATGCTCGATACCTATTCGATCCTGGTCCAGATGCTGCACAGCAAGGAAGGCAATGCCGGCGTGTTCAACTGGGGTGGCTGGTCATATCCTGAGATCGACCGCCTGACCGATGAGGCATCGGTCGAGCTCGACCGGGACAAGCGCCTGGCGATGGAGACCGAAGCGCTGAAGATCGCCAAGGACGAGATCGTCATGATGCCGCTGCACCAGCAGCCGATGGCCTGGGCCATCTCGTCCGACTTCAAGGATTTCCCGCAGTTCCCGGATAACAAGCCGCGGCTGTGGTACGTCACCAAGTAAGCTCCGGGTTGGGGCGGCGCCTTGGCGTCGCCCCTGCTTCAAGCGTTTGGAGAAGGTGAAGCGATGCTGGCATTCCTGATCAAACGTCTGGCCAACGCGATTTTCGTGATGCTCTCGGTGAGCTTCATCGCCTTCATGATCTTCCGGTTCGTGGGCGACCCGGTCGAACTGATGCTGAACGAGCAGGCCACCCAGGTGCAGCGCGACGAATTGCGGACAAGGCTGGGCCTCGACCAGTCCTTCATCATCCAGTTCGGCACCTTCGTCTCCAACGCCTCAAAGGGCGATTTCGGCATCTCGTTCCGCAACCAGCAGGACGTGCTGGCGATGATCGCCGAACGCTTTCCCGCGACGTTCGAACTGGTGATCGTGGCGACGCTGATTTCGCTCATCGTCGGCATTCCCATGGGGGTGATCACCGCGATCCGACGACAGACCTGGTATGCGGAAACCATGCAGTTCACGTCGATCATCGGCGTGTCGCTGCCAAGCTTCGTGGTGGGCATCGGGCTGATCCTGATCTTTTCGGTGTGGCTTGGCTGGTTCCCGGCTTTCGGCCGGGGAGACACCGTCAATATCGGCTGGTGGTCGACGGGGCTGCTGACCCATTCGGGGCGCATGTCGATCATCCTGCCGGCGCTTTCCCTCTCGCTGTTCCAGATCACGCTGGTGATGCGCCTGGTACGGGCCGAGATGCTCGAGGTGCTGCGCTCGGACTTCATCAAGTTCGCCCGAGCGCGCGGCGTGCCGGCCCGCATCATCCATTTCCGCCATGCGCTGCGCAATTGCCTGATGCCGGTCGTCACCATGACCGCCATGCAGATCGGCGGGCTGATCGCCTTCGCGCTGGTCACCGAGACGGTGTTCCAGTGGCCCGGCATGGGGCTTTTGTTCATCCAGGCCGTGACCTTCGTCGATGTGCCGATCATGGCGGCCTACCTGTGCATCGTCGCGCTGATCTTCGTGGTGCTCAACACCCTGGTCGACATCTCCTATGCGATCATCGACCCCCGTTTGCGTGGAGCCGAGAAATGACCGAACTCCAGGTTCCATCGGCGGCGAAATCGCAACCCGGCCGGATTGCCCGCTTTCTCGACAGCGACCTGTGGTGGAGCTTCAAGAGCTCGAAGTCGGCGGTCGGTGCGGCGATCACGCTGGGCCTGGTGATTGCCGCCGCGCTGCTGGCGCCGGTCCTGTCGCCGCAGAACCCCTACGACCTCGCCTCGCTGGAACTGTGGAATGCCGAATTGCCGCCGATCTGGATGGAGGGCGGCCAGATGCCCTTCCTGCTGGGCACCGATGTGCAGGGCCGCGACATCCTGTCGGGCATTCTCTACGGAACGCGGATTTCCATCTTCATCGGCCTTGCCAGCGTGGTGGTCTCGCTTGCCATCGGCATTGTCGCCGGACTGATGGCCGGTTTCTACGGCGGCTGGGTCGACAATGTGCTGATGCGGGTGGGCGATGTGCTGTTGTCCATCCCGATCATCCTGGTGGCGATCCTGGTCAGTTCCGTGGCGCAGGCACTGCTGCCGCCGGAACTGCGCGAGGCCGGAATATCGATCGTGCTGGTACTGGCGATCGCGATGTATTCCTGGGTGCAGTATGCCCGGGTGGTGCGCGCGCAGACCATGGTCGAGCGGCGCAAGGAATATGTCCAGGCGTCCCGTCTCGTCGGCACCCCCGCCCGCCGGCTCATGCTCAAGCATATCCTGCCCAACACGCTGACCCCGGTTTTCGTCACCGCGACGCTCAATTTCGGTCTCGCCATCCTGATCGAGGCGACGCTATCGTTCCTCGGCGTCGGAATGCCGCCCGACCAGCCCTCGCTCGGCACGCTGATCCGGGTCGGCAACCAGTATCTGTTCTCCGGGTCGTGGTGGATCGTGCTCTTCCCGTCGATCCAGCTCTGCATCCTCGTCGTCTCCGTAAACATGCTCGGTGACTGGCTGCGCGACGCACTGAACCCGAAACTTCGATAAGGACGGTATTCGAATGACCTCGCTTTTGATCCGCAATGCCCGCATCGGCGACGACGCGCCTGCCGATATCCTGATCCGCGACGGCAAGATCGCCGAAATCGCCCGGGACATCGCGGCTGACGGCGTACCGGTCGAGAACGCCGACGGGCACATCGCCATTGCCGGTCTTGTCGATGCCCACACCCATCTGGACAAGTCGCTGCTCGGCTGGCCCTGGTACAAGAACGATGTTGGTGGCGCGAGCCTGATGGCGATGATCGAGAACGAGCGCGCCATGAAGAAGAAGCTCGGCATCGATCCCCATGTGCAATCCATGCGCCATGCGCTCAAATCCGTCGCTTTCGGCGCGACGCTGATCCGCAGCCATGTCGACATCGATACGGAGGGGGGGCTGCGTGCGCTGGAAGGCGTGATGCAGACCGCCGAGAAGCTCGCCGATGTGGTCGAGATCGAGACGGTTGCCTTTCCGCAATCCGGCCTGATGATCCGCGAGGGTACGGTGGAACTGATGGATCAGGCCCTGGCAATGGGCGCCGATCTGGTCGGCGGGCTCGACCCGTGCGGGGTGGACCGGGATCCCAAGGGGCATCTCGACGCGATCTTCGCGCTGGCCGAAAAGCATGGCAAGGGCATCGACATTCACCTGCATGAACGCGGCGAACTCGGCCTGTTCTCGATGGAGATGATCCTCGACCGTGCCGAGGCACTCGCCATGAAGGGGCTCGTCACCATCTCGCATGCCTTCTGCCTTGGCATGCCCGACTATCATCGTACGGAGCCGATGCTGGCCCGGCTGGCGGCGATGGATGTGCGCATCATGACCACGGCGCCGTCGTCCTCTCCCGCGCCGCTGGTAAAGCAGCTGGATGCCCATGGCATCAAGCTGGGCGCCGGCAATGACGGCATCCAGGACACCTGGGGCCCCTATGGCAATGGCGACATGCTGGAGCGGGCGAAGATCGTCGGCCAGCGCAACAATCTGCGAATGGACAGCGAAGTCAAACGGGCGCTCGATGTCTGCTCGGGCGGCGGGGCGGAGGCGATGGCCAAACCGCGCCGGGCGCTTGAAGCGGGCGCGCCGGGCGACGTTGTTCTGGTCGAGGGGGAAACCGTCGTCCAGGCGGTCGTCAGCCATGCGCCGCGCAGGCTGGTCGTCAAGGGCGGCCATGTCACCGCGCGCGACGGCAAGACGCTGGTCGAAGCGCCGTGACCGGCTTTTCCGACATTGCGCTGGGCACGCGCCCGGCGGGGCGCTGGGCGCTGACGGCTCAATGGCTGATCGCCGACACCCCCTCGGGCCGCCATCTCGTCCCCTCGGGCGAGGTGGTCATCGAGGGCGATACCATCATCCATGCCGGCCCCCGGTTCAAGGGCGAGGTCGCCGCGCGCTACGACATGGGGGCATCGCTCATCGCGCCGGGCTTTGTCGATCTCGACGCGCTTTCGGACCTCGATACGACGCTTCTCGCCTTCGACAACTGGCCGGGCGAGAAGAAGGGCCGCGTGTGGCCGCGTTCCTATGTGGAGCGTGGACCCTACGAGATGTATACGCCGGAGGAACTGGCCTTCCAGAAGAGGTTCGCCTTCGCGCAACTGCTCCTCAACGGCATCACCTCAGCTGCCCCGATAGCCTCGCTGTTCTATCGCGAATGGGGCGAGACGACGGCGGAATTCGACGCGGCGGCGCAAGCCGCCAACGAGCTCGGCCTGCGGGTCTGGCTCGGCCCGGCCTATCGCTCGGGCGGCATGGTGGTGGAAGCCGACGGCCGCATGGTGGCCGAGTTCGACGAGGCACGGGGTCTGAACGGGCTGGAGGAAGCGATCGCCTTTGCCGGCAGGTGGCAGGGCGACGGGCTGGTCAGCCCGATGCTTGCGCCCGACCGGGTGGAGACATGCACCGAGGCCCTGCTGCGGCGTACTTTGCAGGCAGCCGATGAACTGGATTGCCCGGTGCGTCTTCACATGGCGCAAGGCAGGATGGAGCGCGACACGGTGCAGGCGCTGCACGGCAAGTCCGCGCCCGCCTGGCTTGGCGACATGGGCCTGCTCAACGCCCGCCTGCTGGCGCCCCATGCCACGGTCGCGGATGAGGCCGATCTTCAGCGTTATGCCGATAACGGCGTGACGGTGGTGCATTGTCCCCTGGTCAACGCCCGTCACGGCGGTGCGCTGCGGTCTTTCCGGCGGCTGCGGGAAATGGGTATCCGCATCGCCATGGGTACCGATACCGCGCCACCCGACATGGTGCTCAACATGGCGGTGGGCATGATGGCCTGTCGCGTGGTCGAAGCCGATATTGCCGCCTGCACCTCTTCCGATTTCTTTGATGCGGCGACGAAGAACGGCGCCGAGGCGCTGGGGCGGTCGGATATCGGCGTGCTGCGCGCCGGAGCCAAGGCCGATCTTGCCGTCTTCGACCTGAGCGATCCGGCGATGGCGCCGTGCATCGACCCGGTGCAGACGCTGATCCTCGGCGCCACCGGCCGCGTCACCCGCGCCACGATCGTCGATGGCCGCCTTTCCATGCGCGATGGCGCCGTGGCGGGCATCGACATGAAATCCGCCCGCATCCGGGCCCAGGCCCAGTTCGACGGCCTGATCGCGAAATATCCCGAGCGCACTGCCGGCCACCCGGGGGTGGCCGAGATATTCCCGCCCGCCTATCCGCTCATGGCAGGCGCAACGCCATCACGGAGCGTGTCATGACGCCTGCCGCCGCATCGCAACGGACCGGAACCGATACCATGGCCGCGCGGAGCGCCGCGCCTGCCCTGGAGGTCTCGAACCTGACGGTGGAATTCCGCACCCGCCGCGGGACGCTGACCGCGATCGACGATGTCTCGATGCGAATCGCACCGGGCGAAATTCTCGGCGTGGTGGGCGAGTCGGGCGCCGGAAAGTCGATCACCGGCCTTGCCGTTCTCGGCCTGCTCGAGGTGCCGGGCCGGATTGCCGCCGGCGAGATCCATGTCAACGGAAGGCGGATCGATACCTTGACCGAGGAGCAGCTCACCAAGGTTCGCGGACGCGAGATGGGGGCGATATTTCAGGACCCGCTGACCGCGCTCAATCCGATTTTCAGCATCGGGGCGCAGCTCATCGAAACCATCCGCCTGCATACCGATCTGTCGAAGGAAGAAGCGCGGCAACGGGCCATCAAGCTGCTGCGCGAGGTCGGCATTCCGGCGCCGGAGGAGCGGCTCGATCAGTATCCGCACCAGTTTTCCGGCGGGATGCGCCAGCGTGTCGTCATCGCGCTGGCGCTGGCGGCCGAACCGGCGCTGATCATCGCCGACGAGCCGACCACGGCGCTCGACGTTTCGATCCAGGCGCAGATCACCGCGCTTCTCAGGCGGCTTTGCGACGATCACCAGACCGGCATCATGCTGGTCACCCACGACATGGGTGTCATCGCCGAGACCGCCGACCGGGTCGCCGTGATGTATTCGGGGCGGGTGGTGGAGACCGGCCGGGTCGAGGATGTGATCCACGATGCCCAGCATCCCTATACCAAGGGGCTGATGGCGGCGATCCCCAGCCTGCACGAACGGGTCGACAAGCTGGCGCAGATCGACGGCTCGATGCCGCGCCTCAATGCCCGGCCGCCGGGCTGCGCGTTCAATGCGCGCTGTCCTGCCGCCGGTCCCCGCTGCCATCGCGACAAGCCGGTTCTCGTGCCGGCTGGCCGCGGCGAAGCGGCCTGTTTCCTGCACGATGGAGGGACTGAGTGATGGATGCGGCAACACCGATCCTGAGCGTCGAAAACGTCTCCAAGGAGTTCGACGTCTCCGCGCCCTGGCTCAACCGGGTGCTGGAGGGCAAGCCGAAAATGTTCGTCAGGGCCGTCGACGAGGTGAGCTTTTCCGTGCCGCGCGGCAGCTGTTTCAGCATTGTCGGTGAATCGGGCTGCGGCAAGTCGACCGTCGCCCGCCTCGTCACGGGGCTGTATAGCTGCAGCGCCGGAGACATTCATTTCGGGGAGGGGCAGGGCGGCCGTCCCGTCCGCGTCCAGATGATCTTTCAGGACCCCCATTCGAGCCTCAATCCGCGCTGGCGTGTCGGCAACATCATCGCCGAGCCGATCCGCGAGATGAAGCTGCGGACGGGCGAGGCGCAGATACGCGCGCGGGTCGAGGAACTGCTGGCGACGGTGGGACTCGCCGCCGACGATGCGGACAAGTTTCCGCACGAGTTTTCGGGCGGTCAGCGACAGCGCGTTTCGATCGCCCGGGCGCTGGCTTCCGAACCCGAACTGCTGGTATGCGACGAGCCCACCTCGGCGCTGGACGTGTCGGTGCAGGCACAGATCCTCAATCTGATGCGGCGCCTTCAGGACGAGCTGGGGCTGACCTATCTCTTCATCAGCCACAATCTGAGCGTCGTGCGGCACATGTCCGATACGATCGCGGTGATGTATCTCGGCCGCATCGTCGAGATGGCGCCGGCCGAGACGCTGTTCAACGCGCCGCAACACCCCTATTCCCGGCTCCTGCTCGGCACGATTCCCGACATTCATGCGCCGAAACGGGAGCGCGAATTGCAGTCCGGCGAGCCGCCCAGCCCTCTCAATCCGCCGGCTGGCTGCACGTTCAATCCGCGTTGCCCTCTCGCCAATGACCGCTGCCGCCGCGATCTGCCGAACCTTTTCGCCGTCGGCGAAACCTCGGTACGCTGCCACGCGGTGGAAGAGGGCCGCGCACAGGAAATGCCTTCAGCCGGGTAACATCATGCAGTTCGACTTCACCAAATTGCCGCCTGCCGACCGCTATCGGCTTCTGACCAATTTTGTCGGCCCGCGTCCGATTGCGCTGATCACGACGCGCGCCGCCGCCGGGCACGACAATGCGGCGCCGATGAGCTTCTTCAACGTGTTCGCGCATGATCCGCCGATCGTCATCATCGGCTTCAGCGCGCGGCCCGACGGCAGCGAAAAGGATACGATCGGCAATATCCGGCGCACCGGGCAGTTCTGCGTCAACATGGTCGACATGGCCCTGGCCGATCAGATGATCGTCTGCGGCGTCAACTTCGCGGCGGAGGTCGACGAGCTCGAAATCGCCGGCCTCGAAGCCCGGCCCTGTGCCCAGATCGATGCGGCGCGGATCGCCAATACGCCCTGCGCCATGGAATGCAGGATCGAGCGGATCATCGACTATCCCGGACGCGCCATCGTCATGGGCGAGGTCGTTGAAATGCATGTGCGCGACGACTGTCTCGACGCCGGCGGGCGCTATGTCGACCCATCGGTCTATCAGCCCATCGCCCGGCTGCATGCCGACAACTACATCGTCAGCGACCGGCAGTTCGAACTGAAGAAGTCGGCGGAACTGGCGGCGCGGGAGGTAGCGCAGAGCCCGGGAAAGCCGGTGGAGCGGAACTGAGGCGCCGATACATCGGCTTTTCTTTGCGATTCAACAAAGAGGAATAACCGCGTATTTCCTAGACATCGAACGGCACTGTTTCACCACCGCCGTTCGAGGGTCAGATGTCGCGTTCGCCAAGGATAGCCGGGGAATATCCGCCCGGCCCCCGGTTCGAGAAAGCAGGCTGGGTTTGCGTTATCCGGGCGGTGCTCCGCGCAGTGCCGGTTCTGGCCGTTCTGATCGCTTTCGCCGCTGTGCTGGGCGCCGGAACGGCTTCCGCCGCGCCGCTGATCGCCAAGTTCATCCATGAGGTCGAACTCTCCGAGATCGTGCCCGGCGCAGACGCGCTTGGCGGCCTGCGCGAGGACATCCCCGTATATGAGGCGCGCAAGGGCGGCGAGGTCGCGGGCTATGTCTTTCTGACCTCCGATTTCGTCACCACGACCGGCTATTCGGGCAAGCCGATCCATGTGGTCATGGGGGTCGATCCGCAGGGGCGGATCACCGGCGTCAAACTCGTCAAGCATTCCGAGCCGATCGTGCTGGTCGGCATTCCCGAAAGCTCCATCCGGGCGGTTACCGAGAAATATGCCGGGCTCGATCTGGTGGCCCAGGCGCAATCGGGTGAAGGCGGCCACGATCTCGAGATCGTTTCCGGCGCAACGGTGACGATCATGGTGATCGACGATTCCATCGTGCGGGCAGGCTTGCAGGTCGCCCGTCGGATGGGGCTGGGCGGGCTCGAACCGCCGACGGAGGAAGCCGGGCCGAGGCTGCGCCTGAAGCAGCCGGAGGGGGAGGGCGTCGCCGTTTCCGACTGGCAGACGCTCGCCGGCGACGGCTCCATCCGCTCGCTGCAGCTGGATGTCGGGCAGGTCAACAAGGCCTTCGAGGATAGCGGCGACGAGCGCGCGGTCCGGCGGCCGGAGCGGGGCGCGGCCGACGACAGCTTCATCAACATGCAACTGGCGCTGGTCAGCGTGCCGGAAATCGGCCAAACCCTGCTCGGTGCCGATGAATACGCCAATCTGAGGGAATGGCTCGCGGAGGGAGAGCAGGCCATCCTGGTGCTGGGGCGCGGCAAATACTCCTTCAAGGGGTCGGGCTATGTCCGTGGCGGGATATTCGACCGCATCCAGCTCATTCAGGGCGAGGGTTCGGTGCGGTTTCACGACCGGATGCACCGCCGGCTGGGGCGGCTCGCGCCGGCCGATGCACCCACTTTCACGGAACTCGATCTCTTCAAGATACCCGCCGATTCGGGCTTCGATCCCGCCGAGCCGTTTCGCCTGCAACTGCTGGTGCAACGCGCGGTCGGCGCCATCGACAAGGCGTTCATCACCTTCGATCTCGGCTATCGGACCCCGGAGCGCTATCTCGAAGCCGTTCAGCAGGCATCCTCTGCCGGCGAGGGCGCCGCTGCCGAGGCCGCGCCAGCCAGCAATCCCAACGAGCTGAGCCATTTGTGGCTGCGCATCTGGAACCAGAAACGGGTCGAGGTGGGTATCCTGATCGCCGCCCTCGGCGTCCTGACCGGGGTGTTCTTCTTCCAGATGCAGATCACGCGGAGCGAGCGCTTCGTCTACTGGTTCCGCATCGCCTTTCTGACCTTCACCCTGGTCGTGCTGGGCTGGTACGCCAATGCGCAGCTTTCGGTCGTCAACGTGCTGGCCTTCTTCAACGCGGCGATGACCAACTTCTCGTGGTCGGCCTTCCTGATGGATCCGCTGATCTTCATTCTGTGGTTTTCGGTCGCCGCCTCGCTGCTGTTCTGGGGCAGGGGGGTCTTCTGCGGCTGGCTGTGTCCGTTCGGCGCGCTGCAGGAGCTGACCAACAAGATCGCGCGCTATTTCCGCGTGCCGCAGATCACGGTTCCCTGGGGGCTGCACGAAAGGCTGTGGCCGATCAAGTACATGATCTTCCTGGGGCTGTTCGGGCTTTCGCTCTACTCGCTGGACATGGCGGAGCGCTATGCCGAGATCGAACCGTTCAAGACGGCGATCATTCTCAAGTTCCAGCGCTCCTGGCCGTTCGTCCTGTTCGTGGTCGCGCTGCTCACCGCGGGACTTTTCATCGAGCGCTTCTATTGCCGCTATCTGTGCCCGCTCGGCGCGGCGCTGGCGATCCCGGCGCGGATGCGGATGTTCGACTGGCTGAAGCGGTACCGGGAATGCGGCAATCCCTGCAAGCGCTGCGCCAATGAATGCATGGTCCAGGCGATCCATCCCGACGGAAGCATCAACCCGAACGAGTGCCATCAGTGCCTGCACTGCCAGGTTCTCTATCAGAGCAAGACGAAGTGTCCCGTCGTCATCAAGTTCGAGGCGAAAAGGGCCCGCAATCTGAAGGCCGCCGGCATCGATCCCGGTGTCGTGCCTTCGCCGCAATTGGTGGAAGCAGCAAACATCGCCCTCAGCCAGGGCAAAGCAGACATTGAAAGGAGATAGCCTCATGTCAGCAGAAGAAACCAGAACGAAGGGCTTTTCGCGCAGAAGCCTGCTCACCGCCTCGGCGGCCGGAACGGCGCTTGCGGGCTCGGGCATGGGTTCCGCCCTGTGGCCGGCGCTGGGCGCCAGCAAGGCACTTGCCCAGGACAAGGCCGCCTACAATCTGGAGCCGGGCGAGCTCGATCCCTATTACGGTTTCTGGTCTTCCGGCCAGACCGGCGAATTGCGCATCCTGGGCTTCCCGTCGATGCGCGAACTGATGCGCGTTCCCGTCTTCAACCGCTGCTCGGCGACCGGTTGGGGACTGACCAATGAGAGTATGAAAATTCTCACCGAAGGCCTGCTGCCGGAGACGAAGGAATTTCTCGCCGCCCGCGGCAGGCAGACCTACGACAATGGCGATCTGCACCACCCGCATATGTCGTTCACCGACGGCACTTATGACGGTCGCTATCTGTTCATGAACGACAAGGCCAATACGCGCGTTGCCCGCGTGCGCTGCGACGTCATGAAATGCGACAAGATCATCGAGGTTCCCAACGCGCACGACATTCACGGCATGCGGCCGCAGAAATATCCGCGCACCGGCTATGTCTTCGCCAATGGCGAGCACGAGGCGCCGCTGGTCAATGACGGCACGGTGCTCGACGATCCGTCGCAATACGTCAACATCTTCACCGCCATCGACGGCGACGAGATGAAGGTCGCCTGGCAGGTGATGGTCTCGGGCAACCTCGACAACACCGACTGCGACTATCAGGGCAAATACGCCTTCTCCACCAGCTACAATTCGGAGATGGGCATGAACCTAGCCGAGATGACGGAGAACGAGCTCGACCATGTGGTCGTGTTCAACATCAAGGCGATCGAGGAAGGCGTGGCGGCAGGCGACGTTCAGGTGCTGAACGGCGTGCCGGTGATCGACGGCCGCAAGGGCTCGAACAAGAAATACACCCGCTACATCCCGATCCCGAACAGCCCGCACGGCGTCAACACGGCGCCCGACAAGCGCCATGTGGTCATCAACGGCAAGCTGTCGCCGACGGTCTCGATCATCGATGTGACCAAGCTCGACGCCCTGTTCGAGGAGGACGCCGATCCGAGGTCGGCCATTGTCGGCGAACCGGAACTGGGTCTTGGCCCGCTTCACACCGCCTATGACGGCAAGGGCAATGCGTTCACCACCCTGTTCCTCGACAGCCAGGTGGTCAAATGGAACATCGACAAGGCAATCCGCGCCTTTGCCGGCGAGGAGGTCGATCCGATCATCTCGAAGGTCGACGTCCACTATCAGCCCGGCCACAACTCCACCTCGATGGGCGAAACCGCCGAGGCGGATGGGGCATGGCTGATCTCGATGAACAAGTTCTCCAAGGACCGCTTCCTCAACACCGGCCCGCTGAAACCGGAGAACGAGCAGGTCATCGACATTTCCAGCGACGAGATGAAAGTGGTGCATGACGGCCCGACCTTTGCCGAGCCTCATGACAGCATCATCGTGCGTTCGGATATCGTCAAACCGGTCAATGCCTGGCAGCGCGACGATCCGATGTTCGCCGCCGCGGTCGAGCAGGCGAAGGCCGATGGCGTGACGCTCGAAGAGGACGACACGGTCATTCGCGACGGCAACAAGGTGCGCGTCTACATGACCTCCGTCGCGCCGCAGTTCGGCCTGGAGAAGTTCACGGTCAAGCAGGGCGACGAGGTCACCGTCTATGTCACCAATCTGGACGACATCGACGACGTGACCCATGGCTTCTGCCTGTCGAACTACGGCATCGCGATGGAAGTGGCGCCGCAGGCGACCGCCTCGGTCACCTTCACCGCCGACCGTCCGGGCGTTCACTGGTTCTATTGCCAGTGGTTCTGCCACGCGCTCCACATGGAGATGCGCGGCCGCATGCTCGTCGAACCGCGTGGGGCATAGGATACCGGTTCGATGATGATCGTCCGCGCAGCCGCGTTGATCCTGGCCTTGCTCACTGCAACCGCGCAAGTCTTTGCCGCGGAGATCGTAGTCGAGCCCGGCGCTGGCACGCTTGCGCGGGCGATCTCGCTTGCAAATCCCGGGGACCGGCTGGTGCTTGCCGCCGGTCTCTATTCCGGTTCGGTGACCGTCGACCGGCCGCTGACGATCACGGCGCGGGGAGAGGTGCGTCTAAATGGTGAGGGCGAGGGGTCGGTTGTCCTGGTCGACGCGCCGGACGTGATCGTCGAGGGCCTCTATATTTCCGGTTCCGGCAATTCCCACGAGGATATCGATTCCGGCGTCAAGCTGACCAAGAAGGCGCAGGGCGCGATCGTTCGCAACAACGAGCTTGAAGGCAATCTCTACGGGGTCGATATCCATGGCGCGCGCGATGCGCTGGTCGCCGACAATGTCATCATCGGCCGCTCCGATCGGCGGATGAACCAGCGCGGCAATGGCGTCTATGTCTGGAACGCCCCCGGCGCGAAGGTCGAGGGCAACACCGTCCGCCTGGGCCGCGACGGCATTTTCGTCAATACCAGCCGCAGGAACACCTTCTCCAACAACCGGTTCGAGAACCTGCGCTTCGCGGTTCACTACATGCATGCCAATGACAGCACGGTGACGGGCAACGTCTCGATCGGCAATCATCTCGGCTATGCCATCATGTTCACCGACCGGGTGAAGATCCGCGACAATGTCTCCATCGGCGACCGCGAGCATGGCATCATGCTCAACTATGCCAACAATTCGGTTGTCGAGGGCAATGCGGTGATCGGCGGCGGCGAGAAGTGCCTGTTCGTCTACAATGCCAACAAGAACGTCATGCGCGGCAACCGCTTCGAGGGTTGCCCCATCGGCATCCACTTTACCGGCGGGTCCGAACGCAACGAGATTACCGGCAATGCCTTCATCGCCAACCGCACGCAGATCAAGTTCGTGTCGACCCGCGACCATGTCTGGTCGGGCAATTACTGGAGCGACCACGCGGCCTATGACGTCAATGGCGACGGCATCGCCGACCAGCCGTTCCGACCGAACGATGCGATGGACCGGATCCTGTGGACCCAGCCGTCGGCCAAACTGCTGATCGGCAGTCCGGCGGTGCAGTTGATCCGCTGGGCGCAACGGAACTTTCCCTCCCTGCTGCCGGGCGGGGTAGTCGATGACCGGCCCCTGATGAAACCGCGCGAACTTGCCGAGGCGGTCGTCCAACTGAGAGCGGTGTCGCAATGAGCAAGCGGATCGAAATCGCATCGGTGTCAAAGCGCTTCGGGCGGGTAGAGGCGCTGCGCGATGTCAGCCTGGCGGTGGAAGCAGGCGAGGTGGTGGCGCTGCTCGGGCACAACGGCGCCGGCAAGACCACGCTCTTCCGCATCATGCTCGGCTTCATCCGGGCCAATGGCGGAACGCTGTCGATCTGCGGTGAGATCGCCGGCAGCGCGGCGGCGCGGCGCGCGATTTCCTATCTGCCGGAAAGCGTGGCGTTTCCGAAAATGCTTACGGGCCGCGAGGTTGTCGAACTTTACGCGACGCTGAAGGGGGCTGCTCGCGGGGATGCCGGCAAGGCGCTCGAACAGGTCGGACTGGCGGAGGCCGCCGACCGGCGCTGCGGTACCTATTCGAAAGGCATGCGCCAGCGCCTGGGGCTGGCCCAGGCGATTGTCGGCCAGCCGAAGGTTCTCTTGCTCGACGAGCCGACATCGGGGCTCGATCCGGTTTCGCGCGGCGAGTTCTACGAACTGATCGCGGGCCTTGCCCGAAGCGGCACGGCGGTGTTGCTTTCCTCACACGGGCTGAGTGAGCTGGAAGCGCGGGCCGAGCGGGTGGCGATCCTGCGCAAGGGCCGGCTGGTCGCCGACGGCCCGCTTGCCGCGCTGCAGAAGAGCGCCGGTCTTCCGACCCGCATTCGCGTCCGTTCGACCGCCGGCGGCGCTGCCGATATCCACCAGCGCTTCGGCGGCAGGCGGATCAACGGCGCATCGGTGGAGATCGCCTGTGCCGGCGAGGAGAAAATGCCGGTACTGGCCGCCCTTCATGCCGCACCGGAACCGGTTGCCGACATCGAGGTCATGCCGCCGACGCTTGATGAGGTCTATCGCTACTATTCCCTTGGTTCGAATGTTGAGGAGGACCGTTCGTGAAAGCCGTCCTTGCCATCGCCCTTACCGAAATCCGGATCGGCATCCGCAACCGCTGGGTTCTTCTTTCGGCGGCCATCCTTGCAATATTCTCCATTCTTCTCGTGGTGCTGGGCAGCGGTCCTTCCGGCACGGTCGATGCCCATCCGCTGACGGTGGCGGTCGCCAGCCTGTCGACCCTCGCCGTCTATCTGATCCCGCTGATCGCACTGCTTCTTTCCTTCGACGCGGTGGCGGGCGAGGTCGATCGCGGCACGCTGCAACTCGTTCTGGCAACGCCCATTGCCCGATGGCAGGTGCTGTTCGGCAAGTTCATCGGCCACACCGCCGTGCTGACGATGGCGCTCATGCTCGGCTATGGCGCCGCCGGCATGCTCGGCTACGCGCTGGGCGGTGGCGAAGATATGCCGTTGTTCGAACTGCTTTTACTCGTCGCAACCAGCGTATTGCTCGGCGCGGTGTTCGTGGCGGTCGGCTATGTCGCCAGTTGCAGTGCCCGGCAGACGGGCACGGCGGCGGCACTTGCCGTCGGCATCTGGCTGGTGACGGTGGTGCTGTACGACATGGCGCTGCTCGGCGGCCTGCTGGCCAGCCAGGACGGGGTGTTCGCCCGCCTGGTCTTCCCCTGGCTGCTGCTGTTCAATCCGGCCGATGCCTTCCGCGTCTACAACATGGCAATCGTCGACGGCTCGCTGTTGCGGACGGGGCTCGGCGCGGGCCCGACCGGCCTGCCATTGGAAGGGGCCGGCGTGCTGCTGTCGCCGGTTCTGTGGTGCCTTGCCGCGCTCGGGCTCGCCACGCTGGCCTTCAGGAGGGTCACGCCATGAGGAAATCGCTTTTGTGTGCCGCCCTGCTGTTCTCGCAGGCTCTGGCCCTGTCGGCCTGTTCGGATGCCGGTTCCGGTGGCGCGGTGCCGGGGCCGGTCGCGATGACGGAGGAGGCGGTCGGCCATTATTGCAGCATGACAGTGCTCGAGCATGAAGGCCCCAAGGCGCAGATCCATCTTGCCGGCATCGATCAGCCGATCTGGTTCACCCAGGTACGCGATGCCGTCGCCTTTCTGCGGTCGCCGGAAGAGCGCTACGAGGCCGTCGCCGTCTATGTGCACGACATGGAGAAGGCGGCGAGCTGGGCGCATCCGGGAGACCAAGCCTGGATCGATGCGCATGATGCCTGGTTCGTCATCGGCAGCCGCAAGACGGGCGGGATGGGAACGCCGGAAGCGATCCCCTTCGGCTCCGAGGCGGCGGCAGACGCTTTCATCGGCGAATATGGCGGCGAAGCCGTTCGCCTCGACGCCATCCCCGATGCCTATGTTCTTGGCCCGGTCGCGCTCAACGATGCCGGCCCTCAGGCGGGAAGCCAGTAAAGGAGCAGGATCGATGAGCCTTTCGCGAAGACGTTTCATCGCCATTTCGGCCAGTGCTGCGGCAACCGGCCTTTCCTCGCTCGCTGCGAATGCGGCCGGCATGGAAGCCGGTACGGGAGCCCGGTGGAGAGGCGTTGCCTTGGGCGCGGAGGCGGACATCCGCCTTGTCGGCCTGCCTCGGCAACAGGCGGAACGCCTGCTGGAACAGGTGCGCGCCGAGATAACCCGGCTCGAAGACGAGTTCAGCCTCTACCGCGCGGACAGCGCGCTCAGCCGCCTCAACCGGGATGGCCGGCTGGATCAGCCGGGCGGCGACATGCTGTCCCTTCTGGGGCTGGTTTCCGCCATGCATGCGGCTTCGGGCGGGCGGTTCGACCCCACGGTGCAGCCGGTGTGGGATGCCTATGCGCGCGCCGCCGGCAGGCCGGTCGCGGCCCAACTGACGGCAGCAAGGCGGCGGGTCGGGTGGCGCCATGTGGAGATCGATGCCGCCGCCATTCGTCTTGCCGAAGGCTGTGCTTTAACGCTCAACGGCATCGCGCAGGGTTATGTGACCGACCGGGCCGTTGCCCTGCTGCGGCAGGCGGGGCTTGAGAACGCCCTTGTGGAAGTGGGCGAGATTTCGGCCATGGGCCGGCCGGACAAGGACGGCTTCTGGCAAGTGCATCTGGGCAGCAGTGGCGGCCCTATGGTCGAGGTCAGCGACAGGGCCGTTGCCACCAGTGCTGCCGACGGCACGCTGATCGGCGAAGGTGTCAGCCATCTGATCGATCCGGCGACGGGCCTGCCATGCCGCTCGAAATGGCTGCGCACCTCGGTCATCCATCTATCGGCGGCGATTGCCGATGCGGCCTCGACGGCCACATCGCTGATGGAACTCGATGAAATCCGCACGATGATGCGCCATCTCGGCGGTGCATCGTTCGTTGGGCTTCACAGCGAACTCGGCCATGTCAGCCTGGCGCATGGTGACGCGGCTTAGCCTTCCTTAGCCATGCTGGGATTTCCGCGCCCGCGTCAGATGGGGTGCGAAGGTGGCGGCAAAGGCAAGATAGGCGGCAATCCATCCGAACGCCGCTATGTGCAACAGGACGACATAGCGGCCCGGCAGGTATTCGGCCGCGACGCGCGCAACCACCGCCAGCAATATCGCCGCAAAGCTCAGCTTGCCGCCCAGGCCGGCCCGCAAAGCCTGGCCGGTATGGCCGCGCGAGGCGCGCACCATGACCGACAAGGTCATCCCGCCAATGGCGCCGATGGCGAGCAGATGCAGCGCGGCGGCGGGGTGGACCGTATCGGGCCACCGCTCTGAAAGACCCAAGACCAGCAGACCGATGCAAAGCAGGCCGTAGCTGACATGGAGCATCCAGACCAGCGGGTCGCGCCAGGTGCGATGGCCCTGCCAGCGTATCAGGCGGACGATCTGCAAGACTCCCGAAACGACCAGCAGGCCGCCGGTGACCGCGGGGTGTGGCAGGGCGACCCAGGCGGCAAGGGCTGCCGCGGTGAGCGCGATCGCCAGCTTGTCGAGGATGCCGAAGGGGGCGGGAAGCGCACCCGGATTTTCCCGCGCGAGCCAGTTGCGGGTGAAGCTCGGAACGATGCGGCCGCCGATGATGACGATCAGGATGGTGACCGCCGCAAAGGCGAGCCGCCGGGAAAGGCCGGTCTCGTGTCCGGTTCCCGACGCGAGGTGAAACAGCAGGTTGGCGGCCGCCAGCAGTGTGAGCGGGATGAGCACCTTGAGGTTGCGATAGTTCTTTCCGGCGATAATTTCGCGGGCGATGACCAGGGCCACGGCAACCAGAAAGGCGCCGTCGACGAGCATGGCGACCGGCCAGCCGAGGATCGCCGACAGGCCGACCGCGATCCTGCCCGCCGCCCACAGCAGGACGAGCAGGATCAGCGTTCTTCCCTGCAGCGGCATGCGTCCCGTCCAGTTCGGAACGGCGGTGAAAAGGAAGCCGGTTATGATCGCCGGCAGGAAGCCGAACAGCAGTTCGTGGACATGCCAGTCCACCGGCGCGAAATGGCTTGCGATTGTCAGTTCGCCGAAATAGGCAGGTAGCCACAGAAGAATGGCGAGCGCCGCATACAGCGCGCCGAACAGGAAGAAGGGCCGGAAGCCGTAGCTGAAGAGCGCTGAGCCGTCATAGGGTCTGGTGCGGGGTATCGGCATCGGGATGGGACCACACGGATGGGGCCATGCAATGCGGCCATACTGTCAGGGCTGGACAGGCGGGATTGCGTGGGCGGTTGAACGCAGGCATCACTACCCCTCAGGCGTTCTTGTGTTTTGCGCCGGGGTTGGTGCAGTCTGCGGTTTGACGGCCCATGATAGGCCGTCTTTTTCGGGGGATTTTGCGGTTGCGCAACCAGTAGAGAGAAACATGGTACATAATCTCGATGTCTCGCTGGTCTGCGATCTCCCGCCCTTCATGGGAATGGCGGAACAGGAAATCGCCGACCTGCTTGCCCAGGCGCGGGCGGTCCGCTATCCCAAGGGAAAGAACATCTTCTCGCAGGGCGAGAAGGCCGGCAATTTCTTCCTCCTGCTGGACGGGCATATTCAGGTCGTCAAGCTGACCCAGGGGGGTGAGCAGGTCGTCCCGCGCTACATGTCGCCGGGAGAACTGTTCGGGATCGCCAGAGCGCTGCGCCTCGATGCCTATCCGGCCAGTGCGGTGGCGGCGGTGGATTGCGTGGTGCTGATCTGGCCGAATGCAATCTGGGACGATCTGGTCGGCAGGCATCCGGCTTTCGCCACCAACACCTACCGGATCATCGGCCAGCGGCTGACGGAAACCCAACAGCAGCTTGCCGAACTTGCGACGGCGAAGGTCGAGCAGCGCGTCGCCAATGCGATCCTGAAACTGGCAAAGCAGACCGGGCGGCGAACCGATGAGGGCGTCCTGATCGATTTTCCGGTCTCCAGGCAGGACATTTCCGAGATGACCGGAACCACGCTGCACACGGTTTCGCGATTGCTGAGCGCCTGGGAGCAGGCCGGATGGGTGCGCTCGGGAAGGCGCAAGATCACCCTTGTTGAAGGTCACAAGATCGTTCTCGTGGCCAATGGCGAAAGCGGCGGCGCGGCTTAGAGTCGATCACCAGTTCCGCGCCTTGCCGGTGACGACGGCCGCCAGGATATCGGCACGCAACTGGCCCTCGTCGAGGCCGTGCTCGACGGCCGCGTCGTGTATGTCATGGAAGGCGGCAAGCAGGCAGCCGACGCAATACATGCGGTGACGGTTCAGCACCGGAATGACCTGGGGGTAAAGGCGCTGCAGCTCTTCCATGCTGATATCGCGGCCGATCTCCGGAACGGATCGCTTCAGGGCTTGTGTTGCCATGTACCCGCCTTGTCTACCCGCCTTGTCCGCTTGGTGAATCTTCAACAATGGCGGCCAGTATCGCGCGGTCGTGAAAGGCCTTCGTTGCGCCAGCGCAAACTTTCGGATCGGGCGTTGTTGCCCTTCTACGCCGCCGCGGGCGCGGGCTGCAGGACACCGGATTCCGTCACGATGCAGTCCATGGGAATGTCGTGCGGTTGCGGATAGATGGTCGGTATGGCCTGCGAGCCGTAACCGACGCCGAATACGCGCGGCTTTGCCCGCATCGCCGCGAGCGTCCGGTCGAAGAACCCGCCGCCATAGCCGAGCCGGAAGCATTGCGGGTCGAAGCCGACCACGGGGGAGATGACGATGTCGGGCGTGACGATTTCACCCTTCGCGGGAATGGGGATGTTCCAGATGCCGCGTTCGAGTTCCTCGCCCTGCCGCCAGCTGCGAAAGATCAGCGGCTGGCCCTTCGCCGTGACGATGGGCAGCGCGCAGACCGCGCCGGCCTGCGACATCTGCTCCATGAGCGGGCGCAGATCCGGCTCGCCGCGAAACGGCCAGTAGAAACTGATGGTCCTGCCGCCAACGGCGCCGAACGCGTCCGCCAGATGGCTGGCGATGGCCTCGCCCATCTGGCGGCGTTCGTCGGCCGATACCGACAGCCGGGCATCGATAAGGCGCTGGCGCTCGGCCTTTCGCCAGCGCATCACATCGCGCCGCTGCTCTTCGTCGACGACGGAAAACGAGCCGTCGGCATTCTCGACAAGTTCATGGGCAAAACAGGGAGGGGAGGAGGTCATGGTGATCACCCGCAGGCACGCATACAATGCCAGATTATCGCCCGCCAGCCTATCGTCCTGTCAAACCGGCGACAAGCGGCATCCGGTCGCCGACACTCTCCAGGATGCGGGCCAGGCACAGGGTTCAGGACGTGGGGCTCAAAGGCCGCGCGACCGATCTGACATAGGTGAGAAAAGCGCGCGCCGCGCGCGAAAGCGTCCTTTCGCCCAGATGCGCCACCACCACTTCCAGTACCGGCGCGTCGCCGGCCAGGGGAAGACAGGACAGGGGCGTTCCATCATAGGCCGAATCGGGCATGGGGCGGGCATAGGAAAGGCCGACGCCCCAGCCATTGGCGATCAGGCCGCGCTGCATCTCGAAGCTCGAGACGCGCTGGCAGTTCTCCTCGCCGAGGCCGTGCCTGTTCAGCAAGGGCAGGAAGAACGCGATCGTCGAGGGGTAGTTCTCGAGAATCATCCTGTCGTTGACAAGCTGCTCCAGCCCGATGGTCTTGCTGTCCGCCAGGGGATGGGACTTCGGCAGCAGGACATGGGCCGACAGCCGGTCGATGCCGATGGTTTTCAGCCCGGCGGTGGCAGGGCCGGTATGGTAGGTCAGCGCCAGTTCGCACTGGCCGTTCACGATGAGGTTGTGGACCTCGGCCAGATCGCCTTCCTGGATCCTGAAATCGACCTCCGCATTGGCGCGCGCAAAGCCGGTCATGAGACGCGGGAGATAGAGCGCGCCCAGATCCCGGAAGCAGGCCACGCCGATCTCCCCCGAGGCGGCATCGCCGCCGCCGATGCCGCCGGCCGCCGCCAGCGTGGTTCTCGCATCGACCAGCAATTGCCGGCCCGCAGGCGTGATCGACAGCTTCTGTCCCGCTCCGCGGTGAAACAGCTTCCTGCCGATGATCGCTTCGAGATCGGCGATGGCTACCGACACGGAAGGCTGCGATACGTTGCACCTTTGCGCGGCCTGGGTGACGCTGCCATGCTCGGCGACGGCGACGAAGTATTCCAATTGGCGGAAACTGAAGGGTATAGGCATAACCTATGTGACTATCGCAAAATTGTAATTTTGGCTATGGTAATGTTGTTCTAAACGGGCGTTCTGTTCGCTTGAAGAGGAAAGTAACATGCAGAATTTGCAACAGGTGCAGGGTGAGCCGCATGCTTTGCACGGGCTTGGCGCCCGTGTCAGCGAAGCCGATATCGAAGCGTTCCGACGTGATGGCGTCGTTTGCATCCGGGGGCTGTTCAGCCCCGCGGAAGTCGAACTGGGCCGCAAGGGCATCGACGCCAACATCGCCGCGCCGAGTCCGCGGGCAAAGGTTGCCAGCGCGCCCGGCGATCCGGGTTATTTCCTCGAGGATTTCTGCAACTGGCAGGAAAACCCTTCCTATCGCGATCTGATCTTCAACTCCTCGGTCGGCGCGGTCGCGGGCCAGCTGATGGGCAGCGAGAAGGTCCGGCTCTATCACGATCACCTGCTGGTCAAGGAGCCCAACACCAAGGCCCGCACCCCCTGGCACCAGGACCAGCCCTATTACAACATCGACGGCATGCAGAATTGCTCGATGTGGGCGCCCATGGACCCGGTGGCGCGGGAATCGACGCTGGAATTCGTTGCCGGAACCCATGCCGGGCCGTGGCTGATGCCGCGATCCTTCATGTCGAACGAAGCGAAATGGTTTCCCGAGGGCAGCCTGGCCGATCTTCCCGACATCGAAGCCGACCGCTCCGCCTACAACATTCTCGGCTGGGAAATGGAACCGGGCGATGCGGTGTTCTTTCACATGCTGACCCTGCACGCCTCGGGCGGCGTGGGTAATGCGCGCCGGCGCGTCCTGTCGGTCCGCTTCCTCGGCGACGATATGCGCCACACGCCGAGAGCCTGGACCACGTCGCCGGAATTTCCGGGACTGGAGAGCGAACTGCCGGCCGGCGCGCCGATGGAGCATGCGCTGTTTCCGGTTCTGTGGGAACGCGATGCCGCCGAATAGGCGGATCGCCAACCTCCGGCGGATCCTTGCGAAAACGAAAAGCCCTGGCCCGCTGGCCGGGGCTTTTGTGTTTCAACCTCTCACCGTCACCGGCACAGTCATACGCACAAGGCCCGTGCCGGGCCGCGCATTGGACAAATCCTCTGTTCACACCTGTCCAGTTTGTGCATGATCGTTGGGCCAAAGGCCGGCACGGAACCACGAAACAGCAGGGGCTCGGGATGAATACGCATTACAGGGTTGTCGTCATCGGCGGCGGGGTCGTCGGAGCCTCGGTGCTCTATCACCTGGCAAAGTTTGGCTGGAGCGATGTCTGCCTGGTCGAGCGGGATATTCTGACCTGCGGTTCGAGCTGGCATGCGGCGGGCGGCATTCACGCGCTCAACGCCGATCCCAACATGGCCGCCCTGCAGGCCTATACGATCGATCTCCTGTCCGAGGTCGAGGCCGAATCCGGCCAGGACATCAACCTGCACATGACCGGCGGGCTGACCCTTGCCGGCACGCCCGAGCGCTGGGAATGGCTGCAATCGGCCTATCGGGTATTCCAGTCGATCGGTATCGAGGATTGCGAATTGCTGACGCCCAGGCAGGCGCAGGAGCGATGCCCGATCATGTCGATCGACGGCATTCTGGGGGCGATGTGGGCGGACCGCGAGGGCTATGTCGACACGACCGGCACCGTGCACGCCTATGCGACGGCGGCGAAAAAACGCGGCGCGACGGTCATCGAGCGCAACCGGGTGCTGGAACTCGTCCAGACCGCCGATGGCTGGCAGGTGGTGACCGAAAAGGGCACGATCACCTGCGAACACGTGGTCAATGCCGGCGGGCTGTGGGCCAAGCAGGTCGGCCGCATGGCGGGTATCGAACTGCCGCTTTCGCCGCTCAAGCACCACTACCTCATCTCCGATACCATTCCCGAACTCGAGAAGCTCGATTTCGAAGTGCCGATGACCGTGGATCCCGAGGGTTTCACCTATATACGCCAGGACCAGAAGGGCATCCTGCTCGGCATTTACGAAGTCGATCACGAGCACTGGGCGATGGATGGCGCGCCGTGGGATTACGGCATGGAACTGTTCGAGGAGCAGACCGACCGGATCGAGAAGGAACTGATCCTGGGCTTCGAGCGCTATCCGGTCCTGCAGGATGTCGGCGTCAAGACCTGGGTCAATGGCGCCTTCACCTTCTCGCCGGACGGCAATCCGCTGGTCGGGCCGGTGCCGGGCAAGAAGGGCTATTGGTGCGCCTGCGGGGTGATGGCGGGCTTTCTGCAGGGCGGTGGCGTCGGCAAGTCGCTGGCCGAATGGATGATCCATGGCGAGCCCGAAGCCGATGTCTATTGCATGGATGTGGCGCGCTACGGGGCGTGGGCGGCCAACAAGCAGTATATCCGCGAGACCACCGGCCAGTTCTATTCGCGCCGTTTCGTGATGAGCTATCCCAATGAGCAATTGCCGGCGGGCCGGCCGCTGAAAATGGCGCCGGCGCATTCGGAAATGACCCGCGCCGGCTGCCGCTGGGGGGTAAGCTGGGATCTCGAAACGCCGCTCTATTTTGCGCCGGACGAGGATTTTGCCGAAAACCTGACGCTTAAGCGCTCCAATGCCCATGACATCGTCGGCGCCGAATGCCGCCGGGTGCGCGAAAAGGTCGGCCTGCTCGATATCACAGGCTTCTCCCGCTACGAGGTGACCGGGCCCAACGCCGAGCGATGGCTCGACCGGCTGATGGCCTCGAAACTGCCGAAGCCGCGCCGTGCCAAACTCGCGCCGATGCTCGCGCCCTCTGGACGCCTGCAGGGTGATCTCACCGTCTTCAACTGGGGCGACGGGACGTGGTGGATCATGGGGTCCTATTATCTGAGGGCCTGGCACATGCGCTGGTTCAACCAGCATCTGGAAGCGGGGGTCAGCGTTCGCGATCTCGGCGAGGAGATCGCCGGGTTTTCGCTTGCCGGACCGAATTCGCTCAAGGTGATCGAAAAGCTCACCGACGGGGATATCGCCGGACTGCCCTTCATGGGCTGCGGCGAATTCGACATCGGGCTGGCCCGGGCAAGGGTGGCGCGGATGTCGGTCGCTGGCGAACTGGGCTACGAGATCAATTGCCGCGCCGGCGATCACATCGCCCTGCGCCGCATGCTGCTCGAAGCCGGCGGCGATCAGGGGATCGGCGAATACGGTTTCAACGCGCTGCTGTCGCTGCGGCTGGAAAAGAGCTTCGGCATCTGGTCGAAGGAGTTCACCCAGGGCTATACGCCGGGCGAAACCGGCATGGACCGCTGGATCGCCTGGGACAAGGGCGATTTCATCGGCAGGGATGCCGCGCTCGCCGAGCGCGAAGCGGGTGCGTCGCGGCGTATCGTGACGCTGGCGGTCGATGCCGGCGATGCCGATGCCTCGGGCTACGAGCCGGTCTGGCAGGAGGGCCGGCGCGTCGGCTTCGTCACATCGGGCGGCTATGGCCATACAATGGGCCGCTCCTACGCACTCGCCATGGTCGAAAGCGGCGCGGCGGCGGTGGGCACGGCGCTCACCGTACATGTGGTCGGGCAGGAGCGCGCCGCCCGCGTGGTCGCGCCATCGCCCTACGATCCCGAGGGCAAGGCGATGCGTGGGTGATCGACACCCGCTTTGGCAAGAGCGTAGCCGTAGCGCCGATGGACGCGTGCTCGGTCATGCACTAACAATAAAGGGCTCGGCGGTAGAAGGTCCGGGGTGGGGCGGGTCGGCCCGGGGCGCCGTTCTGGATCGAGAGGAGCCGGAGTAAAGCCGCCGACGGGAGGAAGGATGGCAGAGGGAAACGGGAATGCGGCGGCCTATTTCGTCGACCGCCATGCGGCCGGCGCGCTCGCCGGCAAGACCGCCTTCATCGAGGCGGTGAGCGGCCGGGCGATCGCCTATGGCGCGCTTGCCGATGAAAGCGGCAAGATGGCCGAACTTTACGAAGCCCATGGCCTGCGGCGGGAGGACCGGGTGGCGATGCTGGTGCTCGACCAGATCGAGTTTCCCGTCGCCTTCTGGGGCAGCCTGAAATGCGGCGTGGTGCCGATCGCGCTCAACACGCTGCTTTCCACCGAGGTCTATCGCTTCATTCTGGAGGACAGCCGGGCGCGGGCGCTGATCGTCTCGCAGGATCTGTGGCCGGCGGTCGAACCGCTGGCCGGCACACCCGCCATGCCGGAAAAGATCTTCGTCATCGGCGATACGGTTCCCGCCGGCGCGGTCGATTTCCGGGCCGGGCTTGCGGCATGTTCGCCGCGGCCGGCGATTTCCGTGTCGGGCGATGAAGCCGCCTTCTGGCTCTATTCCTCCGGCTCGACCGGCCAGCCCAAGGGCGTGCGCCACGCCCATCGCAGCCTCAAGGCGACCGCCGACACCTATGGCGCGCAGGTGCTCGGCATCGAGGAAAGCGATGTCTGCTTTTCCGCCGCCAAGCTGTTCTTCGCCTATGGCCTCGGCAATGCGATGACCTTTCCGATGTCGGTCGGGGCGACGACCGTGCTGCTCGCCGGGCGGCCGACGCCCGATGCGGTTTTCGATGCGATCAATGCCTACAGGCCGAGCGTCTTCTATGGCGTGCCGACGCTCTATGCGGCGATGAACGCGGCGCTCGAAGGCGGACGCCATCGCATCGGCCACGCCCTGCGGCGCAGCATTTCGGCCGGCGAGGCGCTGCCGCGCGAGGTGGGCCAGCGCTGGCAAAAGCATACCGGTTGCGAAATCCTGGACGGGGTCGGCTCGACGGAAATGCTGCACATCTTCCTGTCGAACCGGCCGGGCGAAGTGGTCTACGGCACTTCGGGCATAGCGGTGCCGGGCTATGACATCCGGCTGGTGGACGAGGCGGGTGCGCAGGTCAGCACCGGCGAGGTCGGCGAATTGCTGGTCAATGGCACTTCCGCGGCGATCGAATACTGGAACCTGCGCGACAAGAGCCGTGACACGTTCGAGGGGCGCTGGACGCGTACCGGCGACAAATACGAGCGCTCGGCGGACGGGCGTTTCGTCTATTGCGGGCGTACCGACGACATGTTCAAGGTCGGCGGCATCTGGGTTTCGCCCTTCGAGGTGGAGCAGGCGCTGATCGAGCATCCGGCCGTTCTGGAAGCTGCCGTCGTCGCCGAAAAGGATGCGGAAGGTCTCGAAAAGCCCAAGGCCTTCATTGTGCTGAGCGAGGGCGCCGATGCCACCGATGCCGCGGGCCTCGAGGAAGCGCTCAAGGAGCATGTCAAGCAGGCGATCGGCAAATGGAAGTACCCCCGCCGGGTGGTGGTGGTCGATGAACTGCCCAAGACGGCAACCGGCAAGATCCAACGCTTCAAGCTGAGGGGATGAGGTGGCGGAAACGGCCTTCATCACCGTCGGCGGCAAACAGCTTGAGGTAAAGGCATGGGGGCCACCGCCGCACACCGCGCCGGTGCTGGTTCTGCTGCATGAGGGGCTTGGCTGCGTCGCCCTGTGGCGCGATTTTCCGCCGCTTCTGGCCGAGGCGACCGGCTGTCGCGTCGTCGCCTATTCGCGCGCCGGCTATGGCCGGTCCGATCCCGTCACCCTGCCGCGGCCGCTCGACTACATGACGCGCGAGGCGGTGGAAACCCTGCCGCAGGTGCTCGATGCCATCGACTTCGAGCGCGGCATGCTGGTAGGCCACAGCGACGGCGCCTCCATCGCCGCGATCCATGCCGGGGAAATACGCGATCCGCGGGTTGCGGCGATCGTGCTGATGGCGCCGCATTTCTTCACCGAACCGGGTGGACTTGCCTCGATTGCCGAGGCGAAGGCGGCCTATGAGACGGGCGGCCTGCGCGACCGGCTGG
This sequence comes from Nitratireductor sp., assembly GCA_020441665.1. GTDB lineage: Bacteria > Pseudomonadota > Alphaproteobacteria > Rhizobiales > Rhizobiaceae > Salaquimonas. The sequence continues at coordinate 42,231 of JAGRLT010000164.1, forward strand.
CGAAGTATCACGCCGATGTGGATGTCGCCTTTCGCGGCTGGAACGATGCCTGGCTCGATCCGGGGTTCAAGGCGTGGAACATCGAGGATGTCATCGATCGCTGGCAGGTGCCGGCGCTGGCGCTTCAGGGCGCGGCCGATCAATATGGTACGCTTGCGCAAATCGGGGCGATCGAGCGGCGCGCCAAGGTGCCGGTCGAGACGGTGATCCTCGACGGCTGCCGGCACGCGCCGTATCTGGAGGCGCCGGATCGGACGCTTCAGGCGATCGCACGTTTCTGCGCGAGAACATTGGCCGGGTCGCGATGAAGCAGGCGTCGGGCCCGGGGGAAGCGCGGGCGGCGGCGCTCCCGCTGCCATCGCACCGGCACCTGCCCGGCAGGAACGGGCGGCATGAGGCGGGCGCGTTCGATTTCGTGCCGGCGCAATGCGCGGATGAGACGCGCGAGGCGAGCGTGGCGGAGAATACCGGCTGGCATTACGGCCTTCGCCTGTTCCGGGAAGGTTATTTCTGGGAGGCGCATGAGGTGCTCGAAACGGTGTGGATGCGGGCGGCGCCCAACGGCCGGGAACGGCATCTGGTGCAGGGCGTTATCCATCTTGCCAATGGCGCGCTGAAGAACGGGTTGGCACAGCAGGGGGCCGCGAAGCGGCTGGCGGTACTGGCGCTCGATGCCTTCGGGCGGGCCTTTGCCGGCGGCAGGGAGCAGGTGATGGGCCTTCGGCACGAGGCGCTTCGACACTGCGGCGAACGGATCGCTGCCGGTGAGGAAAATCCAGAATTGTCGGATTCATGAATTATATTTCATATATGCAATGAGTCCAGACTATCTTCTAACATATTGATTTTATAATATGTATTAAGCAATCTTAACATATGGATTCAGAGCTTGCGCGATATCGATGAAGCATTATAATGCAGTAAATTGCAGGCGCCAACGACCCGCGAGATTGAAGGAAGCAGACCGTGGAGCAAACCCCCGAGGCGGCGCCGGCAAGGCGCATCGATTTTCGGACCGACCCGTCGCGCTATCGCCATTGGCGCGTCACCCATGACGGCCCGGTGGCAACGCTCACGCTCGACGTGGACGAGGAGGGCGGGCTCTTCGACGGCTACAGGCTGAAGCTCAATTCCTACGATCTCGGCGTCGATATCGAGCTAGCCGACATCGTGCAGCGCATGCGTTTCGAGCATCCCGAGGTGGGCGCGGTGGTGATGCGCTCGGGCAAGGATAAAGTGTTCTGCGCCGGCGCCAATATCCGCATGCTGGGACAGGCGGCGCATGCCCACAAGGTTAATTTCTGCAAGTTCACCAATGAGACGCGCAATACGTTCGAGGCGGCGGGTGTGGAGTCCGGCCAGCATTATCTGTGCGCCGTCAAGGGATCGTGCGCCGGCGGCGGCTACGAACTGGCGCTGGCCTGCGACTACATCATGCTGACGGACGATTCCACGTCGGCCGTCTCGCTGCCCGAGGTGCCGCTGCTTGCCGTGCTGCCGGGGACGGGCGGGCTTACCCGCGTCACGGACAAGCGAAAAGTGCGCCGCGACCGGGCCGACGTCTTCTGTGCCACGGAGGAGGGCGTGCGGGGAAAGCGCGCCGCCGAGTGGCGGCTGGTCGACGAGGTGATCGCCAATTCGAAATTCGACGAGACGGTGGCGGAGCGTGCGCGGGAATGGGCGGCGAAAACCGGGAAGGGCGATGTCAAGGGAGCGGGGCTTACGGGCATCGCGCTGACGCCGATCGAGCGAAGCCTCCAGGACGATGGGTCGCTCGCCTATTCGACGGTCGAGGTCGCCGTCGAGCGCGACAAGCGGATTGCGACGATCACCGTGCATGGGCCGGATGAAGACGCGCCGGCCTCCGTCGAGGCGCTGCACGCGCAGGGCGCGCAGGGCTGGATGCTGCGGCTGGCGCGTGAACTCGACGATGCGATCCTGCATCTGCGGCTCAACGAACTGGAACTGGGCGTCCTCGTCTTCAAGTCCCAGGGCGAGGGCGAAAGGGTTCTCGCCCATGAGGCGATGGTGATGGCAAGTGCTTCGACGGACTGGCTGTCGCGGGAAATCCTGCTCTACTGGAAACGGGTGCTGAAGCGCATCGATCTGACCTCGCGCTCGCTGATCGCGCTCATCGAAAACGGCTCCTGCTTTGCCGGCTTGCTGGCCGAAATCCCGTTTGCCTGCGACCGTGCCTACATGATGGAGGGCGATTTCGAGGGCGACAACCGGCCGGTCGCCGCGATCGCTCTGAGCGCGGCCAATTTCGGCCCGTTGCCGATGTCGAACGATCTGACCCGGCTTGAGACCCGGTTTCTGGGCGAGCCGGAAGCGGTGGCGGCGGCGGCCGGCGAAAAGGGCGTGGCGCTGGAGGCTTGCGATGCTTCGCGGCTGGGTCTGGTCACCGAAGCCTTTGACGAGATCGACTGGGAGGACGAGATCCGCATCATGCTGGAAGAGCGGGCAAGCTTTTCGCCCGATGCGATGACGGGTCTCGAGGCCAATCTGCGCTTTGCCGGTCCGGAGACCATGGAGACGCGGATATTCGGACGGCTTACCGCCTGGCAGAACTGGATTTTCAACCGCCCCAACGCGGTCGGCGAACAGGGCGCGCTGCAGCGCTACGGCACCGGCCAGCGCGGCGCGTTCGATATGAAAAGGGTTTAGGAGAGCGAATAGCGAATAGGGCTTAGCGAATAGGGAAGTTGGTGTTTCAGCAGACATAACTTGCGAACGGGAATGGAAATCATTTCGCTACTCGCTACTCGCTACTCGCTACTCGCTACTCGCTACTCGCTACTCGCTACTCTCTACTCGCTACTCGCTACTCGCTACATGCAT
>JAGRLT010000016.1 GCA_020441665.1 Nitratireductor sp.
GATCTGGCTGCGGTCGTCGGTCGACTCGTTGAGCGGGATGCGGATCTTGCCGCAGGGGCTGGTGATCGCCCGCGAGACGAGGCCGGTCAGCTTGCCTTCGATGTCGAAGAAATGGATCTGCCGGAAGCCGAAGAGCTCGCGGTAGAAGGCCCACCACTTGTCCATGTTGCCGCGATAGACGTTGTGGGTGAGGTGGTCGAGATAGAAGAAGCCGACACCTTCAGGTCTCGGATCGCGTTCGCCGAGCCATTCGAATTCATCCTCATAGGCCGAGCCCGCTTCGCCATAGCGATCGACGAAGTAGAGCAGCGAGCCGCCAATGCCGACGATCGCCGGCACGTCGAGCGACTTGTCGGCGCCCCGATAGGGCGTGGCGCCCCTGGAGACGGCATGGTTGAAGGCATGGGCGGCATCGGCGACGCGCCAGGCCATGGAGGGCGCACAGGGGCCGTGCTCGGCGACGAAGTTGGCGCCGAAGGAGCCGGGCTCGGCGTTGAGCAGGTAGTTGATATCGCCCTGGCGCCAGACCTCGATCTGCTTGGTCCGGTGGCGGGCAACCGGCGCAAAACCCATCTTGGTGAAGAGATCGGCCAGAACCTGCCGGTCTGAATGGGCGAACTCGACGAATTCGAAGCCGTCGGTCCCGGCGGGGTTCTGTTCGGTAATCTCGGCCTTCGGCGCGTCGTGGGGGAACGGTCCCATGGCGGTCTCCTCATTGTCTGACAACAAAGCAAAAGAATACCGCAGACAACGCGCGAAGTGTGTGCAATCTGCGGGCTTGCAGGCGTATTTATGCGTGATTATTGTATGTCATGGAAAAATATGCGTAGATTGCGCATGGATGGATTCGATCTGCGCATTCTTTCGGCCCTGCAGGAAAATGGCCGGCTGACGAGCCAGGAACTGGCTGAAAAGGTCGGCCTGTCCCCCAGCCAGTGCGCCCGCCGGCGCCAGCAATTGGAGGTCGACGGGGTGATTGCCGGCTACCGGGCGGTGTTCGATGCCGAGCGTCTCGGCTTCGGCCTGACGGCGATCGTCGATGTGGTGCTCAACACGCACAATGCCGACAATTCGCGCCATTTCGCCGAACTCGTCAACCGGCTGCCGCAGATCCGGGAAGCCTATGCGCTGACCGGCGAAATGGACTACCAGTTGAAGCTGGTCGTGCGCGACCTGAAGGAACTGAACCAGCTCATCAACGAGACGCTGGTGACCGACCGTTCGGTGCAGACGGTGAAAAGCGCCATCGTGCTGGCGCGGATGAAGGACAAGGGCGGCCTGCCGATCTGAGGCCGGAATTCCGGGGCGGGCGGAAGAACCCCGTTACGCTGCCGGCAGCAGGGTTTCGACAAGCTTCACCCAATAGGACGTGCCATAGGGAATGGCGTCGTCGTTGGAATCATAGGTCGGACGATACAGGACGGCACTGTCGCCATTGCCCATGAAGATATGGGCGCCGGGGCGGGCCTCCAGCATATAGGCGAAATCCTCGCCGCCGAGCATCGGCCGGGCATTGGCATTGACCGCCGCCTCTCCGGCAACGCGCCTTGCCGCTTCGAGCGCCCTGCCGACGGCACCGGTCTCGTTCACCGTCACCGGATAACCGATGCGGAAATCGAGGTCGTAAGTGGCGCCATTGAGCCTGGTGATCATCTCGACCATGGCGCGAAGCCGCTCCTCGCCCAGCTTGCGGGTCGCCGGATTGAGGGAACGGATGGTGCCGTTGATCATCGCCGTTTCGGGAATGACGTTGTAGGTATTGCCGGCGTGAAACTGGGTGATCGAGACGACCAGGCCTTCCAGCGGATCGAGGTTGCGCGAGACGATGGTCTGCAGCGCGTTGACGAGCTGTGCGCCGGTGACGATCGGATCGATCGAAAGATGCGGCATGGCGGCATGGCTGCCCTTGCCCCTGATGGTGATGGTGAACTCGTCGGTCGAGGCCATGATGGCGCCGTCACAGATCGCAAACTGGCCGACGGCGAGACCCGGCAGATTGTGCAGCCCGTAGATCTCCTCGATGCCGAAGCGCTCCATCAGCCCTTCCCGCACCATGACCTCGCCGCCGCCGCCGCCTTCCTCGGCGGGCTGGAAAATGACGGCGACGGTGCCGGCAAAGTTGCGCGTCTCGGCGAGATAGCGCGCCGCGCCCAGCAGCATGGCGGTGTGGCCGTCATGGCCGCAGGCATGCATCTTGCCGGGGTTCTTCGAGGCATGGGGCAGGCCGGTCACCTCCTCGATGGGCAGCGCGTCCATGTCGGCGCGCAGGCCGATCACCCGCTTGCCCGGCCTGTTGCCCCGGATGATGCCGACAACCCCGGTGCGGCCGAGACCGGTGACGACCTCGTCGCAGCCGAAGGCCTGGAGCTTTGCCGCCACATCGGCCGCGGTCTCATAAACATCGAACAACAGTTCGGGATTGGCGTGATAGGCACGGCGCCATGCCGTGATTTCATCATGAAGTTCCGCCATGCGGTTGATAATGGCCATGCTGCCCTCTAGGGAAAAATCGGCTATGCGTAGTGCCGGGCGTAGTGCCGGGTGCTGTACCTGGCATATACCGTATTTCAAGGCAGGAGCGAAGCGGCAAGCGGATGAAGAATGCGATGAAGATTTGCCGTTGCGGCCTTGCCGTCGTCCTGCTGGCTGTTGTGCTCGCGCTGGCCCCGGACGTGCCGGGTCCGGTGCGCGCCCATGCACAGGCCGGCCTGTCGGATATTTCCCCGGATATTCCCTATGTGGTGGTCGATACCGCCGATAACAGCGTCTTGGCCGAAAACCGGCTGCATCAGCGCTGGCATCCCGCCTCGCTCACCAAGCTGATGACCGCCTATGTCACCTTCCGCGCGATCGCCGATGGCGAGATCAGCGCCGGTTCGCCGGTCACGGTCACGGCCAATGCGCTGAAGGCGCCGCCAAGCCGGATGGGCTATCCCAAGGGTACGCAACTGCGCTTCGACACGGCGCTGCGCATCCTGATCGTCAAGAGCGCCAACGACATCGCGGTCGCGGTCGCCGAATCGCTTGCCGGCAGCGTCGAGGATTTCGTCGCCCGGATGAACGCGCAGGCACGGAGGCTCGGGCTTACGAACAGCCATTTCGTCAATCCGAACGGGCTGCATGACGCCGACCAATATGTCTCGGCGCGCGATCTCGTCATCCTGTCGAGTGCGATCTGGAACGAGTTCCCGCAATATCGCGACCTGTTCGAGACGCCGACCATTCAGACCGGCGACAAGCTCCATACCTCCTACAATCTGCTGCTCGAACGGTTTGACGGCGCGACGGGCATGAAGACGGGCTTCGTCTGTGCGTCGGGCTACAACATCGTCACCAGCGCCGAGCGCGATGGCCGCAGGCTCGTCGCGGTGGTGCTGGGGACGTCGTCCCAGACCGAGCGGGCGGAGCTGGCGGCAAGGCTGCTGCTGGCGGGTTTCGATACGCCTTCGGGCCGGCCGATGGCTGATTTCGCGCCACCCGCCGCTCCCAGCGGCCCGGTCAATCTGCGCAACACGCTGTGCAGCAAGGAAGCGCGCGAGGCCCGCTACGATCCGGCGTCGGAAAACGCGGTGATCACATCGCCCTATCTGCACCAGCGCCAGGTCACCCGCGTGCCGGTCCAGGTCGAAACCGGCGGCATCGACGGCGAGCCGAGCCCCGGCTGGCTGTCACGCGCCTTCGCGGTGTCGAAGGTTCCCCTGCCGACCCGCCGGCCGGACTATGCGGTGGTCGATATCCATGGCGAAGCGCTCGGCAGCGAAGCCCTGCTGCGCGGCGCCATCCCGGTGCCGCTGCCCAGCCCGCGCGCCGCCCCAGGCACCGTTCAGTGAGAGAGAGGACGGAACCACGGCGCATTCCGGTGCTCGTCCTGTCGGGCTTTCTCGGCAGCGGCAAGACGACGCTGCTCAACTGTCTCCTGAAACTGCCCGCGCTGGCGGGAACCGCGGTCATCATCAACGAGTTCGGCGAGACGCCGCTCGACCATCATCTGGTCGAGGCGAGCGATGACGGGATCATCGAACTTTCCAATGGCTGCCTGTGCTGCACGGTGCGCGGCCAGTTGGTCGAGACCCTGGAGCGGCTGGTGGGTCGCCGCCCGCCGCCTGCCGCCATCCTGATCGAGACCACCGGGCTCGCCGATCCGCTGCCGGTGCTCCAGGCGGTCCTGTCTTCGCCGGGACTGGACGAAAGACTGGCCTTCCGGGGCCTGACAACCGTCTTCGATGCCGTTGACGGACGGCGGATGATCGAAAATCACCGCGAGGCCCGCCGGCAGCTGGCGCTGGCCGATCACGTCGTGCTGTCGAAGCTCGATCTTGAAGGCGCCGATGAACACGCGGCGCGGCAGACGCTGGCGGAGACCGGAACCGCCGGGTGCGTTCACACCGCCGCGGCGTTTTCGGAACGCCTGGGCGAGAATGGGCTGGCGGGGTTGGTGGCAACACCGTATCTATCGCGTGAGCTGAGCCGGGGCGATCACGATCACGCGCATGGCGATCATCCTCACCATGACGTCAACCGCCACAGCGAGACCCTGCGCTGCCTGACGCTGAAGCCGGGCAGGCCGCTGCGGCGGGCCGAACTCGATCTCTTTCTCGATCTGCTGCTGTCGGCCCATGGCGATCACGTGCCGCGCATCAAGGGGCTGGTGGCGATCAAGGGCGAGGACAGGCCGCTTCTGATCCAGGCGGTCTATCGGCGGATGAGCCCGCCGGAAACCCTGCCGGCCTGGCCGCAGGGTATCGCGCTGACGGCGCTGACGGTCTTTGTCGACGGGATCGAACCGTCCTTCGTGCGCGACCTCTTCGACGGCTTTACCGGCAGGCCGGGGATCGACCGGCCCGACCGGCAGGCGCTGACCGACAATCCGCTATCGCTGGGATCGGTGCCGTTCAAGCCGGCGGGCCGCTGAACAAGATATGCTTTAACCACCCTTGCGGATCAGGAAGCGGCGATAGCCGTCCGCATCTTCCACCTCGACCAGTTCATGGCCGTCATTGTCGCAAAAGGCCGGGATGTCGATCGCCGAAAGCGGGTCGGTGGTCTCGACCCATAACAGGCCATGGGCGGCGATCGCGCGCATCGCCTTCTTGGCCTTCAGCACCGGCAGCGGGCAGTTGAGCCCGCGCACGTCGAGAATTTCCGCCTGCTGGATCATTTTCGCTGCGGTCCCGGTTGATCTCGGCTCCTGATAGGCTCAAATTCGGCCAATCTCAATGCGGATTTCTCAACCAAACGGAAGCGATATGAGCGACTGGCAGCCTGTGATCGAATTCTGGCGCAATGCGGGAATGAAGAAATGGTTCACCCGGGATGACGCATTCGATGCCGAGCTGGCGGCCAAATTCCTCGATCTCAACGAAGCCGCCGCCCGCGGCGAACATGACGGCTGGGCGAACGACGCCCATGCCTGCCTGGCGCTCGTCCTGGTGCTCGACCAGTTCTCCCGCAACCTGTTTCGCGGCAGCGCCAAGGCGTTTTCCCGCGATGCCAAGGCGTTGCAACTGGCGCGCCATGCCCAGGCCAGGGGATTTCCCGCCGCCATCGATGGCGACCTGCGGTTCTTCTACCACATGCCCTTCATGCATTCGGAATCGATCGCCGATCAGCTAGAAAGCCTGCGCCTGCAATATTCCGAGGTCGGCTGTGAAGGGATCTCGCATGCCCGCGAGCATTACGACATCATTGCCCGCTTCGGCCGCTTTCCCCACCGCAACGGAGTGCTCGGCCGCCATACGACGCCGGCTGAGCAGGCCTATCTCGATGGCGGCGGTTTCAAGGGATAAGGCCGGCTGACGGTACGGTGCGGGGCGGCCTCACGCCGTCGAAAAACATCGCCGCATGGTAAACGAAACCCCGTTCAATCGTTAACCACAGGGTGAAAATCCAACCCTTTCTTAAGTGCTTGCTGATAGAAGTCTCCGGCAATATCGCGGAGTGCATCTTGAAGCTCGGTTTCATCCCCCGATTGGCGCCGCTTGCCGAGCGCCTTCTGCCTGAAAGCGCCGCCGGCAGGGCGGTGCCGCTCTTCAGGCGCGCCGACGAGATGCTGCATGGCGACAGCGACAGCGCGGTCTCCGGCCGCATCGCACTGTTTGCCTTCGCGATCCGTATCGCCAGTGCCGTCATCGCCTATGTGAGCCAGGTGCTGCTGGCGCGCTGGATGGGCAAGTTCGATTACGGGGTTTTCGTCGCCGTCTGGGTCGCCGCGGTCATTCTGGGCGGGATTGCCTGTCTCGGTTTTCAGACCGGCATCATCCGGTTCATTTCCGAGTACCGCGAGAAGGGCGAGCAGGACCATCTGCGCGGCGCGATCTTCGGCTCGCTGTCCTGGGCGTTTCTGGCCGCCACGCTGATCTCGGTCCTTGGCTGTGCCGGCCTTTATTTCACCGATGGCTGGTTTGAAGACTATTTCATCATGCCGATCTATCTGGCGGCGATCCTGCTGCCGATGCTGTCGCTGCAGGAGGTGCAGGACGGCATCGCCCGCGCCCACAACTGGGCCGGCATCGCCCTGATGCCGACGTTCATCCTGCGCCCGGTCCTTATTCTGGCGGTGATGGCGGTGGCCGTGCTGCTGGGCCTGCCCGCCGATGCCGATACCGCGATGCTGTCGGCGATCGTCGCGGTCTATGCCGCATCGGCGCTGCAATTCGTGCTGCTGGCAACCCGGCTGCGCGGTGCGGTTCCCGCCGGCCCGCGCAAATACATGCCGGTGCAGTGGCTGGCGATCACCATGCCGATCTTCCTGATCGAGGGGTTCTACAACCTCCTGACCAATGTCGATATCCTGTTCGTCAGCCACTACATGCAGCCGGAGAAGGTGGCGGTGTATTTTGCCGCCGCCAAGACGCTGGCACTGGTGCATTTCGTCTATTTCGCGGTCAAGGCGGCGTCGGCGCACCGCTTCTCGGCCTATCGCACCGCCGGCAATCACCGCCGCTATGAGCAGTTCATCCAGGAAACGGTGCACTGGACGTTCTGGCCATCGCTGTTTCTGGCGCTCGTCATGCTGTTTGCCGGCAAGTATTTCCTGATGCTGTTCGGCGACAGTTTCGCCACCGAGGGCGTGCCGGTGATCTGGATCCTGACCATCGGCATCATCGTGCGCGCAACCGTGGGGGCGGCGGAAAGCGTGCTCACCATGTCGGGCGAACAGAAGGCCTGTGCCTTCGTCTATGCGGCGACGCTGGCCTTCAATCTCTTCCTCAACTGGCAGCTCATACCGCTTTACGGCCTCAGGGGCGCGGCGATGGCGACCAGCGGCGCGCTGGTTTTCGAGGCGCTGGCGCTTTATTCCGCCGCCCGCCGCAGGCTCGACCTGCACATCTTCATCCTGCCGATGCGCCGCTCCGGCAGCGGTCCGTCCGCCAGGCCCGCGGAATAGACCATGGCGCGGCAAGAACAGGAAAACAACAAGCGGAAATCGCGCCTGGCGCGCGGCAACGGTCTTTTCCCCTTTGCCGAACCCGATCCGCTCGCGCCCGACACCACCGTGTTGTCGGAAACGGCCGGCATCGACGGATCGCACTGGCAATTGTGCCTGCATCCCTTCAGCTACCGGCGCAGCGACAATCCCGATCTCGTCTCCCTGACCGGGGTCGAGGGCAGGACGCCCGGGCGCGAACATCTGGAAAACATTTTCTTCAACCCGGCCTTTCTGGCCGCAAGCCGCGGCCGGATGGAGCGCCGGACGATCTTCCAACTGGTGCTGTGGGAGGTCAACGGCGCGGAACGCCGGGCGCATTTCGCCGTGCCGCTCGCGCGCGGCAGCGGCTTTCGGCAGCGCGAACATTACCGCGCGCTGGTGCATCCCTTCGCGCCGCTCGGCAGCCCGCTCTTTGATCCCGATGCCGGCGCGTCCGCCATCGCCAGGCTGGCCGATCTTCTGATCAAGGGGTTCGAGAACGGCCTGCCGCCGCTGCTGATCCCCCTGGTGGCGGAAGGTTCCTGCCTGGAAGCCCTGGCGGTGGAACTTGAAAACCGCAAAGGGTGCGCCATCCGCAGCCGCGAAGAGGGCCATCGGGCGGCGATCGCGCGCCGGATGGAGCCCGGCGCCGTGCCGGGCAGGAAGCATCGCCGCGAATTGCGCCGGCTTGGCAACAGGCTCGCCGAGCTCGGCGAGGTCCGCTATGAGGTGGCCGAGACGCCATTCGACGTCTTGCTGCGTTTCGAGGAGTATCTGCTGATGGAGACGCGGACCTGGAAGGGCCGCAGGGGAACCTCGATCCATGCGATGAAGCGCCATGCCGCCTTTGCCCGCCAGACGGTGAGCGATCTTGCCGCCGAAGGCCGCTGCCGGATTTATTCGATGCGGCTCGACGGCAACCCGCTTGCGGCCATCATCCTGTTCACCATGAACGGGACCTACATGCCCTGGAAGATCACCTTCGACGAACATTATGCGCGCTTTTCGCCGGGCACCCAGCTCATGGTGCGGATGACCGACGCGCTGCTCGCCGAGCCCGGTTTCCGGATGGCCGATTCGCTCGCCCATACCGGAAGGTCCTGGATGAGCCTGCTGTGGCCGGACGAAATCGCGCTCAGGACCCATGCGATCGCCGCGACGGCGGAGGAGGCCCGGCAGCTCGTCCAAATCGGACAGTTGCGGGACCGGCTGCGCGCCATCGCCCGCAAATGGCTGCGCCGCTGAAAGACCGCGGCATCGCGGCCGGATTGGCGCTTTACTCGGCATTTTTCCAATGGCATTCGGGAGGCGGCAAACCCGATTGAGAAAGCGATCCTGAAATGAAAAGCGGTGGCAGCCTGCTGGTCGAATGTCTTCTGGCGCTGGGCGCGCAAAAATGTTTCGGCGTGCCGGGCGAGAGCTATCTCGACGTGCTTGACGCCCTGCACGATACGAAGGGCCGGCTCGATTTCATCCTGTGCCGCAACGAGGGAGGCGCTGCCTTCATGGCGGAAGCCTGGGGCAAGCTCACCGGCACGCCCGGCATCTGCATGGTGACGCGCGGGCCGGGGGTCACCAATGCCTCGATCGGCATTCATACCGCGATGCAGGATTCGACGCCGATGCTGGTCTTTGTCGGCCAGGTCGCGCGGGAGATGAAAGGCCGGGAGGCCTTTCAGGAGATCGATTATCGCGCGGTCTTCGGCACGATGGCGAAATGGGCGGTGGAGATCGACGATGTCGAGCGGATACCGGAAATTCTCAGCCGGGCCTGGACGACGGCGCTCACCGGCCGGCCCGGCCCGGTGGTGATCGCGCTGCCCGAAGACATGCTGACCTCGATGACGGACAAGCCGGCCTGCAAGCCGGTGGCGATCGCCGAGGCGGCGCCCCGCAAGGCCGATATCGATACCGCACTTGCCATGCTCGACGGGGCCGAACGCCCGCTGATCCTTGCCGGCGGCGGCGGATGGTCGGACCAGGGTAAGGCCGATCTGCGGCGCTTCGCCGAGACGGCGAACATTCCGGTGCTTTCCGCCTTCCGCTTTCACGATGTGATCGCCAATGACAGTGCCTGCTATGCCGGGGATGCCGGCGTCGGCATGGTGGCCCATGTCAGGCAGGCGATCGTCGAAGCCGATCTGGTCCTGGCGCTCAACATCCGTTTCGGCGAGATGACGACGGATGGCTGGAGCCTGTTCGATGTTCCAAATCCGCGGCAGAAGCTGATCCATGCCCATGCCAGCGACCGGGAAATCGGCAAGGTCTATTCAGCCGACCTGCCGGTCTATGCCGGGCCGAACGAGATGGCGGCGGCCCTTGCCGCCGGGAGAGCCGGCGCCGGCGATCACCGTGCCTGGTGCGGGCAGCGGCGGCAGGCCTATCTTGACGGCCTTGCCGTTCCCGGGCAGCCCGGCGATCTCGACATGGGCGCGGTGATCGCCCATCTGCGCGCGGTTCTGCCGGAGGATACGATCCTCACCAACGGCGCGGGCAATTTCGCCATCTGGCCGAACAAGCATCTGCCGGTCGCGGGAAGGATGCGCCTGCTTGCGCCGCAAAGCGGCGCCATGGGCTATGGCGTGCCGGCGGCCGTGGCGGCCAGGCTCGCCGAACCGCAGCGCACCGTGCTCTGCTTTGCCGGCGACGGCGATTTCCAGATGAACTGCCAGGAACTCGGCACCGCCATGCAGCACGGCGCGCAGCCCGTCATCCTGATCGTCAACAACGGCACCTACGGCACCATCCGCATGCACCAGGAGCGGCATTATCCGGCGCGGGTATCGGGCACCGAGCTTCAGAACCCCGATTTCGTGCAACTCGCCCGGGCCTATGGCTTTCACGGCGAGCGGGTCGAGAAGACCGCCGATTTCGCCGCCGCCTTCGCGCGCGCACTGGCTTCGAAGACCGGCGCGGTGCTCGATCTCGTGATTTCCAAGGAAGCGCTGACGCCGAAACAGACGCTGAGCGAGATGCGCGCCGCCGGGCTCAAATCGTCCCGGCAGGTTTGATTATTTCCCGCTCGCGAGCGGATGGAAACAGGCCGCGCGATGGGGATCGGCCGCCGGGGTCGGGCCGACCGTCTCGAGCGGCGGGATCGATGCCCGGCAGGTATCGTCGGCGTAGCGGCAACGCGGATTGAAGGCGCAGCCGGGCGGCGGGTTGAGCGGCGAGGGCAGTTCGCCGGTCAGCATGATCCGCTCCTTCTTGCGGCCGGGCTCGGCGACCGGCGTCGCCGATAACAGGGCCGCCGTGTAGGGATGGGAGGGTCTTGCGAAGACCTCCTTTGCCGAACCCGATTCAACCACGCGCCCCAGATACATCACCATGATGTCGTCGGCGATGTGCTTGACCACCGACAGGTCGTGGCTGATGAAGAGATAGGCCAGGCCCAGCTCGCTCTGCAGGTCTGAGAGGATGTTGAGCACCTGGGCCTGAATGGAAAGATCGAGCGCGGAAACCGGTTCGTCCAGCACCAGGATTTTCGGTTCCAGCATCAGGGCGCGGGCGATCGCGATGCGCTGGCGCTGGCCGCCGGAAAACATGTGCGGATAGCGTTCGTAATGTTCGGGCCTCAACCCGACGCGTTCCATGGTCTCCTCCGCCTTGCGGCGGCGCTCGCCGGGGCCCATCGAGGTGTTGAGCAGGAGCGGCTCTTCGAGAATATAGCCGACCTTGTGGCGCGGATTGAGCGAGCCGTAGGGATTCTGGAAGACGATCTGGATGGTCTTGCGCAGGGCTTCCGAATCGCCCGCGGCCGGCTTTCCGCCGATCAGCAATTCGCCGCTGGTGGGCTGCTCGATCAGGGTGACGAGGCGCGCCATGGTCGACTTGCCGCAACCCGATTCGCCGACCACGGCAAGCGTCTTGCCGGCTTCCAGCGAGAAGCTCGCATCCTGCAGCGCCTTGACGGTGCCCGGCTTGCCGAATACCCCGCCGCTAACCTGGTAGTGCTTGGAGAGGTTGCGGCCCTCCAATACGAGTTCGCCCATCATCGCCCCCCTGCCGCGTGCTTCGGTGCCGCGTCAAGCGGATGGTTGCAGAGCGCATGGCCGAGCGCCGCGCCCTGGCGGGTAACCCCCTGCTGGCAATCCGCCTTGACATATTTGCAGCGCGGCGAGAACAGGCAGCCCTGCGGACGGTCGAACTGACCCGGCACGACGCCGGGGATCGAGGGCAGTTTGCGCTCGGTCGCCCGCTCCGGCAGCGCCGACAGCAGGGCCGCGGTATAGGGATGGTGCGGGTTCTCGAACAGGCCCATCACCGCCTGCTCCTCGACGCGCTGGCCGGCATATTGCACCTGCACGCGCTGGGCGGTCTCGGCAACGACGCCCATGTCATGGGTGATCAGGATGAGCGCCATGCCCTTTTCCCGCTGCAGGCGGGCGAGAAGATCGAGGATCTGGGCCTGGATCGTCACGTCGAGCGCGGTGGTCGGTTCATCGGCGATCAGCAGCTTGGGATTGCAGGCCAGCGCCATGGCGATCATAACGCGCTGGCTCATGCCGCCGGAGAGTTGATGCGGGAAGGCCGACAGGCGCTTTTCCGGCGCGGGAATGCCGACCTGATCGAGCAGTTCGATCGAGCGGGCATGGCGCGCCTGGCGGTCGAGGCCGAGATGCTTTCGGAGCGTCTCGCCGATCTGGAAGCCGACGGTGAAACAGGGGTTGAGGCTCGACATCGGCTCCTGAAAGATCATGGCGATGTCCTTGCCGACAATGCCGCGCCGGGCGCGGGCCGACAGACCGAGCATGTCGATGCCGTCAAAGCTCATCTGATCGGCGGTGACTTTCGCCGTCCAGGGCAAGAGGCCCATCAGCGCCAGCATGGAGACCGACTTGCCCGAGCCGGACTCGCCGACGATCGACAGGATTTCGCCGGCGCCACAGGAGATGTCGACCGAATCGACGGCGCGAAACAGGCCGCCCGCGGTCTGGAACTCGACTGAGAGATTGCGGATTTCGAGCAGGCTCATCGGG
This sequence comes from Nitratireductor sp., assembly GCA_020441665.1. GTDB lineage: Bacteria > Pseudomonadota > Alphaproteobacteria > Rhizobiales > Rhizobiaceae > Salaquimonas. The sequence goes on from JAGRLT010000016.1 coordinate 12,388, forward strand.
CTGTCTCATTGTATTTGGGCGCTGAAATGGCTATATTCCCGGAAAAGGAGCTTTTCATGCGCAGCCAGTCGCCAAAGCCGAGCCCCAAGCCGATCACCGGGCAGACCGGCCCCCGTCCGGGATACTGATCCCGGCATTTTCGATCAGGACAGTTCTTGATTGAGCGCATTGAGTGCGTCCTCCGCCATGTTGGTCCAGGCTTCCCACATCGTCAGATAATCGCGATACATCGAAAGCTGTGCCGGTCTCGGCATCCTTCTGAAATTATCGTCGCGCATGTCCTCCACCAGCATCTCAACCGATTGACGTTGTCTGGCGTAGATGACGACCGGATCGATGACCTTTTCAGGCAGCAAATGAATCTCGGCGGAGATTGCCCGGAAGATGACATGGTCCGGCAGTTTGGGAACCGTAACGGAATAGGTTCGGCTCTTGCTGTAATTCGCCTCGATCATCTTCAGATTTTCACCAAGATCGTGTGCCTTCAAGTTTGCCAATTCACTTCTGATTTCGCCACGCAGCGCAATCATGAAATCCCGTATCTTCTCGTCACGGCGGGCTGCCTCCCGCCTTTGTTCATTGCTGTGCGTTACGAACCAGCCAATCACATTGATCAGTCCTGAAACGAGCGCCGCTATGATAACCGGCCCGATCCAGGCGTTTGCCATCACGACCTCTTCAGCTTGGGATCGAGCGCGTCGCGCAGGCCGTCGCCGATCAGGTTGATGGCAAGCACGGTGACGAGGATGGCAAGGCCCGGAAAGGTGACGACCCACCAGGCGCGCAGGATGAATTCGCGCGCATCGGCGAGCATGGTGCCCCATTCGGGCGTCGGCGGCTGGGCGCCCATGCCGAGAAAGCCGAGTGCGGCGGCATCGAGAATGGCGTTGGAAAAGGACAGGGTTGCCTGCACGATGACCGGGCCGAGGCAATTGGGCAGCAGCGTGCGGGTCATCAGATAGAAGGGCGAGGCGCCGGCGACCCGGGCCGATATCACATATTCCCGGTTGATCTCGTTGAAGACGGAGGAACGGGTCAGGCGCACGAAATGGGGCTGCAGCACGATGGCGATGGCGATCATCGCGTTCAACAGGCCCGGCCCCAGAATGGCGACCAGCACCAACGCCAGCAACAGCGATGGAAAGGCGAGAACAATGTCCATCACGCGCATGATTGCCGTATCGACGGCGCCGCGCATATAGCCCGAAATCAGGCCGACGCTGACACCGCCGGCCATGGCGAGCGAAACGACGATGACGCCGATGAAGAGCGAGAACTGGGCGCCGTAGATCAGGCGCGAGAGCATGTCGCGGCCGACCGCGTCGGTTCCCAGAATGTAGGCCCATTGCCCGCCCTCCTGCCAGACCGGCGGCACGAGCAGGGCGTCGCGGTATTGCTGGTTGGGCTCATGCGGCGCGATGACGGGCGCCAGCAGGGCGATCACGACGAGGGCGAGGAACACCCACAAGCCGATCACCGCGCCCTTGTTCTCGGAGAAATAGAACCAGAACTCGGCCAGCATGCGGCGGCGGGTCTGTGCCTTGGCTTCCCGGGCGCTCGTTTCTGCTCCGGTGGACGCGGTTTGCTCAGTCATGCCGGATCCTCGGATTGATCAGCCCATAGGTCATGTCGACCAGCAGATTGACGATCATCACCACGGCGGCGATCAGCAGCAATCCGCTCTGGACGACGGGATAGTCGCGCCGGGTGATCGAATCGACCATCCATTTGCCGATGCCGGGCCAGGAGAAAATCGTTTCGGTAAGAATGGCGCCGGCAAGCAGGGTGCCGACCATCAGGCCGATGACGGTGATGACCGGGATCATTGCATTGCGCAGGGCGTGCACGCCGACGACCCGGCGCGGCGACAGGCCCTTGGCTTTGGCGGTCCTGACATAATCTTCGCCGAGAACCTCGAGCATGGCCGAGCGGGTCTGGCGCGCAATGACGGCAAGCGGGATGGTCGCCAGCACGATCGAGGGCAGGATCAGATGGCTCGCGGCGGAGATGAAGGCGCCCTTCTGGCCGGACAGGAGACTGTCGATCAGCATGAAGCCGGTAACCGGCTCGAAGAAATAGAGCAGCGAGATGCGGCCGGAGACCGGGGTCCAGCCGAGCCAGCCGGAAAAGACGATGATGAGCAGCAGCCCCCACCAGAAGATCGGCATGGAATAGCCGACAAGCGCAGTGCCCATGATGGTCTGGTCGAGAAAGGAGCCGCGCCGCGTCGCCGCGACGATGCCGGCGGGAATGCCGACCGCGATGGCGAAGATGATGGCGCACAGGGCGAGTTCGACGGTGGCGGGAAAGAGCGCGAAGAATTCGGTCAGCACCGGTTTCTTGGTCACCAGCGAATGGCCGAAATCACCGCTCAGGATCCCGCCGAGATAATCGAAATACTGTTGCCAGATCGGCCGGTCATACCCGAACTGCTTGAGCAGCATGTTGTAGCGCTCGTCGGTCAGCCCGCGCTCGCCCGCCATCAGCAGGACGGGATCGCCGGGCAAGACCCTGACGAAGCCGAAGGCGACGATGGTGATCCCGATAAAGGTCGGGATCAACAGTCCGATACGCTTCAGGATAAACGAAAGCATGACACCTCACCCTACTATCCGTAATTGCCGAGGGAAAGAGGTCAGGCACTCAATTCCATCCCCGGTCACCACGACGTCGTCTTCTATCCTGACACCGCATTCGCCCTCGCGATAGAGGCCGGGTTCGATTGTGAACACCATGCCAGGCAGCAGAATATCGTGATTGCCGCGCATGATCTGCGGCGCCTCGTGAACGTCGAGGCCGAGACCATGGCCGGTCTTGTGACGGATGAAGGGGGAAAATTGCGACGCCTCCAGCAGGGTCTGCACCGCATCGTCGACGTCATGGGCTCCGATGCCGGCCCTGGCTACCTGCCGGCCGCGCTCATTGGCGGCAAGCACGGTTTCGTAGAAGGCGCGGTCGTAGTCGGAGACCTCGGCGACGAAGAAGGTGCGGGTAATGTCGGCATGATAGCCGCGATGACTGGCGCCGAAATCGAACAGCAGCGCGTCGCCGGCCTTGATGCGGTAGTCGGCGCGGGCATGGGCATGGGGCTGGGCGGCATTGTCGCCGGCGGCGACGATCGGCTCGAAGGCCAGTCCGTCGGCGCCATGGGCAAACATCTGCCTGAGCAAGATCGCCTCGATTTCCTTCTCGGTCTGGCCCACTCTGACTTTGGCGAGCGTCGCCTCGAGAGCCTGCTCGGAGATACGGATCGCCTCCTTCAGCCGGGCGATCTCGTCCGGGGTCTTGACCAGGCGGATGGTGGAAAGCGCCTGATGGGCATCGACCAGACGGGCATCTGGAAACGCCTTCTGCAGCGCCATCTGCTCGAAGGCGCGCATGCGCTGGGCCTCGAGGCCGAACCGGCTTGCGTCGGCGAGGCCGGGCAGCGCATCGGCGGCGGCGGCAAAGGCGGCCCCGTAGCCCTCCTCGTCGCGCCAGGCAAAGACGGGGCCCGGAAAATCGAGTTTTTCGAACGCGGCCATTTCGAGTTTCGGCACGATCGCGGCTGCTTCACCGTCGTTTGCCACGATGATGACGAGCGGCCGTTCCATCAGGCTGAAGCTGGTCGCGAAGATGCGGCGGAAATTGGACCCCGGCACAAAGGCGATGGCGTCGAACCCACTGGCGGCGAGCATGTTGCGGAGTGGAAGCAGCCTGTCTTCGGCTGCGGAATGTGAAAGGGACATGGCGCCTCCCCGAAGCCGGTCCGATACTGTCCTGATGGCTGGCACCGCAGGCAAGACGGCCGCTTTGCCCGTGCCGTGCGAACAGCGAAGGTCGGATGGCCCGGGCAGCGGGAAGCCGCCCGGGCCGGATGCTCATGCGAGGATTATTCCTCGATGTCGACGCCCTCGAAGGAGTGGCCGCCGAGCGGATCCATCACATAGCCCTTGACGTTGTTGCGCATCGGCACGTGAACGACCGAATGGGCAATCGTCGCCCACGGTGCTTCGCGCTTGAAGACTTCCTGAGCCTTCATGTAGAGCGCGGCGCGTTCTTCCTGGGTTCCCGCCTTGGCCTTCTGGATGAGATCGTTGAACTCCTCATTGCACCACTGGGCACGGTTCGAACCGCCAACGGCATCGCAGCCGAGCAGCACGGCGAGGAAGTTGTCCGGATCGCCATTGTCGCCGGTCCAGCCGAGCAGCACGGCGCCGTCGCGGTCGGTCGCCTTGGAGCGATCGAGATATTCGCCCCATTCATAGGAGACGATCTCGACGGTCACGCCGATCTTGGCGAAGTCTTCCTGAATGAGCTCGGCCATACGGCGGGCATTCGGGTTGTAGGGACGCTGCACCGGCATCGCCCAGACCTTCATCGAAAGACCGCCGGCACCGGCTTCCTCGAGCATCGCTTTCGCGGCGTCGGGATCATACGGGTCATCCTGAATGGCATCGTCGTAGGACCACATGGTCGGCGGGATCGGGTTCTTGGCCGCCTGGCCGGCACCCTGGAAGACGACGTCCAGAATGGCCTTCTTGTTGATCGCCATGTTGAGCGCCTTGCGCACCTTGGCGTTGTCGAAGGGCGCGACCTGGGTGTTGTAGGCCAGATAGCCCACATTGAGGCCTTCCTGTTCCATCACCGTGATGTCGGGATTGTCCTTCAGCGACTGGACGTCAGCCGGATTGGGATAGGGCATCACATGGCATTCGCCGGCGAGCAGTTTCTGCTGGCGCACCGAATTGTCGGTGGTGATGGCAAACACCAGGTCGTCGATCGCCTGCTTGCCCGCATAGTAGTCGGGGTTTGCCTTGTAGCGGATCACCGCGTCCTTCTGATAGGCGACGAGCTGGAACGGGCCGGTGCCGACCGGTGCCTGGTTGAGGTCCGACTTGTTGCCGCCCTCGGCCAGCTTGTCGGCATATTCCTTCGACATGATGGAGGCGAAATCCATCGCCAGATTGGCGATGAACGGCGCTTCCGCGCGGTTGAGCACGAATTTCACCGTCATGTCGTCGACCTTCTCGATCGATTTGATCAGATCGGGCATCGACATGGCCGCGAAATATTCCCAGCTCGCCCCTTCGACGTAGGAATTGTAGGGGTTCTCGGCATTCATCTGCCGGTCGAAGGAAAAGATCACATCATCGGCGTTCATGTCGCGCGACGGGGTGAAATTGTCGGTGGTTTGAAACTTGACGCCGGAGCGCAGCTTGAAGGTGTATTCGAGCCCGTCATCGGAGACCGACCAGCTTTCGGCAAGGTCGGGGATGACTTCGGTCGTGCCGAGCTTGAACTGCACGAGACCGCTATAGACCGAACGCGAGGAAGCGTCGAATGTCGTTCCGGAGGTGTAGAGCGCCGGGTCGAAACCTTCGGGCGAACCTTCCGAACAATAGACGAGCGTCTTTGCCTGCGCCGTGGAAGCCAGCATGGCTGCTGCGAACCCGGCGACAATCAGGGTTTTCATTTTCATAGATTTCCTCCTGTATGAAGAAGCCGCGGGTCAAACGTGTTTGGCCCCCGGCTGCTGGCGGCCAACCAAACACAGTTTCCCCGCGATGTCACCACAGGAGCGAAATTATTTTAATCGGACGGTAAAACTTAACATATTTACCGATTTGTCAGCCGGCCCTCGACCAGATCGATGACCGCGCGGGCGGCTTCCAGAACATTCGTTCCGGGGCCGAAAATCGCCGCGACGCCCTGATCTTTCAGAAACTGGTAATCCTGGCGCGGGATCACGCCGCCGGCGATGACGATGATGTTTTCGGCACCGCGCCGCTTCAGCTCGCCGACAAGTTCCGGCAACAACGTCTTGTGACCGGCGGCAAGCGAGGATGCGCCGATCACATGCACCTTGTGCTCGATGGCCGAGCGGGCGGCTTCGGCCGGCGTTTCGAACAGATCGCCGGCCATGACATCGAAACCGATATCGCCGAAGGCCGAGGCGATGACCTTGGCGCCCCGGTCGTGGCCGTCCTGGCCGAGCTTGGCGACCATCAGGCGCGGCTTTTCGCCGAGTTGCCTTGTAAAGGACGACAGGCGCTCCACCAGCGTCGCGTATTCGGGATCCTCGCCATAGGCATCGCGATAGACGCCGGAGACCACTTCCGGCTCCGCCTTGTGGCGGTTGAAGGCGCGCTCCAGCGCATCGGAAATCTCGCCCACCGAGGCGCGGGCGCGGGCCGCCTCCACGGCGATTTCGAGAAGGTTGCCCTCGCCGCTTTCGGCCGCCTTTTCGAGCGCGGCGATCGCCGCCTCGTAGCGGCGGGGATCGCGCTGGCCACGCACCCGGTTGAGCCGCTCGATCTGCGCCTTGCGCACGGCGGTGTTGTCGATTTCGAGAATGTCGATCTCGTCCTCGTTTTCCAGCAGGTATCTGTTGACGCCGACGATCACCGTTTCGCCCTTGTCGATCGCCGCCTGTCTGCGGGTCGCCGCCTCCTCGATGCGGCGCTTGGGCAGGCCGTCCTCGACCGCCTTGGTCATGCCGCCCAGCGTCTCGACCTCCTCGATCAGCTTCCAGGCCTCATCGGCCAGCGCCCGGGTCAGGCTCTCCACATAGTAGGAGCCGGCGAGCGGGTCGACGACGCGGGTAACCCCGGTCTCGTGCTGCAGGATCAATTGGGTGTTGCGGGCGATGCGGGCGGAAAACTCGGTCGGCAGCGCGATCGCCTCGTCGAAGGAATTGGTGTGCAGCGACTGGGTGCCGCCCAATGCCGCGCTCATCGCCTCGAAGGCGGTGCGCACGACATTGTTGTAGGGGTCCTGTTCGGCCAGCGAGACGCCGGATGTCTGGCAATGGGTTCGCAGCATCAGGCTCTGCGGCTTCTTCGGCTGGAACTCGCTCATGATGCGGTGCCAGAGCAGGCGGGCCGCGCGCAGCTTCGCCGCCTCCATGAAGAAGTTCATGCCGATGCAGAAGAAGAAGGAAAGGCGGCCGGCAAAGGCGTCCACATCCATGCCCCTGGCGATCGCGGCGCGGACATATTCGCGGCCGTCGGCGAGCGTGTAGGCAAGCTCCTGGACCAGCGTCGCGCCCGCTTCCTGCATGTGATAGCCGGAAATCGAGATCGAGTTGAACTTCGGCATTTCGCGCGCCGTATAGTCGATGATGTCGGCCACGATCCGCATCGAGGCCTTGGGCGGATAGATATAGGTGTTGCGGACCATGAACTCCTTGAGGATATCGTTCTGGATCGTGCCGGAAAGTTCGGCGCGGGCGCAGCCCTGTTCCTCGCCGGCGACGATGAAGCTCGCCAGGATCGGGATCACCGCGCCGTTCATGGTCATGGAGACGGAAATCTCCTTCAGGGGAATGCCGTCGAACAGGATTTTCATGTCCTCGACGGTATCGATCGCCACGCCCGCCTTGCCGACATCGCCGACGACGCGGGGATGGTCGGAATCGTAGCCGCGATGGGTGGCAAGGTCGAAGGCGACCGAAACGCCCTGCTGGCCGGCGGCGAGCGCCTTGCGGTAGAAGCGGTTGGAATCCTCGGCGGTCGAAAAGCCGGCATATTGACGGATCGTCCAGGGCCGGCCGGCATACATGGTCGCCTTGGGGCCGCGCACAAAGGGCGCGAAACCGGGCAGGGAGCCGAGATGATCCATGCCCTCGATGTCCGCCGCCGTATAGAGCGGCTTGACGGCGATGCCCTCGCCGGTCTGCCAGACCAGTTCATCCGGGCTCGTGCCCTTGCGTTCCTTCGTGGCCAGGTCGAGCCAGTCCCTTGGTATCTTCATGGGTGTCCTTTCCATCAGGCAAACTCCATGATGATCTCATCGACGGCGAGGCTGTCGCCTGCCTTGGCGTTGATCTTCGACACCGTCGCCTTCCTTTCGGCGCGCAGGATGTTTTCCATCTTCATCGCCTCGACGGTTGCGAGCGGCTGACCCTCCTCGACCGTCTCGCCTTCGGTGACGGCGATCGAGACGATGAGGCCCGGCATCGGACACAGCAGCAGTTTCGACGTGTCGGGCGCGCTCTTTTCCGGCATCAGCAGCAGGTATTGCGCCTGGCGCTTGGAGATCAGCTTGACGTTCATGTCGGCGCCGCGCCAGCGGACGCGGTAGCCGGTATGGGTCGGCTCGACCTTGAGCGCCAGCCGGTCGTCGCCGACCGTGACATGGGCCAGTCGCCGGCCGGGCCGCCAATCGGTCTCGACCTCGAAACGGGTGCGGCGATAGCGGAATTTGAGCGTGCCCTTGCCGGCATTCTCGATTTCCGCGCCGTGCTGGCGCAGCTCGTCGATGGCCGCGCGGACTTCCTTTTCCGAACAGCCGAGCTCCGCCGCCACCTCGTCGATATAGATCGCGCCGCGTTCCAGCATGGCCAGCAACTTACCGGCCATCTCGGCGGTGGGCGAATCGCCGCCGGTCGCCTCGGCAACGGAACTGGCGTTTTCCGACAGGGTCACGATGGCGCCGCGATTGTGCATCTTGCGCAGTTTGAGCGGCATCTGCCTGCCGTCGATGACCGCGACCCATTCCTTGGAGACGGTGCGCTTGTGATTGGCGAGCACCCCGGAAATCCGGGTGCGGCGCAGTTCGGCGATCATGTTGAGGACGGCGGCGGCGGCGGCGACCTTGCGCAGGTCATCGCCGCCCAGCGTCACGCCCGCGAAGCCGTCGGGATATTCCTCGGCGATGAAGGCGGTGGTGATGTCGCCGCCAATGAAGCGGGGATGGCCCATCACCGCCGACAGGAAGGGCAGGTTATGGCCGATGCCCTCGACCTCGAACTGATCCAGCGCCTGCGACATGGCGGCGATCGCCGCGCCGCGATCCCTGCCCCAACTGCACAGCTTGGCGATCATCGGGTCGTAGAACATCGAGATCTCGCCGCCCTCATAGACGCCGGTATCGTTGCGCACCATGGCGCCCGTGGCGGTTTCGCCCTCGATCGGCGGGCGGTAGCGGGCAAGCCGGCCGATCGAGGGCAGGAAATTGCGATAGGGATCCTCGGCATAGAGCCGGGATTCGATCGCCCAGCCGTTGAGCTTCACATCGTCCTGGGTGATCGACAGCCTTTCGCCGGCGGCGACGCGGATCATCTGCTCGACCAGATCGATGCCGGTGATGAGTTCGGTCACCGGATGCTCGACCTGCAGGCGGGTGTTCATCTCGAGGAAGTAGAAATTCTTCTCGCCATCGACGATGAACTCGACCGTGCCCGCCGAGCAGTAATCGACGGCTTTCGCCAGCGCCACGGCCTGCTCGCCCA
>JAGRLT010000165.1 GCA_020441665.1 Nitratireductor sp.
GCGCGACCATCGCCGCGGCAAACCGTTTCCATGCCGGAATGGCGGCGGCGCGCGACCGCGGCGCGACGATTTATGGCGAGTGCGGCGGCTACATGGCGCTCGGCGAGGGGCTGGTGGACGCGGCGGGCAAGCGCCATGCCATGCTCGGCCTGCTGGCGCTTGAAACCAGTTTCGAGCAGCGCAAGCTGCATCTCGGCTATCGCCGGATTTCCGCCGAGGCGGGCCTGCCGCTCGGCAAGGTTCTCAGCGGTCATGAATTCCATTATTCGAGCCCGTTGCGGGAGACCGGCGCGCCGCTGTTTTCCGCCCGCGACGCGCTCGGCGCCGATCTTGGACCTTGCGGATTGCGAGCAGGCCGGGTGATGGGCTCCTATCTCCACGTCATCGACGGGGTGGGGAATGGCTGAAACCATCTTTCATGGCGGGCAGCTCGACGCCGCCATGGCGCGTCACGGCGGCAGGCGCTGCGACTGGCTCGACCTTTCGACCGGCATCAATCCTGATCCCTGGCCGGGTTCTGGCCCGGTGCCGGCACTGCCGGCCGAAAGCTGGCAGCGGCTGCCGGATCGGGGCGGGGAGGCGGCGCTGCTTGCCGCAGCGCGGGACACCTACGCCGTGCCGCCCGGAAGGGACATGCTGGCTGCGAACGGAACCCAGGCGCTGATCGAACTGCTGCCCTCCATGCTGGGTGCCGGGCGCGTTGCCGTCCTCGCGCCCTGTTATCGCGAGCATGTCCATGTCTGGCGCAAGGCCGGCAGCGACGTCATCGAACTGCCGCGCGAGGCGCAGGTACTGCCTGGTGGGGTCCGTGTGCTGACCGTCGTCAATCCCAACAATCCCGATGCGGCGATCCTGCCGGTGGAGCGGCTGAAGGACCTTGAAGGCGAACTTGCCGGCCGCGATGGCGTGCTGGTTGTCGATGAAGCCTTCTGCGACAGCATGCCGGAGGCGAGTTTCGTGCCGCATATGGGCGACCATGCGATCGTGCTCAAATCCTTCGGCAAGTTCTTCGGCCTTGCCGGCCTGCGGCTCGGTTTCGCGGTTGGGTCGCCGGAATGGGTCGCAAGGCTGCGGCAGCGCATCGGCCCCTGGGCGGTGTCGGGCCCGGCGCTTGAAATCGGACGGCAGGCTTTCGAGGATCGCCAGTGGATCGAGGCGACACGAGCGCGATTGAAGCGCGACAGCACGGTGCTGGCGGAGGTGCTCGGCAAGAACGGGCTTCGGGTTGAAGGCATCCATCCGCTGTTCGTCTTCGCCCGGCACGAGCGGGCAGCCGCGATCGCCGAGGCGCTTGCCGTCCGGCACGTTCTGGTGCGACCGTTCGACGAATTGCCGCATCATCTGCGGTTCGGCCTGTGCCGCGATGCGGCCGGCCTTGCCCGGCTCGATGCGGCGCTGTCGCGTGTGATGGCGGAGGTGGGCCATGGCTGACTGGTATGCTGACTGGCATCTGGCGATCCTGCTCGCGGCGCTCGTCGCCGACCGGATCTTCGGCGAGCCGGCATTGCTCTGGCACCGCCTGCCGCATCCGGTGGCGGTGTTCGGCAAGGCGGTGGGAGCGCTCGACCGGCAATTCAACCTCGAAAGCGATTCCGACGGCCTGCGCCTGCGAAAGGGCGCGATCGGCGTGAGCGTGCTGATCCTTGTCGCGGCTGGTCTCGGCCATGTGCTGGCATGGCTCCTTCAGCAGGTTTCCCATGCCGGCCCGGTCCTGGAAGGGTTCGTCGTCTTCACCCTGCTGGCGCAGAAGAGCCTGCTCGATCACGTCACCGCCGTTGCCGATGGGTTGTCGGGAAAGGGACTTTCCGGCGGTCGGGCGGCGGTGGCGAAGATCGTCGGGCGCGATCCCGAAACCCTCGACCGGACGGGAATTGCCCGCGCGGCGATCGAATCGGTTGCCGAGAATTTTTCCGATGGCGTGGTGGCGCCGGCCTTCTGGTATGCGGTGTTCGGCCTGCCGGGCCTGCTTGCCTACAAGATGATCAACACCGCCGATTCGATGATCGGCTATCGCAGCGTGCGCCATGAACAGTTCGGCCGGATCGCCGCCCAGATCGACGATCTCGCCAACTGGCTGCCGGCACGGCTGTCTGCCGGGCTGATCGCGCTGGCGGCGCTGATGACAAAGGGCGCGGCTTCGGCGCGGCGGGCGCTGTCGTCGGCGATTGCCGATTCCGGCCTGCACCGCTCGCCCAATGCCGGTTGGCCGGAGGCGGCGATGGCCGGTGCCTGCGGCTTCGCCCTGGGCGGGCCGCGCATCTATCCGGGCGGCAGGGTGGAGCAGGCCTTTCTCAACGCGGCCGGCCGGCGCGATCTCGATGGTGGCGATATCCGCATGGCGGTGCGGCTGACCGATGCGGCCTGCATGGCGCTCTGGGGACTGGTCCTGTTGCTGGCGATCGCGACGTGATCAATCGCCCGGTTCCGGCCAGCCGGGCTTCAGCAGGCGCAGCGGCGTCGCATAGGGCGGCGTTTCGGCGAATGCCTCGGAAAAGGACAGACCCCGCCAGGCCATCTGCGTCGCGCGGATCGGGCCGGCATGGCAGACGATCGCCGTTTGCAGCGCCAGACCGTCTTCCAGTTCGCCGATCGCGGCGGCGACGCGGCGCTGCAGGTCGGCGAAGGCTTCGCCGCCGGGCGTGGCGTTGTTGACCGGGTCCGCGAGCCAGGCTTCGGTCAGGCTGCGATCGATGCTCTTCCATGCCAGACCCTCCCAGTCGCCCATATGCATCTCCCAAAGGCGCGCGTCGAAACGGACCTCGAGGCGGTCGCGCTCGGCGAGCGCCAGCGCCAGCTTGCGGCAGCGCAGTGCGGGACTGGCGACGATGCGGGCAAGCCTGGGGGTCGATCGAAGCGCCGCCTCGATCTGGCCGTGGCCGACTTCGGCGATGTCGAGATCGGTGCGGCCGTAGCAGATGCCGGGGGCGATGTCGGGCGCGGGATGGCGCAGGAAGATCATGGCTCAGCCCCAGAACCCGGCCAGCACCAGCAGGACGGCGATTTCGGCGATCTGCTGCATGGCGCCGAGGCCGTCGCCGGTATAGCCGCCGAGCCGCGCCTCGAGCCGCTTGAGAAAGGCAAGGGCGCAGCCGGTGGCGATGGCGGCCGCGACAAGTCCGGCCCAGCCGCCGAAGAGCAGGGCGATGAGGGCGGCGATGGCGAGCGTCAGCACCAGGGTCTCGCGCGATGTGCCGGTGGCGACGGTGCTGGCGAGCCCCTGCGCGCGGGCATAGCGCGAGAGCGCCATCGCCGGAACGATCGCGGCGCGTGAAACCGCATGGGCGATGAGCAATGCCGCGGCGCCCATGACGAGATCCAGTTGGGCGAGCGCCGTCCAGCGCAGGCCGATGCTCACGATCAGCGCCGCCGCGCCGAACGCGCCGATGCGGCTGTCGCGCATGATCTCCAGCGCCCTTTCCCGGTTGCCGCCGCCGCCCAGCCCGTCGGCACAATCGGAAAACCCGTCCTCATGCAGGGCGCCGGTGATCAGAAGCCCGGCGCCGATGGCAAGGCCCGCGGCCGGCAGTGGCGGCAGGAGCGAGGCCGCGACGGTCCAGACGAGGGCGATCAGCGCGCCGATGACAAGGCCGGCGAGCGGGAAGGCGCGCGCCGCGCCGGCAAGGTCGCGCGCCTGAGCGTCGCCGCCTGTGCCATCGCCGCCCGTGCCATCGATCGTGCTATCCGTCTCAGGCAAGGGCAGGCGGGTGAAGAAGCGCAGGGCGAGGAGCGTATCGCGCAGAATGTCCATGGCGTGCTGCCTCCGGCGGAACCTGCCTATTCCTTGCCAGAAACGCCGGCGCTTTCAAAGGTCGCCATGTCGTTGAGCATGGCGCAGGCATTGCGCAGGAGCGGGAAGGCGAGCAGCGATCCGGTGCCCTCGCCAAGACGGAGATCGAGATCGAGCAGCGGCCGGGCGCCGAGAGCTGTGAGAATGGCGCGATGGCCGGGCTCCATGGAGCGGTGGGAATAGACCGTATGACCTGCCGCCTCGGGCCGGGCGCGCAGGGCGCAGAGCGCTGCCGCCGTGGCGATGAAGCCGTCGACCAGCACGATCGCACCGCGGCTCGCCGCGCCGATATGGGCGCCGGCCATGCAGGCGATTTCAAGCCCGCCAAAGGCGGCGAGCGCGTCTTCGGGCGACAGTCTGCCGGGCCTGCGGGCGGCGATCTTCTTCAGGATCTCAAGCTTGCGGTTGACCCCGTCCCTGTCGAGACCGGCGCCGGGGCCGGTAAGCGTTTCGAGATCGATGCCCTCGATGGCATGGGCCAGCAGGGCGGCGCTGGACGTATTGCCGATCCCCATCTCGCCAAGCAGGATGGTGCGGGCGCCCTCATCGGCGGCCCGGGCGGCGAGTTCGGCGCCGAAGGCAAGCGCGCGCGCAACCTCGTCGGCGCTCAGGGCATCTTCCCGCATGGCGTTGGCCGTGCCCTTGCGGATGTCGGCGCGGACCAGATCGGGATGGTCCGGCAAATCGCCGATCACTCCGGCATCGACCACGGTGATCGCTATGGCATTGGTGCGGGCGAAGACGTTGGCGGCAGCGCCGCCGGCGAGGAAATTCAGCACCATCTGCGTCGTGACCTCGCTCGGCCAGGCCGAGACGCCTTCCGCCGTCATGCCGTGATCGCCGGCAAAGATGAACAGGCGGGCCGGGTCGGCGGATGGCCTGTCGCCGGACTGTACCGAAGCGATCGACAGGGCGAGTTCCTCGATGCGGCCGAGCGAGCCCGGCGGCTTGGTCTTGATGTCGATGGCGGCCTGGATCTCCGCCTTGCGGGTTTCGCCGGGGGGGACGATGGCATAGTCGGTCAGCATGACTTCCTTCCGGGTTGAGAGGGTTCTACCCGATTAGAGAGAGAGGGACGCCAATCCAAGCCCAAATGCGTCAGGACAACGCGATTTTCCGCCCGATGCCTTCATCTCCGACTTGCCTTTTGCCCGCGTCCGCCCCATGGCGGAGCCGAAGATACCGTCTTGCGGAAAAAAGGGCGAGTTGCGATGCTTGAGCGGGCCGCGCCGTTGATTTTTGTGTTCTTGTGGTCGACCGGCTTCATCGGCGCCAAGCTGGGCCTGCCCTATGTCGAGCCGTTCACCTTTCTCACCCTCAGAATGCTGATCGTCGTTGCCATTCTGGCGCCGGTGCTGGTCTTCTTCGTCGGGGAAAGGCCGGGCGGGGCGGCCTTCCTCCATTCCATGGTGGTCGGCATTCTCGTTCACGCCGTCTATCTTGGCGGCGTGTTCTTCGCGATCTCGCGCGGCATGTCCGCCGGCATCTCCTCGGTGATCGTCGCCTTGCAGCCGCTGCTGACGGTGTTTCTTGCCCGGCTGATGCTGGAGGAAAGGATGAGCGGGCGCCAGCTTGCAAGCCTGGTCGTGGCCTTTGGCGGCGTTGTGCTGCTGCTTTCGCCGAAACTGACCGGCGGCGAGGTGCTGGCCGGCGTCAACTGGGTGACGATGCCGGCGGTGATCGCCGCGCTTGCCGGCATTTCGCTCGGCTCTGTCTATCAGAAGCGCCATGTGACCGGCGTCGATATCCGGGTGGCGACCTTCGCCCAGTATGTCGGCTCGCTCGTGGTGCTCGCGCCGCTGGCGCTTTTCACCGAGACGATGGCGGTGCGCTGGAGCGGGGAATTCGTCTTCGCGCTTGGCTGGCTGGTGATCGTGCTGTCGATCGGGGCGGTATCGCTGCTGATGTATCTGATCCGCCGCAACAGCGCGGGATCGACGGCGAAGCTGTTCTATCTCGTGCCGGTGCTGGTGGTGATCATCGCCTGGCTGCTGTTCGGCGAAACGCTGCAGCCCGTCCAGTTTGCCGGAATGGCCGTGGTGATCGCAGCGCTTGCCCACGGCATGAAGAAGCCTGAGGCGGGTGCCGGAGACAATCGGCGCTGAGGTAGGGCCCCGTTGCCGCGGGCCCGGGCGGGTTTTGCCCAGGCCCGGCGCCGGATCAGGAGCCGACCCTCAGCAGGTCCGGTATGGCGTCGAGGATTTTCTTCGCGATGACCTTGACCGCCGCCGTATTGCCGACCGACAGGCTGCCGCCGTAATAGGTGCGGTCCCAGGTCATGATGGTGTTGAAGCCGGAGGCGCTTTCAGGCCCGAAGCGGATGAACATCTTGTGATCCTGGCGGATCTTCGAGCTATCCGTCCACAGGGCCTGGAAGTCCGTCCAACTGGTCGGCGTCGTCGACGACAGATAATCGCGGCTCAGCTGAAGGCTGTTGATCGTCGCATCAGACCAGAAGACCACGACCGGGATCGGCGTTACCTTGGTATAGGTTTCGCTCGGGATCGGCTCGCCCTCGGCGATGATCTTCTGGCTCGCCGGAATCTGGAAATAGTCCCGCGAAGCATCGGACTGATTGTCGAACCAGTCGGAGCGGACCGCCTCGTTGAGACAGGCGCCGGCCGCTTCGGGCCAGTCATGGCCGCCGAAGGCATAGGTCGATCCGAGGAATTCCTCCAGTTCGAGGTTGCGATCATTGCGCAATTCGGCCGTCGACATACCCTCGTCCGAGGCTTCCTGAACGCTTGGATCGAGATCGATGAAATCATCGTACATATTGAGGCCGTGGTTGACCGGCTCCGTCGGTTTCGCGACCGGTGTGGGAGGCGGTGTCGAAGAAATGCCGCCACCGCCACCGCCAAGGCTGTCCAGCCAGTCGTTGAGTTCGGCCAGATCGCGGAAATAGTAGTACTTGTTCTCGTAGCTGATCCGCTTGTGGGTGTGCGGCTGATAGTATGCGGTCGCCAGCTTCCAGCTGCCCCATCTGTTCTGATAGTACCAGTTGCGCTGCCGGTTGTAGTTGTCGACGATCGCCTGGCGCTCGCTGGCGGTCAGGCCGCCCCCGTCGTCGACGACGGCACCGCCGCTGCTTGCTTCCCAGGCGGCCAGATCCTCGAGATACTGTTCATAGGCTACCATGTCCTGGTCGTAGGTGGCTTTCGCGCTGTTGTAGTCGCGACCCTCCTCCCAGTCCCGATAGAAGATCGGCCGAACCCGGATCTTGAGCTTCTGGGAAGCCTCGCCGACGCCCAGTTCGGTGCGCAGATCCTTGTTGAAGGTCTTGGCCGATGCCTGCACGCCGTCCAGCGTGTTCTGCATGGAGCCGGTCGCATCGATGCACATGACGATGTCGATCGCGTAGTTTCTCGGCTGCACCTTGAGATTGATGATCATTTCCTTCGTCGTGGTCAGCGTCTCGTGACCAAAGGCCTGCATGAAGGCCGTCGGATAATTGATCGTGATCCTCAGCTTGGAGACGTTGTCGACCTCGATGTATTCGAGGTTGTAGAGGTTTCGGTCGAGATCGTAGCCGCCAGCCTCGAAATTGGCCTCGAAATGGGGTTTGAAAACCGCGTCCAGCTTGTCGACGAGCTGATCGTTCGTGTAGTCGTAATTGCCGTCATCGGCGTAATCCTGCTCCCGCATCTTCACCACTTCCTTGGTGGCGGCGAGCATGGCTGCCTCGGCCGAGACGTTCATGCGGCTTTCGAGGCGCTTGAATCCGGAATAGTCCACGGCGACGCCGGTAAACATGAGAACCGGTACGATCGTCAGGCCCAGAATGGTTGCGAAATTGCCGCGCTCATCGCGGCCAAATCGACGTGGAAAAGCGGTCACGGTTTTGCTCCTCGTTGATCCGGGTTCCCAAGGTAGATTGCTTAGGTTTCGATTTCGCAAATTTGTTTCGTTAATCATTGGGGCGGGAACTGCGTCCAAATTTAACGATCGCGGGCCTTCAAAGGCGCTCTAAAACCTTTCTTAACGACAAGGTTGCACTATCCGGCAAAGGGTGGGTGCCCTTGCGGAGTCATGGAATGCGTATCTCGAACCTGTGCCGGCCGGCGGTCCTGGCGCTGGCGGTCACCCTGGCCGGGTGTCAGTCCAGCCAGATCGATGACCTGTCGACGGCCTCGACCGGCGACAAGCTGCCGGCCAGCGTCGCCGCGCCGCCCGATGGTTCCGCCTCGGCGCCGGGCGCGGTGGAGGAAAGCGCCCGCGCGCTTGCGGATGCGGGCAGCGCAAATGTGATCGCCAGCTATGTGCCGCCGGAAAGCGGAACCGAGCTGACCTTCCGCAACAACTGGTCGTCGCTGCCGCCGGTCATCACCTATCGGGTGGCCGGCACGGTGGCGCTCGGCGGAAAGACCTATCTCAAGATGACCTCGATCAAGGGGCAATCGGAGACCGTCAGCGCCTATTACGACACCGCCAATTTTGCCCTCAAGGGCTACAGGGACAAGAACGACAAGCCGATCCTGACCTACAAGCCGGTGGAAGAGCGCTATCGCTTTCCGCTCAGGCCCGGCGACCGCTGGGTCTCCTCCTGGCGCTCCTACGATCACCGCAAGGAGAAGGAAATCACCGGCGGCGGCATCGTCGAGGTGATCGGCTTCGAGACGCTGAAGCTGCCGGCCGGCACCTTCCGCGCCATGAAGGTGAAAATGCCCGTCGCCCGCGGCCTGCCGCGCGGCATGACGCACTTCATCTGGTTTGCGCCCAAGCTCGGCGTGACGGTGAAGGAAGAAGTCGGCAATGGCCAGATGAACTGGACGCAGGTGCTTGAAAAGGTCTCACCGCCGGCGGCCGGTTCCTGATCCGCGATCGAATGCCCGCCGAGCGAGGCCGCTCTCTCTATTCGCAGCGCAGAACGACGGTTGCCGCATAGTCGCCCTCGGGGAAGGCGTCGGGCCTTGTGGCCGAGAAGTCGACCAGGAGTTCGGTCAGTCCCTTGCGGAGCTTCCTGGTGGTGCCCGGTACGTTGGAAAAACTGGTGGCGCCCGAGGCGTGGTACAGCGTCGAGAAGCTGACCCCGGTATCGCCGCCCGATGGCATGGTCGAAAAGGATGGCGGGTTCTCGGCCGTGATGTCGAAGGAACCGTTGGAAGTATCGACCAAAGCCTTCGCCTTGACGCCGCCGCCATTCTGCGTGCTCAGCGAGGACAGGGTGGGATCGGCGGTGAAGGTGCCGTCCTGGACGATGGTGATCTGGCAATATTGCCGTTGGCCGACCTTGCCGGTGAAAACCGCGCTGCCCTGGCCGGCGGCCGCCTTGCCGGCGACCAGCAACAGGGCGGCGCAGAGAGCCGGGGCGACAACCCGCCGCCATCCGCATCGCGCCGCCATATTCCGTTGTTCCCCGCCAGGGAAACCATCCTGTCCCGTCCCCGCCATGTTGGTTTCTACTCACATCGCACGGTCAATTGAGCCTGATAGGTTCCGGCGGGAAAGCTGTCGCCGCCGCGATCGGCGACCAGATGGGCCTCGACATGGGTGGTTCCGATCTGGAGCTTCTGCCGTTCGTTTCCGGGGCGAAGCGAGAAATTGGTCGCGCCGGTTCCTGAAAAGCTGCTCGTGAAGACGACGTTCTGATTGCCGTCTTGCGGCGCGACGCGAAAGCCGAAGGGCTGTTCGATGCTGAGCTTGAAGGAATTGTGGGTCGCGGTGACCTCAAGCCGGCCCGGGCGGCCGCCGGCGCCGAAGGAACTCAATTCGTTGGTGCCCGGGCGCTGGTGCAGCGCGCCGTCCTCGGTGACATAGATCAGGCAGGTCTGGTCGCGGCCGTTGGCCTTGTCGTTGGTGAAGTCGAGTATGGGTTCCTGAGCCTTTGCCGGCAGGGTGGCCATGACAAGGGCAAGGACGGCAGGGAGAAGGGCGGCAGGGAGAAGGACAGCAGGGACAAGGGCGGCCGGGGTCAATGCGGTGGCAAGGCAGCCGATGCGATCGCCTGCGGTCCCGCAACCCCGGACCGGGCGGGACGGCGAACTTGCCAGCGATCTTCCCTGCCGTTTCATCCCATCGCCATCGGGTTTCGAAACCCGCTTCCCCTGCCTATCGAGCCTCCGCCGCGCTTTCGCGGCGTCCCGTGTCGGACCAGCCGTCATTGACCCAGTCCGCGCCGGCGGCATCCCCGCCCTGTGTTGCCGGACCGCTTTCGAAGACCGGCGAGATGCCCTGGGCGAGGCCCATCTGGGCAAGCCGCAATTCCATTTCGAGCCGCTGTATCTCGAGGTCGTAGAGCCGGGTGCAATCGACCCGTTTCGGCTTTACGCCCAGCGGCACGACGATCCGGCCATAGGCCGATACGTTCGATGCCGAGCTTTCCGTCTCCGGATTGCCGATAACGCCGACATCGACATAGGCCCCATTGCCGCCGACCGCCGAACGGCAGGTCGTTCCGTCCGCGGCGCGGACTTCATCGGCTCCAGAGGGCAGGGTTACGCCCGGAAGGCTGAATCCTGAAATGTTCTGGTTTACGAAAGTGGTTTCGGCCTGTGCCTCGACGCCTAGAGAGGCCATTGCCAGGAATGCGAGTATCCCTAATTTACCCGCTCCCCTAAGAACTTCCCGCATATCTGAGCCTTTATGTTTGTTGTTTTTGTGCTCATTCCCTGGAAGGGGATCGATTCAGTGCAGACGCGTACCTTTCTCGTCTTGCCGCCGTCGAAGGGAACCAGAACCGTCACCTGACGGTCGGAGTTTCCACCGAGGGTAAAGTCGGCCGGTGAAACCCTTGCATCCGTCACTTCGCGGAAGTCCTGATCGTAGACCTTCACCGAAATGCGAATGCGATGCTTGTAGGGGTTTGCCGGATAGACCTTGAGGGCAAATGTGTCGGTGAAGCTTTTCACCTGACCCCGCATCGGAGACATCGCCTGCGCCGCTGCCTCGCAAGGCAGCAGCGGGATTGCAAGGGCACAGCCGAAAAGTGTTGAGAGAACGAATGCCTTGACGGAATTCACTTTCACGATTTTCATTTCAGGCTGTGCCTTTCTGTCACTGGGTTATTCGCAGCGCAGGGTCACAACGGCGGAATAGTCGCCTTCCTCGAAGAAGGAGGCGGTGGTAGCCGTCATGTCTACGTCCACGTCGTGCGAACCGCGCGGAACGGCGACACCGCCGGACGCTGCACTGGTTACGGTAAGATCGCCGCTGACAGCCGAGCTCGCCGAATCCGGTGCGGTGGGACCCGACCAGGACGAGGGAGCATCGACATAGAGTTTGAAAGTGGCGCCGGAGGCGACCACGGTGGCTGCACCGGAGGAACCGCTGCCCGTGCTCGAGCCCAGCGTTCCAAAATCGCCGGAAACGCCCAGCGTACCGTCGCTGCCGACGGTGATGGCGCAGGTATGGGTTACGGTGCCGTTGAAGTTGACGTCCTTGCTGTCGCCGGTTTTTGCGGCCATGGCACTCATCGGAGCGGCAATTACGGCTGCGAAGGCTGCGGCCTTGATAAGGGTTTTCATGCGTGACTCTCCTGTCGCTTCTTTTTGTCCGCCAACTTTGCAACTGGAAGAGAGTTTGCCCCCTTTCGCAGCCAGGACCCCATGAAATGAGTCCTATGAATTGGCTGGGCAAAATCTACCAATCCGATTTTAGCAAATCGTAAAGACTGCGCTCGAGAATGGCGGATATCTGCCCGGCAGGGGACAAACCAAAATCGGGGTGTATGAACCCTTAACATGGCATGAAACTTGCCGGTCGGGATGATGATGTTTCGCCACGATACAGTTGGCCGGCTTTCCCGCGTTGCGGTCGCTGCCATCCTGGCTTGTGCTACGACCTTGGCTTTTGCGCCGGGGACGAAGGCTGGATCGGGCGGTGTCGGCTTCAGAGGTCACGTGCCGGCCCGCCCGAATTCAGTTCAGCCTGCGACCGTCGAACGTGTGACGGTGTTTTCCGGCAAGGTGCTGCTTGCCGTTCCCGCCGCTTCTTCCGGCGGCGAGACGCTGCGGCTGAGCATCGAGCGATCCGACGGACGCCGGGCATCGAAGCTGATCCGGCCGGGAGAAATCGTGCCAAGATACCTTTCAGCGGTGCTTGACGGCCCGGCGGTGAGCCAGTTCACCCTTTGCATCGGTCCGGCGGGATCTCCCCGGGCAAGCTGTCGGCACTATGAAGCCGTAAGGGTCGCGCTGGCCGCGCGCTGACGGTGGGCCGTTCGGGAAAGGGAAGGCGGCTGTCGCATGGACAAATGAAAACCGGCAGGTGAGAACCTGCCGGTGAAATCCTGCTTACAGCCATCACACTCGCATCAGCACACCTGTGGATGCGAATTTATGAGTCCACTACCTAGGTGTGAGCGACCTTTTCCAGCAGGTGCAGATTGCCCTGGATGTGGTCGAGGCCGGGATTGGCGTTCTGTGCCTTGTTGAGATAGAGGCGCGCCTTCTTGTAGTCGCCGCGCAGCAGGTAGGAATAGCCCATATTGTTGAGCACACGCGCATCCTCGCCCTTCAGATCCTTCAGGGCCCGGTAGGCGCGGTCGGCCTTGTCGAACATGCCGAGCTGGTCGTAGGAGGCGGCAAGCCCGGCCCAGGCCGAAGCGTTGTCGGTGCGCACTTCCACGGCCTGGCGGAAGTATTTCTCGGACAGGCCGTAATTCTGCAGCGCGAAGTTTTCCTTGCCCAGTTCGAGCAGCCGGTTGGAGCTGTCGCCCGTCAGGGAAGCGTGATCGGATTGCGGCGCGTGCCGCACCAGCCCGTCGCGGGTGTATACAAACGGTGTCTGGGTATCGGTGGCATCGGCATGGGTCGACATGCCCGTGCTGGTGCAGCCTGTCAGCGGCGCAGCGATGAGGAAGGCGGCGCAGGCCGCCCTGATCACAGACTTCATGGGAGTGCCCCCTTGTTGCACTTTTTCTTCTTGTTATTGGGGCAAGGCTAGCAGGTCGTTCTTAACATGCCGCCAACAGATAGGCGAAAACTCCGATAAAATTCGACAGATTGGCGCTATCGTTACCAGACGGTTGCGCGGCGCGATGCAGGTTTCGGAGCAGGGTGGGCCGGTCGCTGCGGGCGATCACTTGTCCATCAGGCGGACGATGGTCGGAATGATCGCGACGCCGATGACGATGGGCAGGATGAAGGCCGTCACCGGGATCGACAGCTTGGCGGGCAGGGCATAGGCCTTTTCCTCGGCCGCCATCATGCGCTTGTGGCGCATCTCGTCGGAATAGACGCGGAGCGCGTCGGAAACGCTGGTGCCCAGTTCCTTCGACTGCTGGATCATGGTGGCGAAGCCCTGGACCTCTTCCAGCCCGACGCGGTCGCCAAACGAGCGCAGTGCGTCGTCGAGCTGCTTGCCGGCGCGGATCTCGATGGAACAGACCTGAAGATGTTCGCTCAGGACAGGATGGGTACGGCTGATTTCCTGGGAAATGCGCTCGATCGACGCCTCGATCGTCAGGCCGGCCTCGGCCGAAACGATCATCAGATCCATGACGTCGGGAAAGCCGGCGCGGTTTTCCTGCTGACGGGCCATGCCGCGCCTGGCAACATAGTTGGTCGGCAGAAAATACCCGGTCACGGTCGCGCCCATGACCATCAGCGCCTGTTGGGTCAGTTCCTTGTCGGCGTAGAAGAGCAGGACCACGACGCCGCCGACCAGCATGAAGCCGAGGCCGAGCGCCAGCCGCGTCGCGAGAAAATAGCCCAATGCGTTGGGATGCGCGAAGCCGGCCTGAATGAGCCTCATCTGCATCTTTTTCTGCTGGTTGGGGTCGGACTGGGAATAATAGTCCCGGGTCCGGCTGGCGAGCTTCCTGGCGACGCGGCCCGCGGCGGCGTTCGAGCCGGTCTTGCCGTCGGCTGCGATCCGCCCTGACTTGCGCGAGATATCGAGGCGCTTCTTGACTTCCGAGCGCGCGCGCTTCTGGGTCTGGGCCTGCCAGAAATAGAAGATCAGGCCGAATGCGATCAGGCTCGCGAAGATCGCGGCGAGAAACGGAAGCGGGAGGATATCGCCGATCAACGCCATGCCATCACACCTTGAAGCTTACCATTTTCAGGATCAGCAAATTACCGGTGACGAGCCAGACGAACAGGCCTGAAAACATGTACCAGGTCATCGGTTCATGCCAGATGCCGCCGTAATAGTCCGGCAGGATGGTCAGCAATACGATGAAGAGAAGCACCGGCATGGCGGAAAGGAAGCCGGCCGACATCCGGCCCTCGGCAGAAATCGCCTTTACCTTGGCCTTCATCTTGAGCCGCTCGCGGATGACCCGCGACAGGCTGTCGAGAATCTCGCGCAGATTGCCGCCGGTGGTCGACTGGATCGATACGGCCGAAACCAGTAGGGGCAGGTCGGGGTGGCCGGTGCGCTCGTAGAGCGACAGCAGGGCGGTCACGAGATCGGAGCCATAGGTGACCTCGTCGACGACCATGCCGAACTCCGTGCCGATGGGATCCGGCATTTCGCGCGCCACCATGGTGAGCGCGACGGGTACCGGGTGGCCGGCCTTCAGGCTTCGGGTGATCAGTTCGATGGCTTCCGGCAACTGCTTGCCGAACCGGGTCATCTTCCTGTTCTTGCGATGGCGCAGCCAAAGGACCGGCAGGACGAAGGCGATGATCGGGAAGGCGGCGATCGGCACCAGAAGGGAGCGGGTCGCGAGCAGCACGGCGAAGGTCGCGACAACCGTGTAGAGGGCGTGATAGAGCGCGAACTTCTTCAGCCCGACCGTGATGCCGGCCTGGATGACCAACTGGCTCAGCGCCTTGATCGGCAGCACGCCGCGGCCCCTCGCATCCATGCCGCGCTCCTTGCGCAGCTTGACCAGGATGTCGTGCTGGGTCGTTTTCGGCTGCTGGGCGAGCTTCATGCGGCGGTTGATCTGGCTCTTCGCCGAATCGTTGCGCGCCAGGAAGGTATAAGCCGTCTCCACCGCGAAGACGGTGACTATCATGATCGCCAGTGTGAACAGGAGGACCGGAGACATCGGATAATCCTAGATCCTCGCGCCCGGCTCGAAATAGTCGCCCGGAAGCTTGATGCCCATGGCGATCAGATGTTCGAGGAAGCGCGGGCGCACGCCGGTGGCCTCGAAATGACCGACGATCTTGCCTTCCTCGGTCATCGAGGTGCGGCGGAACTTGAAGATTTCCTGCATCTGGATGATGTCGCCTTCCATGCCGGTGATCTCGGCAATCGAGGTGATCTTGCGCTGGCCGTCGGAAAGCCGGGTCAACTGCACGATGATGTGGATGGCGCTCGAGATCTGGCTGCGGATCGACTGCACGGTCATCGGCATGCCCGTCATGCCGAGCATCTGTTCGAGACGGGCGATCGCGTCGCGCGGCGTGTTGGAGTGGATCGTCGCCATCGAGCCCTCGTGGCCGGTATTCATGGCCTGCAGCATGTCGAAGGCCTCTTCGCCGCGAACCTCACCGAGGATCACCCGGTCGGGACGCATGCGCAGGGCGTTCTTGACGAGGTCGCGCTGCTTGATCTCGCCGGTTCCCTCATTGTTGGACGGGCGGGTTTCCATCCGGCCGACATGGGGAATGTGCAGCGCCAGCTCGGCTGCATCCTCGATGGTGATGATGCGCTCCTTCTCGCTGATGAAGGCGGAAAGCGCATTGAGCATGGTGGTCTTGCCGGTGCCGGTGCCGCCGGAAATGATCGTCGTCATGCGCGAGTGAACGGCATGCTGCAACACTTCGGCCATCGGCGCGGTGAGTGCCTTGAACTCGACCAGCTTGTCGAGGGAGAGCTTGTTCTTGGAGAATTTGCGGATCGAGACCAGCGGGCCGTCGATGGCGATCGGGCGGATCGCGGCGTTGAAGCGTGACCCGTCCGCCATGCGGGCGTCGCACATCGGGCTCGATTCATCGATGCGGCGGCCGACGGCGGCGACGATCTTGTTGACGATGCGCAGCAGGTGCGCCTCGTCGTGGAAGGGGATCTGGATCGGCTGCAGGACGCCCTTGATCTCGGCATAGCAATTGTCCGGCCCGTTGATCAGGATGTCGGAGATGTCCGGGTTGCGCATCAGCGGCTCGAGCGGGCCGAGGCCGGTCAATTCGTCGACGACAGTGCCGACGAACGCGTCCAGTTCGTGGTTGTTGAAGGCGAGCCGTTCGCTTGAGACGAAGTCGGAAACGAATTTCCTGACTTCGGAGAGCACATGGCTGCGCGGCGCCTTTTCGAGCGCGGCAAGGTTGAACTCGTCGAGCAGCTTGCGGTGCAGCTTCGCCTTGGCCTCGAGGATTTTCCGGTGCGGCAGGCCCGGCGCCATTTGCGGCCGACCGTCCGGCGCGGGCGGCTTTGCGGGCGGAACGGCCGGTGCGGGTGCTGTGACGGCGGGTGCGGCGGCACGGGGTTCAGCCGCTACAGGCGGCGGTGCTGCGTGTTCTGGTGGCCGGGGGGAAGCGGGCGCGTTGACCGGCTCGTCGAAGAAGCCGTCGTCGAAGGCCGTGGTCTGAAGCGAGGAGAAACGGTTGCTCATGACGCTCATCACGCTGCCTTGCGGCCGAGGAGCTTGCGGCCGAACGACAGTAGCGACGATTTGGCGTCGCTCTGGGCGGCGGCCTCCTCACTGTCGCTCAGCAGGATTGCGGACAGCGCTGCCGACACATTGTTGGAGGGGTCGATATCGCCAAGCTGTACGCCCCGGTCGACCGCTTCGCGGACCAGCATGTAGTTGTTGGGAATGGTACCGGCGAGCTGGCCTTCGAGCGCGGCGGTCACGTCGCCGGCATTGAGGCCGGCGACGTTCTTGCGGTTGTCCATCCGGTTGACGATGACCTTCGGCTGTATCTGCTTGCCGCCCTTCTCGGCGATCGCCTCGATGACCCGGCGGGCATGGCGGATCGAGGGAACGGTCATGTCGGCGGTGATGAAGACGCGGTTCGATCCCATCAGAACGGTTTCCGTCCAGGGAAACCAGCTGCGCGGCAGGTCGATCACGACATAGTCGAAATAGGCTGAAACGAGGTCGAGAAGGCGGATCACCAGGGCCGGCTTGAAACTGCGCATGTCGCTCGGCTTGTTGGGCGCGGCGATCAGCGACAGACCGCTCTTGTGGCGGGCCAGCATGACGTCGAGCAGTTGCCGGTCGAGGCGCTCGGGGGCGTTTTCGATCTCGTTGATGTCGAAACGTGGCTCGAGATCGAGATATTCGGCGCAGGAGCCGAGCTGGAAGTTGAGATCGACGACACAGGTGGAACGGCCGATGCGATGGCCGAAGCGGTTGAGAATAGCTGCGGCCTCGAGCGCCAGCACGGTGTTGCCGACGCCGCCGGAGGCACCCATGAAGGAAAGGAATTGCGGCTCGACCTGGGCTTCGTCGGAGGAGTTCTTGAGCACATTGTTGATCGAACGGACGAAATCGGAGGTCGCCAGCGGCTTGATCAGGAAATCGGTGACCTTGAGCTGGATAAGGATGCGGGCGGCGGCGGGCGAGAAGTTCTGCGAGATGACGATGACGGCGGTGGACGGCCCGGTCATCCGCTTGATCTTCTGCAGATGCTCGAAGTCGCCGACCGCGGTCGCGTCCATGTCGATGACCAGCGCGTCGAACTGGCCGTCTCGCACCTCGGCACCGACCTCGGAAATGGATTTCTCGGCAATGATGATCTGATGCGCGCCGGAACTGCCAATAGCTCCCCTGGCCATCTTGATCAGCTCCCCGTCGCGGGAGACGAGGAGGGTTTTGCGTGGTTTCGTTTGGTTGTCCGAACTTGTCATTTTTCTTTATCCACCAATGTGTTGCACGCGTTTCTGCCTATTCCGGTGCGGCGCCCGCGGCCGTTATTGGGTGGGCGAGGCGATGGGCAGCAGCGGTGCCGCCGCCTTCTCCTCATGGGCGGTGTCGACCTGCGTCACCGCATCGGCCTGGCGTTGCCCGCTGGTTTTCAGGTTGCGGTTGTAGACATAGCGCGGCCAGGGATCAGCGGCCTGCAGCGTGCGGTTGGCTGCGGTGGCGTTGCCGGTGTAGGGGCTCACCAGTTCGCTGCGGGTCAGGTATTCCTGGCAACCTGCCAGCAGGACGAGGGAGGCAAGAGCGAGCGTCTTTTTCATCGGATTGCGTCTTTCTCTCGGGTATCCCGGGGGTTAGAAATCCAGAATATGGCCGGCCGGCAGAATGCCCGACTCGGTTTCGGCGGCGACCCGCAGCCTTGCGCGCGAAATCTCGGTCTTGCCGTCGACGAACAGGTCGATATCGTTCGGCGTGGCTGTCGCGTCGAGCGGGGAGACAATCTGGTCGCCGGGAACCAGCGGCCTGACCAGGCGTGGCGTCACGATGATGACGAGGTCGGTTTCCTTCTTGCGGTAGGACGACGAACGGAACAGCGCGCCGAGGATCGGAATGTCGCCGAGCCAGGGGAATTTGCGCACGTCATAAACGCCGTCCGATTGCAGCAGGCCGGCCATGACGAAGCTCTGGCCGTCGCGAAGCTCGACCGTGGTCTGGGCGCGGCGCACGATGAGGCCCGGAATCTCGATATCGTTGAACCGCACCGAGGAGGTCGGATCGATGGCGCTGACTTCCGGGGCGATTTCGAGATGGATGAGGCCGTCATCCATGACCGTGGGCGTGAAATCGAGGCCGACGCCGAATTTCTTGAACTCGACCGTCACCGAGCCATTGTCCGCGGCAACCGGCACGGGAAACTCGCCGCCGGCGAGAAAGCTTGCCTTGTCGCCGGAAAGGGCCACCAGGTTCGGCTCCGCCAGCCGGCGGGCGACCCCGCGCGCCTCGAGCGATTGCAGCAGGACGTCGACGTCAAGACCATGAGAGATCAGGCTGGTCAGAACCTGGCCGAAGGGCAGGCTGCCGCTGATCAGACCGTTGGAGATACTGCCACCCAGAAGATTGCCGGAGGTTCCGTAGACACGGCCTTTGCCGCCGCGCAGGCCCACCCCCAGTTCCTTGGTTTTGTTGCGCTGGGCCTCGATGAAGCGGACCTCGAGCTGGACCTGGGTTGAAGCCTTGACCTTCAGGGAATCGACGGCGTCCTCATCATAATTCTTGACGATCTTGCGCGCCGTTTCGGCGGCGGCGGGCGAACTTGCCTCGCCGGTGATCATCACATTGCCGTTCTTGGTCCGGGCGGTGACGCCGGTTTCACCCAGCGCGGCGCGCAGGCTCTCATTGATCCGGTTGGCGTCGGGCGCGATCTCCACGTCGAGCGAGCCGATCAGCTCCTTTGCCTCGTTGAACAGGACGATGCCGGTGGTGCCCTTCTTGGCGCCGACGACATAGAAGGACTGGTCGGTCAGCGGGGTGACGATCGCCAGCGAGGGATCGCCGACGACGATTTCGGCAAAGGGAGCGTCGGTTCTGAAGGTGGTCGGCTTGGAGATCGGCACGGAGATCGAGCGGGTTTTCGACGTCGCCGCGATCTTGATGATCGACTGGGCTTCGGCCTGCGATGGGGCCGCGAACACCGTTGCGAGGGCCGCCAGCAGCAGGAGTGCCGCCGACAGGGACCGGCCAAGGCGGGCCAACGCTTTGTGATCTTGATCTTTTTTCATCGTCGTCCTTGCCGTTTCCGGCAACCCCTCGCTTGATCCGTCTATTCCCCGACTTCGCTATCGCGCTGTTGTTCCAGCTTTTCGAGAATTGGCACCGTCGCCTCACGCACTTCGTAGCCGCCAACCACGCGCACGGTCTTTGATTTCTGCTCCTGGGCCTGATTGAGGAAGGAGAGGAACCCGCCCTTGCCTTCGCCGGTGCCGGAAGCACTGGCGCTCGAAACTGCCGGCTTGGGGGCAACGGACCTGCCGCCCTCGCCGACTTCCTCCGCGCCCAGCGAGATGACCGCGTTGCCGACTTCCTTTTCGTCGCCGAGGCCGCGCAGCAGCAGCGACAGGCGGCCGACTTCGGAAGCCAGCGCCAGTTTCTGTGCGCCTTCCGTGTCGGTTTCCAGCGTCACGGTCTTGGCGATCTGCGGCGAGGCGACGGTATCGGCCTGCTGGTCGATGGTCAGCACCTTGACGTTTTCCATGATGATCTTGGCGGTCTGTTCGCCGCTCTGGCGGTCGCGCTGGCTGAACACGATATCGACGCGGTCGCCCGGCTGAACGAAGCCGCCGACGCCCTTGACGGTGTCGACCGGAATGGTCACCGCGCGCATGCCCTCGGCAATGATGCCGGACAGGCTGGCGCGGCCGTCCTCGCCGGAAAGCTTGGCGGCGAGCAGCGGCTCGTTCCTGGCGATCGCTTTCAGGACGCGGCGCTGCCCCCCGCCGATCACGTCCTCGATCGAAGTGAAGGCGCCTTCGGGCATCGAATCCTTCGGCCAGGAAATCAGCCGCAATTTGTCGGCATCCAGCGTGTCGCCAAAGCTCAGTGCGGCGTCGGCGACGACCACGGTCGTCGTCTCGATTGCCCGATTGCTGCTCTCGATCTGGTCGAGGCGCGCCTGTGCCTGCCTGTCGAGATACTGGTTTCCGGCATAATAAGAGGTCGCACCAAAGACGATGGCCAATCCGGCCATGATGGCGAGTTTCCCGCTCATACCTGCCCCCAAGAGTTTTCTGTCGCCCGGCACTCTAGCGAAGACAGGTGAACGCATCCCTTAAGGACGTGGCGGATTTGACTAAAATGCGATTCAAATCAGTGGGTTTCCGATTCCTTGGTAAACAAAGACTTTGGGAAATCGGCTTGCCGAAGGGCCGAAAACGGGCGGTTTTTGCCCTGCTGGCCGGTTGCGCGCGGGGGAAGGCCGGGGGATAAGCGCACGCCAGCCCGCCCTTGCGAAGAGAAGGAGAACAACCCATGGAAGCGCTGTTTTCGGCCGAGAACCTGTTTACGCTCATCATGCTGGTGGCGTTGCAGGCGGTGCTCGGTTTCGACAATCTGCTCTATATCTCGATCGAGTCGAAACGGGCGCCGGAGGACAGCCAGAGACGGGTGCGGCAATGGGGCATCGGCATCGCCATCGTGCTGCGCATCGGGCTGCTGTTCGTCGTCATGCAGGCGATCAACCTGTTTCAGGACGAATTGTTCGGGATCGACCTGTTCGGCCTGTTCGAAGGCCATTTCAGCGGCCACGCGCTGATCGTGCTGCTGGGCGGCGGCTTCATCATCTACACGGCGGTGAAGGAAATCGCCCATATGCTCGCCGTTCATGAAGTCGATCAGGATGGCGGCGGCGCGCGCAAATCGGTTGCCGGCGTCATCGCCTCGATCGTCCTGATGAACCTGGTCTTCTCCTTCGATTCCATCCTGTCGGCGCTGGCGCTTACCAAGGTATTCATCGTCATGGCCGTGGCGATCGTCATATCGGGCGTGCTGATGATCCTGCTTGCCGATCACGTGGCGGAGTTCTTGAAGAAGAACCGGCTCTATGAGGTGCTTGGCCTGTTCATCCTGTTCATCGTCGGCATCCTGCTGGTGTCGGAGGGCGGTCATCTCGCCCATATCAGGCTTGCCGGCTATGAGGTGACGGCGATGTCGAAATCGACCTTCTATTTCGTCATCATCGTGCTGGTGCTGGTCGATGTGGTGCAGGGCCGATACCAGAAACGGCTGTTGCTTGCGCGCAAGGCGCGCGAGATCAACGATCCGCAATTCCATGCCGCCGAATAGACGGCGCGGCGTTGGCGGCTGCCCGGCGGGGAGGGAGCCGTTACTTCTCGAACCGGGCTTCCAGCCAGTGGCACAGGAGAGCGGTTTCCTCGTCGCGGTTGATCTCGTTGAGCGTCTCGTGGCGCGTGTCCGGCAGGGTG
Source organism: Nitratireductor sp. (assembly GCA_020441665.1). GTDB lineage: Bacteria > Pseudomonadota > Alphaproteobacteria > Rhizobiales > Rhizobiaceae > Salaquimonas. The sequence continues at coordinate 21,467 of JAGRLT010000165.1, forward strand.
CGGACCGTCAGGTCCGTGGCACCGATCAGCCGCAGCCGGTCGGCGAGGCGAAGCATCGCCTTGCCATGATCGCTGCACGGGTCGGCTTCGCCGCCCAGAAGATAGATCGGCAAGTCGCGCCGAATGCGGGCCAGTTCCCTGTCGCTGGCGCCGGCGGCGATCATCTGGGTCAGATCGAGCCAGAGGCCGGAACTGCAGGGAAAGCCGCATTGGGGGTCGGCGACGTACCGGTCGACTTCCGCCTCATCGCGGGAGAGCCAGTCGAAGGCGGTGCGGTTGGGGGCGAAGGCCTTGTTCCACGCTTCGAAGGTCAGTTTCGCGGCGATCGCGGAAGGCACGTCCGAGCCCTTGAACATGCGCTCGATCTTGAGCAGCGCCACCAGTATCGACAGCAGCATGCCGGCATCGGCCCCGCTGTTCCACAGCACTGCGCCGTCGATCGTGTCGGAATGGCGTATGCAATAGTTGAGGCCGATGATCGAACCCATGGAATGGCCGAACAGGACCAGCGGCAGGTTCGGCCAGATCTTGCGGGCATGATGGTTGACCGCGCGGCAGTCTTCCAGGACCTTGTCATGGCCGTTGCTGGCGGCAAATACGCCTTGCGGGGCGTCGGGCGCCGTGGTTTGTCCATGGCCGCGATGGTCGTGGGCGATGGCATGCCAGCCACGGGCATTGAGCGCGGCGGCGAACCGGGCATAGCGGCCACAATGCTCGGCCATGCCGTGGTTGATCTGGACGATGCCCTTGGCATTGCCGGTTGCCGGCGACAGGCGGATGGCGAGGGTCGCGCCGGTGGGCGAGGAGAGCGGGCTTGGCGAAAACATGTGGGTACGCCTTGGTGAACGGCCGGGTTGGCGCGAGAGTGGGCGAGCGGACCGGCACAGTCAACGCCTTTCCAAATGCGCCGGCGGGCCCGATGAAGCCCTCTCGTATTCGCGGCCCAATGACCCAATGTTCGTCGATTGTGGACAGGTTTAGGGCAATGAATTTCTTTGCAGTTTTTTTCTTGAATTTGATATTCTCTTGCATATCGATTTTCTATTCCATGAATACTTTTGCCCAGACCCTTCCGCAGAACGCGCAGCCCGCTTCCGCGCGCGGCAGGGTCGATTTCGTGCTTGCCGCCAGTTGGCAGCCGGGCTTTTGCGAAACCAGGCCCGGCAAGCAGGAATGCGTCAGCCAGAGAGAGAACCGGTTCGACGCGACGCATTTTTCCCTGCACGGGCTGTGGCCGCAGCCTGGCAGCAAGGTCTATTGCGGGGTTGATGCGGCGGAGATCGCCGCCGACAAGGCGGGGCGCTGGCATGGGCTGCCGGCGCTTGAGCTTGACGAAGCGACGCGGGCCGAACTCGATCGCGTGATGCCCGGCACGCAGTCCAGCCTGCAACGCCATGAATGGATCAAGCACGGCACCTGCCATGGCGGCTCCGCCCAGGCCTATTATGCGCAGTCCCTGCGGCTGATGGCGGAACTCAATGGTTCGGCGGTGCGCGCGCTGTTTGCGGCGCGGATCGACATGGAAGTCACCGTGAGCGAAATTCGCGCGGCCTTCGATGACAGCTTCGGCGCCGGCGCCGGCAAGCGGGTCAAGGTCGCCTGCGTCACCGATCCCTCCAATGGCCGGCGGCTGATCGGCGAAATCACGATTGGTCTTGCTGGTGGCTTTCCGGGCGATATCGGCGAAGGCGCGACACTTGCCGAGTTGATCCCTGCCGCCGGCACCACCGCGCCCGGCTGTCCCGCGGGAACCGTCGACGCGGCCGGGTTTCAATAGGTGCGATGTCATGCCAACAGGCTGTGCCGGGACCCGACAACACGACCTGGTATGCAAGACCATCCGGCATTGCGCCGGCGCGGTTTCTCCGCCGGAGGCCGGGATATTCAAGCGGCAATTCTTTCTTTACGGCATTTTGGCAAGGTCGCCGCAAACGGGGTAAGTTGCTCATGATTGCTGGGGACAAAGACGCTGAGCCATTGCGGTCCGGCCCGTGGCATCGCGGGGGCGTTTGGCCGTTCTGGCTGATGGCACTGGCGATCCTTGCCGTTGATCTGGCCGATGGCGTTCTGTTCCTTGGTGATGTCGACGACCGGATGCGCGCGCTTCAGATCCGGCATTTGCTTGGTTCGGGGACGTGGTTCGATCCGACCTTTCCCTTTATCGCGATGCCGGAACCCTATCTGTCGCCGTGGTCGCGGCTGGTCGATCTGCCTTATTTGTCAATTACCTGGCTGCTTGCCCCTTTCGCGGGCATCGACACCGCGTTCAAGATTGCAACCCTTGCTTGGCCGCCGATTCTCCTGTTCGGGTTTTGCGCTGCCGCCGTGGGGGTCGCTCGTGCGGTGGCCGCCGCGAGGTTGTCGCTGATGGAACTGGCGGGAATGGCGATCGTGATGACCTATGCGCTGTGGGAGTTCACCCCCGGGCGTATCGACCATCACAATGTTCAGCTTGTCCTGATGATGGCGATGCTGGCGGGGTTCTGCCTGGGTGGCGGTGAAGCCGAGGCCAGGCGGGCAGGGGCAGGTGGCGTGCTGGCGGGATGCTCCGCCGTGCTGTCGGTGACCGTCGGCCTCGAATGCCTGCCATTTATTCTGTCGGCCTTCGGGCTGGTCGTTCCCTTTGCCGTCCTCGGTGACCGGAATGCCCGGCAACGTCTTGCCTGCGCGGGGATCGCGATGGTCGTCTCCTCGGTACTCTCCGGTTTGATCTTCATCGGGCCGTCGGCAATGCTGACAACCGCCTGCGATGCATGGTCGGCACCCTGGATCGTGGTCATGATCGGCGGCGGGCTGATCCTCTCGGCGTTTGCGCTTCCGCAGATGGCGAGACTTCGCGCCATTCCGCAATTGCTTTTTCTCGGCGTGGCGGCCGTGGCGTTGCTTGCGGTTCTCGCGATCCTGTTTCCGGCCTGCCTCAACGGGCCCTATGCGATGGTGGACGGGATTTCCCGCTCGTTCTGGCTCGACCGGGTTGCGCAGGAAGAAAGCGCGCTGGCCTTTGTCGCCGACCGGCAATATGGGGCTTTGGCCATTCTCGGCCTGTGTGCTTTCATTCTGATCGCGACCGTGCCGTGTGCAGGGGAGGTCGCGAGAAAGGGTGACTGGCGCATGCTGCTTGTCTGGCTCATCGCATTGACCGCCTTCGCGCTGACGCTATGGCAAATCCGCTTCGTCCGGTTCGCGCCGGCCTTCGCGGCGCTTCTTCTGCCCTGGCTGCTGGTAGCCATGCGCGGGAAAAAAGGGTTCATGGCTGTTCCCCTCGTGATGGCCGCCATTTTCCTGTCCGTGGGGGGCGTCGTCCTGGCCCTCGTTTTGACGCCGGAGCGGATTCGCCAATACGATGCCGTTGATCTGATGACCTGGGACCAATGCGAGGGGGCCGATTTCTCCGGCATCGAGGACCTGGCGCCGGCGCATATCATCGCGCCGCCGGGACTGTCCTTTCCGATTGCCGAGATCGCGGCCCGAAGCGATGGAGCCATCACCATCTCGTCCCTGTCGTTTCATCGCGCGGCCCCCGGAATTTCCAGGGTTGCGACGGCCTTCTCGTCCAAGGACAGTGATGCCCGGGCCAAGGCCCTGGCGCCGTTCAGCGTGGTCGCCGTCTGCGCGCGTGAAACCTCGATCGACTTGTCGGACGCGCCGCTCTATGCCGCTCTGGCCTCCGGCAAGGGCTGGCCCGGCCTGTTGCCCATTGGCGCGCAACCCGAAAACGGATTGCGTCTCTTCCGCCTCGATCATCCCAATCTGCGCTAGACGCCCCGCCGCGACGGTTGCCGCTTGCCTGCAAAGCGAATAGAAGGCGCGTCGAAATCCCTGTTCGATGCGGAGCAATACGCGATGGCACGCCAGTTCATCTATCACATGTCCGGCCTTTCCAAGGCCTATGGCAACAAGAAGGTTCTCGAGAACATCCATCTGTCCTTTTATCCCGATGCCAAGATCGGCATTCTGGGGCCGAACGGTGCGGGCAAGTCGACGGTGCTGCGCATCATGGCCGGCCTCGACAAGGAGTTTACCGGCGAAGCCTGGCTCGCCGAAGGGGCGACCTGCGGCTATCTTGCCCAGGAGCCGCAACTGGATGCGTCCAAGACGGTTCTCGACAACGTGATGGAAGGGGTTGCCGACAAGAAGGCGATCCTCGACCGCTACAACGAGTTGATGATGAACTATTCCGACGA